>WWDN01000084.1:0-9470 GCA_035615875.1 Thermodiscus sp. | reverse complement strand
TAGCTTGTGGATATCGCCTCTGAGCCTGGGCACGGCTCTTATCAGGGCTTGTGTATAGGGGTGTAGCGGTTTCTCGAATATATCCTCGGCTTTACCGTACTCGACTATCTTGCCCGCGTACATTACCGCTATCTTCTCCGATAACTCGGTTACTACTCCTAGGTCGTGCGTTATCAGGATTATGCTTATCCCCTTCTCTCTGTGTAGCTTCTTCATTAGGTTTAGTATCTGTGCTTGAACGACTACGTCGAGGGCGGTTGTAGGCTCGTCTGCTATCACTATGTCGGGCTCCATGGCTATAGCCATGGCTATAACTATCCTCTGCTTCTGGCCCCCAGATAGCTCGTGGGGATACCTATCTAGTATTTCAGGGGGGAGCCCGACCGCTTCGACTAGCTCCTTAGCCTTCTCTAGTGCTTCCTCTCTCTCCAGGTTTAGGTGGTGTGTTAGCGGTTCTATTATCTGGTCTCCGACCTTGTATACGGGGTTTAACGCGTTCATAGCTCCCTGGAATATCATGCTTATTTTCCTCCATCTGATCTTCTTCCTGACCTCTGACTCACTCATTTTCGTGATATCCATGCCATCAATCTTTATTGATCCACTCATGATTTTACCTGGTGGAGGTACTAGTTTCATTAGACTCCATGCTAGGGTGCTCTTTCCACACCCGCTTTCACCGACTATTCCTAAAGTTTCCCCTTTGTTGAGTTTTAGTGAGACGCCGTCTACTGCTCGTACTACTCCTCTGAGTGTGAAGAAGTATGTTCTTAGATTGTTCACCTCCAGCACTGTTGACATCCTAGCTCTCACCGGTAGAGGGTTTAACCGGGGTAATGTATGTTGCTGGGTAGGGATAAATGTGTGAGGGGTTTAGAAAAATAAGTTTATAATAAAAGAAATATTATTTGATCTACTTTCTCAGATAATAATATGCTGCAGCTAGTATTATTATTACTATTATTATCGCTGCTATTGTTGTTCCACTGACTCCTCCAGCAGCCGTGGTTGTTGTGGTTGTAGTCGTAGTAGTGGTCGGCTGCGGTGCAGCGGTCGTGGTTGTCGTTGTAGTCGTAGTTGTTGTGGTTGCGGTCGTAGTAGTTGTTGTCGTCGTTGTGGTTGTAGTCGTAGTAGTGGTCGGCTGCGGCTTTACTAGGTGGACTACTTGGCTGTCGAGTCCAGGGTTGGAGTATCCCTTCGGGTAGATCATCACGCTTAGCTGGTAGTAGCCCTCGGGCATGTCCTGTGGTAGTACTACCTGGAACTGGCCGGGTGCTGTCTGGGTGAACTTCAGGAATATGGACTCGAATGTGTCAAGGTTTATCAGTACTGCGAATGGCTCTACATCGTCCATTGTGGCTGGCTGTCCGTTGACCTCTACAGTTATCGTTGCAACTATACTGCCTGCCGTGTTAGGTGTCACTGGCAACACAGTTGTTGATATTGACACGCTCCTAGGCTGTAGCTCCTGGTAGAGCTTTGCCGGGTCGAGCGGGAATGCGCTCCACCTCTTGAGTGTTACTTGGTCGTTTACACTGTCATAGCTCTCTAGATAGTATGGTCCCTCTCCGATCAGTAGGTGGTTGTGCTCGTTAGCGAATGCTATTAGGTTGTTGACTCTCTGTCTCCACTCGTCTAGTGTTAGCAAGCCCATGTTGATTAGGTCCTGGACCCATGAGGGCTGTGGGTTGTCGGTCGCGTTCTGTATTAGCTGGACCATCTTCTCTACCTGTGTTGGGTCTATTAGGTGCACTGCATAGATGCCCTGGTCTGGGTTCTGGCTCCTGTAGTCCCATACGTAGTTGGGGCTGCTCCTCACTAGCAGGTCCATGGCGGCTAGTAGCTCTAGCGGAGTGACGCTCCATCTGTCGGCTGTGGCAGCTACGATTCCTGGGTCTATGTGGTCGTAGTCGGTGTAGACTGCTATTGCAGTCTCATTGATTATCTTAACGGCCTTGAGTGTTGAGAGCGTCGTGGCGTAGTTCCTAGCAACTCTCTTCTCGAACCATGGGTCTTGGGTTGTGTTGGTGCTGGTGTCTGTACCCCACTCGAATATCACGGCTAGTGGTGCTATCATGTCTGCTAGGGTCATTTTGGTGTTGTCGTGGAATGTGACCTGTGGTAGTATCTTGTAGTTTAGTATGACCTCGTTGGCCACCTTCTTTCCGGCTACTCCTGCCTCAGCGGCTGTCACGAATTTGTGCTGGGCTGGGTCATAGAGTATTGCGTCGTCGGGGATTGTCGCGTTCTTCTCCACCTTCCACGTTGTGCTGCCAAGCGGGCTCCAGCCCGGCTGTCCGTCTGTTATCCTTGACTGTACTCCGAATGGGAAGTATACCGCGGCCCTGACTGCTATTGCGCTATACATGTCGGAGAATCCACCTACAGGGTTCCACACCCATCCCTCCTTGTAGACGTATCTGTTGCTGAACTTGACGGTGTCACCCTTAGCGTATTGCAGGCTGACGTACGTGAACTCGTTCCATGGCGTGGCCTTGGGGCTCTGGACTATGCCGTCCAGGTCCTTTGAGACGACTAGGATGTCAGCTGTCTGTACTATGAATATCCTTATGGACTCCTGGAAGCCCATCCATACGCCTTCGTTTATCATCTGCCAGAACTGGTCTTCGCTCGTGTAGTTGCCGGTGTCTAGCCACTCTCCGAGCTTGTCTAGTGTCTTGTTCTGGTAGTCGCCACCCCAGGATACGTCGGGGACTCCGCCCCAGTATCCGGTGTAGAACCACACGAAGTTACCGTAGTCGTACTTGGTCATTCCTGTGATTCCCCAGCCCTCAGTGTAGATCTGCCACTCGCAGGCGCTTGGGTCTCCGTAGTAGACTAGCTGAATTGCTCCGCTGAAGTCCTTGTAGAGGTAGTCTACGGTTAGTCCTACCTCTTCTAGCTTGTGTGCTACGAGTTCTCCAATGTCCTTTCTCTGGTCCTCGACTCTGATGACGAATTTCACGGTGACTGGTTGTCCGTTGTAGTACCACTTGCCGTCGTTACCCTTGGTTGCTCCTAGTTCTTGTAGTGCTTCTGCTAATAGCTGCTTACCGTATTCCTCGCCCTTGTTCTCGATTAGGAACTGTATCTTTAGGGCTGTTCCTACTAGGTATGGATAGTCTGGGTCGTTGGGTATCCATGGTATGTACTGTGGTATTCCGAAGCCCTTGAATATGTTTGCTACGATGTCGCTTCTTGGCACTAGGAATTGTAGCGCGAACCTGGCCTTTCTGTTTACGAATATGTTTAGGCTCCCGTCACTGCAGTGGTTGGGGTTGAGTAGTAGGTTGTTCATTCCGCTGTACGGCGTGATTAGGTCGAATCCAGCGTCCTTTAGCCTCATTGCGGCGTCTGGGTCTCCTATCGGGAATAGTCTTGCCTGTGTGTCGCCCGTTAGTAGGCTTCCTATGGCATTGGTGTCCTCTTCTATCCTCTTCGTTATGATCGTTTGCACGTATTGCGCGTTGCTAACTAGTCCGGCTGCGACTGGTATTACGAATAACGCTATCATTATTAGTGCTACCGCCTTCTTCAAACACATCTCACCCTATGATTATTCGGTCATAGTAACATTATCGTGAGAAGGGCTTTATAAAGTATTTGGAATACCACCAATCATTAAAAGAAATTTGATATAAATAATTGTCTATCCTACACTACTTCTGTAACTTCGGAGCCACTATAGGCTCTATAGCTCTCCCAATCAACAGGAACGTGGCCGAGAATATCACCAATGCGAGGCCCGGGAATATATACATCCACCACCATCCCGTCGTCACAGCCTTGACGTTATACGCCAACTGCAACATCTTACCCCATGTAGGGGCTGAGGGGTCGCCGAAACCGAGTAGCGCCAGGCTGGCCTCAGCCACTATAATCCCGGGGATTGACAGTACAGCTATAGCCATTGTGTACGGGTATATTTGCGGGAAGATGTGCTTGAATATTATCTTCTTCGTCGATACTCCGACCGCCTTGGCCGCCTCGATATACAGTTGTTCTGATATCTGTAGGGCCATGCTCCTAACTACTATAACGGGACCCGCCCACGAGAGGGCGATCATGATTATAGCCAGTGACTTCAACGTGATGGTGCCGAAGGCGTAAGATATAGCGATTAGTATTGGGAGGAATGGTAGGGAGAGCATGACGTCGGCGATCCTCATTAGGATCTCCCCCTTTATATCCTTCCAGTATCCTGCCAGGGTCCCGTATATCGCGCCGATAAACGTTGAGACGAAGGTTACCGTGAAGCCTAGTAGGAAGGCGTATGGGAGCCCTAGCAGGAGGCCTAGGCCGATGGGCCTAGAGTAGACGTCTGTACCGAAGAATCCGTGGCAGTTACCCATTAGCCTAAACTTGTAATGCACAATTCCCATACTGTTCTTGGCGGCGTCGGCAGCGTTGGCCAGGACGACTGCATACATGCCTATGTGCACCTTGTATGTACCACTGAGGCCCGTGATCTTGCCGTTATCAACTGTCGCGAATAGCATTCTCGGGTCGAGGAGGGTTTGATTAGATGCTTGTATCCCGAGTATCTCGTATAGCCTGGTTAGGGTCTTGTCTAGTGTAGATGCGAGATAGGGCGAATTCTTGTAGTTGGATAGGGTCTCGGCCCTTGCATTGTAGGTAACGTTGCCCCCTACTGTCTTCTTTATAACCGAGCCGTATATGGTGAGCACATTGGTTGCATTTTTGCCTTGACTGTAGAGCTGTCCCTGGAAGAATATTACCGGGACGAAATTGATTGCTTCGCTATCAGGCCTCTCTATGTACATCCAGGCGGAGGTGACTACTACCTGGCCGGATGCTTGGAGGTCTGTGGGGATCTTTAGTGTAAGGAGTAGTCTTACATCGCTTGGCAGGGAGTGGCTAGTTATGTTGATTGTTCCCTCGTAGTCGTAGTAGACTACTTTGTAGAAGCCCGTCTTGAGTATTGGCGTTAGTTGCTTGTCCAGTATGTCGTAGAGGTCCGGCGCTACTATACGTAGGTCCTCGGGAATCTTACTCATGACTTCTTGGTGGACCTTCAAGTCTTCCTTAGTCTGGGTTATGGTATTGAACTTGTCCTCGACTACCCAGCATGGAGGGACGGTTGCGGGATACTTATAGGGGTAGTATGCTTGCTTACCCTGCTCATACAGCTTCATCCCATCAGGGTAGTATGCTGCCACCGCGTAAAACGCCAGGATCACCTGGATGAGTAGGAGAGCGACCCCAACTCTACCACTCCAGGTCCGGAGCACGATCTTCATGTTAGACTTGAAGTTTTCAAACAATCATAATCACCTCCTCACGCCCTCTTAATCCTCGGATCCAGTAGCGTGTACAGGATGTCTAGAACAAGCCTGGTTACCAGGTAGAGGAGCGTCGTCACATACGTTAGGACCGTTAGGACTGCCACGTCGTTAGCGGAGATGGCGTCCCAGTAGAGCTTTCCTAGACCCGGCCACTCGAATATCAACTCCGTTATTATTGCCCCCGCGAAGACGCTTAGGACGATTGAGAAGAGTACTATTGTTACTATTGGCGGCGCGGCTGCCCGTAGCACGTGTTTCCTTAGGACTGTCGGCTCTGGCAGGCCTTTGGCCCTTGCCACCATTACGAAGTCCTCGTTAAAGACGTCTAACAAGATGTTCCTCATCCTATATGCTGTATCACCCACGCTGAGCACGGTGACTGTCAGCACCGGGAGTGCGGCCTTTGAGAGAAGATTTCCTAGGTCATGTGGATCGAAGTTCTCCGTCACCTTCGGGAAGATATGGTATCGCTGTGTGAAGAAGAATATGAAGACCATGGCGAGCCACCACCAAGGCATGCTGACACTGAACACGCTCCACCCAACTATCGTGTTATCGAGTATGCCTCCAGGTCTCCTGGCGGCATAGAGGGCTAGCGGCGTTGCTAGGAGGATCACTATTGTTGACGATGTCGTGAATAGGAGGACGCTGAAGGGGACCCTCTCAAGTATTATATGGTACGCGTTCTTGTCCCCCTGCTTGTAGAAGAAGAAGCCCCTAGTCTCCAGCGTAGCGCTCGAATTCACTGGTTCGAAGGTGAGCATGGTCTTGGTATACCTGGTCGCTATTATGTACCACGGCTTGTCTAGCCCGCGGTTGTGTATCTCCTCTTGGGTCAACTGGTCTATATACCACCGCAACGCGTCCTTGTCGAGCGTTTCATTGTTTATGGGGAGTCCATGGGACTTAGCATAATCCAGGTACTCCTTTATTATCTCCTTCTTGAGCTCCTGCCCTCCAGGCAGCCTGAGCTGTGCAATGACCTCCTGCTGAATCTCTTGCCTGAGAGCTTGCTTCTGCCTCTCAGTCAGTGGCCCGGCGAATATCGCGGCGACAATGAATGTTACAATCACTAGCACTATGACGAAGTTAACCAGCTTCACCGCAAGCCAGCGCACACCCAACCACCAATACTGTCATCACAGCCGGACAACATCGCCCGGCCAGGTATTACACCCCTAACAACCATACCCTCCTCGACTCTAAAATTATTAGCCCTGGAGCCGGAAAGCCCTCCACGGCGTCGACCATGAAGGCGAGAATATACCTGCCCTATTATATCGTCGAGACTGGTAGAGGGAAGCGCTTCTATGGCGAGACACACCTATCCTTGAAGGCCCTATGGACTAGGATACTCGTATTGGCCACGCCAAGAGACCTCGGATTCATAAAAATGCCCCTAGGGGGCGTGCGCCTGGAGCCACTGGTGAAGCCAGACGAGTACGGTAGGAAGATTACCGAGGCCCTAGAGAGGGCTAGTGAAGTTTCCCAGACTAAGCCGACGTTCAAGATAGGGGGAGTAAAGGGCCTGCTGAAGGCTATGGTGACTGGTTTCAGATCGAAGGTTTCCATAAAGAGCGGGCCCGAACTCGAAGCCCGGCTCATACTATACTATGCCTCCCGTGCTCTCGGCCTAGAGCCTGGGGATAGAGTGAAGGTATACCCGGAGACGCTGTGGCTCCCCGTCGAGGTCCTCGTGGGTGGTGATGGAGGGATAGAGGCCTACATCTCCTCTAAGGGAGTAGAAGAGCGGTTCACACTCCTGGAGAAGTTCGCCTCCATGGACGCCGGGGTGAGGGATTCAGTCATAGCGGCGATAGAGTCCTGGAAACCTTTATAGTAGCCCGCGTCCAGTATAATTTAAGTGTAGGAATCGAGGTGTACGCCATGGCGCTCGCTATCGTGATGATAAACGTCGAGGTCGGTAAGGAGAATGAAATCTTCGAGAAACTCTTCGAGCTACCGGAGGTCAAGGAGGTATACATGGTCTACGGGGTCCACGACGTCATAGCAGTCATAGAGGCCGACACCATGGACTCCCTGAGGACCCTGATAACAGAGAAGATAAGGCGGATGGATGGAGTAAAGAGCAGCATGACCAGCATCGTAGTAATGCACAAGAAGAAGGAATAGCCTCCCTAGCAGATATCCTGGTCGCCGGGATTGACAACCCCAACGGCAAACCCGGATTCTTTCCCATACCCCTTCACTGTAGCCATTGACGACGCCGACACCCCCTGGGGCGGGTGTACCACGCACCTAGCATGGATTATCCTCTCAAGGCTCCGGGACCACGTGGTACTGGCAGACTATCCCCTACTCGTGAGGCTCAACCCCGTGGTCCCAAGAAAGACCCGGGGCAACGCGGCGGTAGTCGTAAGAGGATACACGGGGCTAGACTACGAGAAGATCAATGAGATGATCAACGAGATAATCGACAGTTACATGCCTGTAAAGGCTCCCGGCAAGTCGCCCGGACTCGCGCTCTACAGGGGAACAGAGCCCTGGAGGGTCCCTCTGCTCAGAATCCTCTACCACAGGGGTAGGAGGGAATTCGTACCTGTAGAGCTAGTCGAGGAGGCGGCGGCTAGACTAGGTATAACAGTGAGGAGGGGTAGCGGGCTCGTCGGAGCCATCCTCTCGCTGGCGGCTCTGGCGCCCTGGGACCCCTACACTTTCGAACTCATAGCATACAGGCGTGTAGAGAGGCTCGGAGAGGATAGATGTATAAGGGATGATCCCATGGACGAGGCCAAATTGCCCCCGTGCGAATATGCCAACTACGATCTGGCCGCTGGCAAGCTAGTAGCCGCTCCTGGAGGTCCTGACCCCGTGCTCATAGGCTTCCGGGGGGCCGAGCCTACGTGCCTCGGAGAGGCTTCGAGGCTATTGTGCGAGGAGCCTGCTGGCTGGGTGCTCTACAGGACGAACCAACACACGGGGGCGGGTCCCTTGAGGGTCCCTCCCAGACCCTACAATTACGTTAAGCTCAAGGGAGTAGTAGCTAAGAGGCCTAGAGAGCTCCCCGGAGGCCACGTGATCGTAGAGCTCAACACCCAGTGGGGGAGGGTCCCTCTAGCCTTCTACAGGGAAACAGGCCCTCTGCGGGATGCGGCTCGGATGCTGGTGGAGGGAGACATAGTTGGGGTCGAGGGTGGAGTTGTGCCTAGGAGCATGGGAGACACTGTGGCTGTTGATGTATTGGTTGTCTATAGGCTTGCTGGCGAGGAACTGTACCTGGCTCCCAGGTGTCCTAGGTGTGGGTCTCGCATGAAGAGTATGGGTAAAGGGAAGGGGTATAGGTGTGAGAGGTGTGGGTATAGGGATCCTAATGCCGGGCCCGTCAGGGTGAGGGTTCCTCGGGCGCTCGTGCCAGGCCGGTATACCTCTCCGGTCTCGTCGGCTAGACATCTCACCAGGTATAACTGGTGGGGGCCGGCTGTAGGGAGAGGGACCCTCGCTTGGATGCCCGTAGAGTGTAGTGTTAGCGTGGGGGCCGAGCCTCCTCCGCTCGCCTACGGGAAGGAGTACTGTAAACCTGTGGTTGACGACCCCCCTGTTTCAAGTGGAGCATAAACGTGTCAGCGGGGGACCCCCTGTCTTCATGTGGAGAGTTCCCAGAACCAACGGTGTGGGTTGGTGTTGTTTCAAGGCCTTTGTTTATTGTGTTTGTATAATGAATGAGGATAAATAGATCACATGAAAATTAATTATATACGCATGGCATCCGATACTCGCAACAGGGGGAACAGGATCCAGTGGAACCTATGGGGCGAGGGGGTGTAATTGGCCCGTGGTGCAGGGTATAAAAGGACCCCTCTGTTTCCACTGGACCTCTTGTAGACACCTACAATAATATCCTAACGTGGTATAGGGTAGACATGGGTGCATCGTCCTGGAGGGCTGCAACGCTAAGAAGGCGGCTGCACTGGGAGCTCTACAGCTTGTCAGGGATCTGGGTATAGAAGTCGATAGAATCGGTATAGGCACGGGATCCACGGTCGCCCAACTAATAGAAGCACTCCCCTCTACAGGCATAAACCCGTCAGTGATAGCCTCGTCGAGCCTGGCCTCAGCGTTGATGCTGGCCGAGAGAGGCTATGTCCCCGTGCATCCCAGCGTAGCCCCCGTACTAGACGTCTATATAGATGGCGCCGACGAGGT
>WWDN01000083.1:0-37555 GCA_035615875.1 Thermodiscus sp. | reverse complement strand
GGTAGAGAGGATTGCTGCTACTGGTGCTAGTGTTGTTGTTACTCAGAAGGGTATTGATGAGGTTGCTCAGCACTTCCTCGCTAAGAAGGGTATTATGGCTGTGAGGAGGGTGAAGAGGAGCGACATAGAAAAAATAGCCAAGGCAACAGGAGCAAAAATAGTAACCAGCCTAAGAGACCTCAAACCAGAGGATCTGGGTTATGCAGAGCTGGTGGAGGAAAAGAGAGTAGGAGAAGACAAAATGATATTCATAGAAGGAGCAAAGAACCCAAAAAGCGTAACAATACTCCTCAGAGGCGCCAACGACATGCTGCTAGATGAGGCCGAGAGGAACGTAATGGATGCCCTCCACTCGCTCAGGAACATAATGAAGGAGCCGAAGATTGTCGGCGGTGGTGGAGCTGTCGAGATCGAGATCGCACTAAAACTAAAGGACTACGCTAAGTCCCTCAGCGGCAAGGAGCAGATGGCCGTCGAGGCATACTCCGAGGCACTAGAGGTGGTACCCGTAGTCCTAGCTGAGAGCGCCGGCATGGACGCGCTCGACACGCTACTACAGCTGAGGAGCCTCCACGCGAAAGGCTACAAGTTCGCCGGAGTCAATGTGGTCGACGGCAAGATTGAAGATGACATGACAAAGCTCAACGTATACGAGCCGATACTAGTAAAGAAGCAGGCCATCAAGAGCGCTAGCGAGGCGGCCATAAGCTTGCTGAAGATAGACGACGTCATATCCGCTGCTCCTCCGAAGAAGGAAGAGGGCAAGGAAGGAGAAGGCGGAGAAGAGGAAGAAGAGGGACCCGGCAAGTTCGGCGGCGGTAACTTCGAGTTCTAGCGAGTATAGCTTTCTCTTACACAATAAATCAATATTACCTTAAAACATATTTTATATCTTAATTCAACTAGATAATAAATACACCGCTATTAACGCTAATACCACGCCGAGAGCCTGCTTCTGTGATAGATGCTCCCCTAAGAATAGAACCCCCAGTACTACTGTCAGCGCAGGGGAGAGCTGCGTCAATGGTATGACAACCGAGATCTTACCGCCTGCCTCTAACGCCTTCACAAGAAACAGATAACCTAGGGTTCCACTGAACCCGGCAAGTAACGCTATAACTCCCTGCTTACCCGTGATGAACAACTTCAAGCCGCCACTGGTAGCCAGGACCACCAAGACCATGATGATTATAGCCGTGTTGGTAGTCACATAGACTTCTTGCCAGCTCCTGCCCCTCTGGGCTTCCTTAAGCAGGACACCCCATATCCCCCAGAGCAGGAAGGTCAGCAATGCCGGTATCAGCCACCTCGGGAGGACCCCCAACATTCCACCCCTAGGCACAGCATGTAATAGAAATAGATATATCACTAGGCTGGTCAACAATGACCGAGTAATGGGGATACCAAGTGAACGCGGAGTTTAACAACAACTACCCAGTAATCGATGAACGCGTCAGAATAGGTCCTCCCTATCTAACGAGATACGAGAAGGCCAGGATAATTGGTGTAAGAACCTATCAGCTAAGCATAGGGATACCACCCCTCGTTCCTCCTGACGTCGTTGGATCGAAGAATCCCGTAGACATCGCTAGATACGAGGTAGAAAAGGGCATCCTACCTATATCAGTGTTCAGATACCATACTTCTGGATACGGCCAGGCAATACCGCTCAAAGTCCTCCTAGAACTCGGGATGAAGCTTGGAGTCGAGTAGCAGCGAGCTCCCTCCTAGATGCGCCAGTATAATAGATAGTTACCTCGAAGTAGAAGAGGTCTCCCATGATAACGAGGTATCATCATTCCTAGTGATACGCTCCAAGAGAGGTAGCCTAACATCCTCTCTGGAGGAACTCTACAATAGACTATTAGAGGAGAATTGCTATATGAGGGCCGTCAGGACAAGGATAGGAGTCGTGCTACAAGTAGCCGCTACTCCGAAGAAGCGCTCCAAAATACCGCTCCACGCAGTACTCGCCGCGGCAACCCTGGCAACCGTTTACATCTCCGGCCTGGCCTTCGCCAGAGAGGGGACCGGCTTAGCCTGGAGCCCGTGGGGATACCTGTTGGGCCTACTCCTCCCCCTGATAATCCATGAATCCGGGCACTACATAGCCATGAAGAAATACCATGTGCCTAGGAGCCTGCCATACCTACTGCCAGCCCCGCCGCTACAACTGGGGTTCATCGGGACCTTCGGGGCTGTCATAAACATGCGATGGCTGCCTTCGAGGAACAGGCACTTGGCAATAATCGGTATAGCAGGGCCCATAGCCGGCTTCATAGCCGCAATACCGGTAGCCTACTATGGTATAATGCATTCCGTGATCAGGCCAGCCACGGGATTAGCCTCTCTACCGCTAACGCCATTGATCATGATGCTCTTCCCCGCGCCAGGCAATCCCGGGCCCGGGGAAGCTATTGTGTTGAGTCCGATGGCGTTCTCAGCCTATATCGTGTTCTTCGTGACGTTCCTGAACTTGATTCCCGTAGCCATGCTCGACGGGGGCCATATAGTTAGGAGTCTGCTAGGTCCCCGAGGGCATGCTTTTGTATCGCAACTAGTCATCGTACTCCTCCTGATGGCTTCTACGATGACCCCTGGCCTGATAGTATTCACTCTGCTAGTCCTAGGCCTGTACATGCTCTCCCGAGGAGTCCATCCTGGCCCCGCGATAAGCGAGACGGGTGTCGACGCTACAACAGCCTTGATAGCGGTTGTATACGCTGTATTGCTAGTGCTAACCCTACCCGTCCCCTCATGAGGAATGAGGGAAATTGCGCTGGCCCCGGAGAGCAGGCTCTAGGCATGCCGCGGGCGGGAAAGGCTGTTATTTGGGCTCCGGGTTTACGGCTATAATAGCTGAGAAGCCGAAGGCGGCTGAGAAAATAGCTAGAGCCCTCGGTGGGGCCGTTAAGTGCAGGCTATATGGAGTCCCCTATTGGATGATTAGGCGTAACGGGGAGAGGATAGTAGTCGTCTCCAGCGCGGGCCACCTTTTCGGCGTCACTACCTGGAAACGGGGCTTTCCCGTGTATGAATATGAATGGCGGCCGCTGTGGGAATACGACAAAAGCGCCAGCTACCTTAGGAAATTCTACAACACCCTGAAATACATTCTGCCGAGAGCTGCAAGGTACGTAAATGCATGCGACTACGACATCGAAGGCAGCCTAATCGGGTATATGATAATCGAGGCGTTCGGCGACACGACACGGGCGTGGAGGATGGTCTTTTCTAGCCTGAGTCCAGCCGAGTTGAGGCTCTCATACAGGAACCTGCGGCCTCTCGATAAAGAGATGGTTGAAGCCGGCAAGGCTAGACACGAAATGGACTGGCTTTGGGGCATAAATGTTTCGAGAGCGCTGATGCAAGCGGTGCGACGGATCGCTGGCAAGCCTATCGTGCTAAGCGCTGGAAGAGTACAGTCGCCGACGCTTGTAGAAGCCGTCCGGAGATGGCGGGAGATAAAACTGGCCGTGCCCCTCCCCGTCTTCCACTTGACTGTTACCCTGGAGAAGGACGGCGTGGTGTTTAGAGCGTATCCCCACCAATGGACTCCTAAGACCAAAATGGAAGCCGAAGAGATAGCAAGGTATCTCAGGAGCAATCCCCGGATGAAAATCACTAGCACCCAGAAATCTACCATCAAAGTCAGGCCGCCCCCAGCGTTTAATCTAGGCGATCTCCAGGCTGAAGCAGCGCGTCTATACAAGTACTCGCCCCTGAAAACCCAGAAGCTCGCTGAAGACCTCTACCTGGACGCATTGATAAGCTATCCGAGGACCAATAGCCAGAAGCTGCCACCTACTATAAACTACCGGTCGATATTGGATTCCCTGAGGAGGATAGGCGAGTATAGGATCCTAGTGGACGAGCTCCTCACAGAGACGAGAGGCGTCCTTAAACCCGTGCAGGGCAGGAAGGATGACCCAGCGCATCCAGCTATATATCCTACCGGAGAAGTTCCCCGAGGGCTTGACAGGGACCATGCTAGGATATACGATTTAATCGTGAGGAGGTTTCTAGCAGCCTTCTCGACCGCGGCCGTGATTGATAGGACAGATGTACTCATGGTTGACGGCGAAGGTAGATTATACTCGACTAAGGGAATCGTAATTATAGACGAGGGCTGGTGGCGGTACTATCTATTCCTGAAACCAAAGGAGAACCGTTTACCAGTACTTAGAGAGGACGAGATAGTAGATATTATAAAGGTTAATTATACTACTAAATGGACCGCTAAGAAGCCTGCGCTCAGCAGGTCGAGTTTACTGAAATGGATGGAGGCCAATGAGATTGGGACCGAGGCCACAAGGGCCAGAATAATCGAAATATTGTTTAAAAGAAAGTATCTTGAGTCTCGGAAGGGCGCCACGATCGTGACCGACCTAGGAATCATGGTAGCTGATATAATAGAAGAACTATTCCCGGACCTTGCAAAGGTAGAGTTGACCAGGAGATTCGAACAATTAATCGAAAAAATAAGGAGCCGCCGATACACGAGAGCCTTCGTTATCGAGGAAACCATCAAGGAGCTAAACACACTCATAGAGAAGTACTATGAAAAACTAGACTCCGTAGAGCGTAGACTGGCTATCGCACTAGGCGTCCTAGAACCGGCCGTGAAATGCGTTATATGCGGGAGAGAAGCCGTTACGAGAGAACCCGTGCCCCTCTGCAAACACCACAACGACGCCCTCCATCGCATCAAAGCCAACCTCCCCACGATAATGGAGAGAATGGGCGTCGACGAGGACAGGGCTCTGAAACTACTAGCCTCAAGGAGATCCGACGCTGGCCAATGGGTGGTAGAAGTCTCACGCCTCCTAACAGAAACTAACCCCTAAGGAGTAGCGTCAACCCGCCCAGATAGGGTATCTTCACGGGCACATCATCAACCGATACCACGACGCCTTTAATCCTAGAATAAGGTACTCCTCGCACGCCATTCCTCAGGGGACACGGCGGGACGCCCGGATCCGGGATGGGATTGTTATCGCCCTTAACAACATAGCACACAAGGCCCCCGGCCTCATACACTCCAATGATCCTATGGATGATGTATTTACCGTCCAGCGCCTCATACACTATGATGTCGCCAATCTTTATCTCGCCCTGGCTCTTCTTCTCTAGAAAGACCACATCCCCCGTATGGAAGAGGGGCTCCATGCTACGGCCCTCCACTATGGCCATGCCACGGACTCCCACGATAACCAGTCCTACTACCACGAGAACCAGTACCGCCAGTGATAGTATCTTTAGATACCCTGATACGGCTGCGCCCACCGGGCAGGTCCCCCTGGGGAACCTGTTTAGATGCTATGAGGTTAAACTATGTTGTCACTATCGGTGCACCAGTCACTGCATCGAGGAAAAACGATTCCCTAAAACCGGCCTCCTCAAGATACCGCTTTGCATCACCTATGATTTTACCCCATATTCTATCGTTCAGGAACCTGCAAAAGCTACAGCCAGGATTTGACCCCGTATAGTCCAAGAATACAACTATTCGGGACCCATCGGTACTTACCCTGATCCGGGTGACTACACCACTTGAAACGATATCAACATCATAGCCCGGCACTACCACTTTCGAGAGCGCGGCCAGGGCCTCGTCAATCCTCTTCTTCATAAATGGACTCTGCACTACCCTGGGCCTCTCTCGGGAGCCAGGCCTCAAGAACCTGCTGAAAATACCCAATCAGGGCCACCACGTCCTGAGGTTAGAAACGCCTTTAGAGGAGCCATTTAAGCCTTCATACTGGTCCCTTACTACTGGTGCCTAGCTAGTGCCAGGAGGCTTTATGGAGATAGAAGATAGTCTAAGGGGTATGGGTATCAGGGTAGCCGTGTTGGTCTTGGATAATGTCACAGTTAGAGATTCCTCCCAGGAGCTCTCACAGAAGATACAGGCTCTTATCGAAGAGTTCAAAGCAAGGTATGATGACGCGTCAATGCTTACAAGTGATCCTATAGTTAGGGCCTACAGGAAAACGCTCTGGAGGCTTGGGATAGATCCCACAAAGGTTAGGCCTAGTAGCGAAGCCCTGGCTAGGCGGATTCTACGTGGAAAGCCTGTTCCCAGGATAAACAATGTAGTGGATCCGGGTAACGCTGCCAGCCTCTACTATCTAGTCCCGATAGGCCTATACGACCTAGATAAGACGCGTCCGCCGTTGAGGCTGCTTAGGTGCGGGGAGGCCTGCTACTTTAAACCGATAGGCTCGGAGTCCAAGGTGCTGGGTAAGGGGACCCCTGTTATAGTGGATGCGTCTAACCGTGTAGTCCACGTGTATCCGCATAGGGATGCCATGGAGACTAGGATCACCATGGAGACTAGGAGGGTCTTGGCCGTATCGCTTGGAGCTGAAGGTGTTCCCGACGAGAGGCTTGTTGATTCCCTGAAACTATTCGTAGAACTCGCCAGGATAGACAATCCCGGGTTAAAATCGTCTGACATAGAGTTGATCTAGCTGGGGTGCTGGCTTATGGAATATTCGCATGACGACTTGAGGAGAGTACTAGTTAAGGTTGCTGGAGAGGCTGCGGGATTCCTGAGGGATATTGCGTGTACGGGTAAGGCTATCGAGAGGGTTGGCGAGGAGACCTTTAAGGCTGACCTGGAAAGCGAGGCTTACATAATCGACGCACTCATCCATGAAGGAGTTTCGGGACGCTTCGTCACAGAGGAGGCAGGAGTCGTGGAGACGACTAAAGGGGACTTCACCGTGCTAATCGATCCCTTGGACGGGAGTAGGAACTATGCTAACTGTATACCATGGAGCTCTGTCTCGATAGCAGTAGCCAGCAAACAAGCCAAGAGCATTGATGATGTAGTTGCAGGAGTCGTCCAACCCATATTCTACGGCTACCCGATGTCCTTCACTCCGGAGAAATGCTATCTAGGGGGAACACCAATAGAGAAGCTAGGCGACAGCGAGAGGTTCCTTTATGTCTACGTGGAACACCCGGAGGCGGCCGTGAAACTAGCCGATATCATAGCCATACTCGGCAGGGGAATGAAGATTAGAAGCCTGGGAAGCGCCGCCCTAGAGATCGCCTACGTTGCAGTTGGAAGGGGCAAGGCCTTCATAGATTTGAGATCCAAGCTCAGGAACATCGATGTCGCCGCGAGCATCGGCCTCGTCAATGGATGCGGCGGAGATTATCTTGGCCCCGGAGGAGTTAGACCGTTTATCGGGATATCACGAGTCGAGCCTATAGGAACCCTCGCCGTCTTCTCCCACGACGTGGAGAGAGACTCGATAGAGGCTATCCGTAGAGGGCCGCTCAGTAGCGCCGGCCAAAGCCCATAGCCCTAGAGTAGAGGTTGGGCTTGGCAGTTACCCTTCTAATCCCACATCACAGCGGCCGGTAAAACTTTAATGGGGAGCGAGGTTATAGATGATAACTCTTGAGCAAGGTGTATCGGCTTGGGGATCGTGGCCTACGTTTTAGTCAGGACAGATATAGGGGGAGAATACGACGTTGCGAACTTCGCGAGGTCCCTGAAGCCCTCGGTTACCGAGGCGCTTGTAACTTACGGCAGCTATGATGTGGTTATCAGGTTGGAAGTAAGTGATATGACCGAGCTGGACGAGATCGTGACCAAGATAAGGAAGCACCCGCTGGTCAGAGAGACGATAACGCTAGTCTCCAGCGTCTAGAGATCTAGCAGCTGCCGGCACATTAAACCTCAGCAACGCTATAATGCCGCCCATCATCCTGACCCTCTCACCAATAGGCGAGTCCTCGGGCACGATCACTATATGCCCCCCACGATTCTCTATCTCCTCAAGTGCCTCTGTAATCGTTTCCCGGATTTCATCGTCTATAGAGTAAATCATCGAATCCACCACAACGACTCTCTCGACAGCACCCATCTTAGCTAGCAAGTACACTTCTTTGGGCCCCATAGCTATGCGCTCTCCACCCTTGGACGCGTCCTTGAGGACCTCCGCCAGTAGCTGCTCAGCTTCCGTTATAGTATACTCCCTCAGGGCGGACCAGATTGTCGGTCTACGGAGGGCCTCCTCTATGCCGCTGCGGCCGCCCATCGAGACGTCATCAACCATGACGTGGAGGTTTCTTGACAGGACCCTGACCTTATCGGCCACTAGGCTTTTCAGCGTACCGGGCCCGGCCACGACGACTATCCTGGCATTGTAGGTGGCGGCTGTATCCACTATGCGCCTAGCGATCTCATTGATGAGTCTATCTAGCTCTTGCTCTCTGGAGGGATCCTCCTTGCCCGGTAGCCTGGTGTGCGTGTCTATCACGAGCTTGATCCCGTGAACCGATAAGACCGCTATCGCGTATTCGTCGTAATCGACCGCGGCTACGACGGCCCTGCCCCTTGGACCCGCACTCTTGAGTTTCTCTAAAACCTTCTGGGGCCAACCACCCCTCCTCTCTATTATCAATTCGGTGCCCGGCGTTACTAGGATAGACTGGTGCTTCCCCTTTACACCGTACTCTTCGGGTCCCTCAACGATTACACCGAAGACCCTGAGTTTCCCCGTGAAGGGCTGGAACTCCACTTGTTTAACAACCAGTTTAACAGTTATAGGCCTCTTCTCCTTCTCACCCCTACCACCTCTAGCGACGTCGCGGAACGTTCTCCCCGTAACGTAGTCGCCGGGTCTAAGCACCGTCTTCAAAACCCAGAGGTCTTCCTCGGATTCCGGCTTCACCTTTAAACGCTCCCTTCGCCTATCGATAACATCTACTAGCAAATCCACGCACCAAGCTACCTCGTGACAGGCCGAGTATCTAAGAGCACATCTAAAGGAGTAGGTTTTAGCTGGTCTCGACTATATAGAAGCCCCCGCCTAGACTCGAAGCCCCAGCCGGAGGCTTGTCCTCGTAGACATTAATCCTAACCTTGTGCATCGCTTCAAGATCCTTGACAGCCACGCCTAGAGAAGCTGGAACATAGAATACCGCGTCATCCACCGGCTGTACGAGCTTTAAGCCCCGATCCCTCTTGTAGGCCCAGATAACCTTGTTAAACTCAATGATGCCGAGAGCTAGTTTTGCCAGCTCCTCTCTCTCCTGGTCCTCGAACACCGGGGTTGGGTAGCTCTGGACATGGACACTCGCTCCATAGAGTTTCCTAAAGGCGTAGTCTGTCACGAACGGCATTATTGGAGAGAGTGCTATTAGGCTTCTTCTCAGCATCAAGTGCAGTGCAGCCCATGCACTCTTTTGCTCTTCCGCCGTATAGGCTCCCTCTCTATTGTATGCTCTGTTCTTGGCTAGCTCTACGTAGTGAGCCGCGTATATGTCCCAGATGAACTCATATAACTTCTGTGCCGGGTCGAATACGTCTAAACCGGCATACGCCTCGTCGATCTCTACTAGGTACTTGTCCTGCAGCGCTATGAAAGCCTTATCCGCTAATGTTAGCTCTGCTGAATTCGGTTCGGGGAATGCTGATACGAACCTAGCTAGGTTCCATATCTTTGTCACGAAGTTCCTACCGGTCTTTATCTTGTTCTCGTCGAATCTATAGTCGTAGCCTAGCTTAGCCGCGATGGCAGACCAGAACCTAAACGCGTCGGCTCCATACTTCTCTACGACTGGATCTGGGTCGATTACGTTGCCCAGGGATTTATGCATCGGGCGACCCTTGGGGTCTAAGCCCATGCCGGTTATCCTAACCCATCTAAACGCCCTTTTGCCGGTCAACTGATAGACCCTTAGCAGGCTATAGTAGAGCCAGGTCCTGATGATGTCCTGGCCTTGTGGCCTCAGCGTGTTCTTGAAGGCCCTCCTGAAGAAGGCCTCATCCCTCATCCAACGCGTAACGTAGAGGACGCTGATACTGGAGTCAAACCACGTGTCGAACACGCGCTTCTCCCCTTCGAGGTATTCCTTCGGCGCTCCACAGCGCGGACAGGAGTTCCAGGGTGGTTCGTCCCTCCACGGCCTGTAGTATTTCCCTGGTTCTGGGACTAGCTTTGCACCGCATTTTTTACAGGTCCATAGGGGTATCTCTGTTGCGTAGTATCTGTCCCTCGATATGGGCCAGTCCATTGTTATGCTGTCTATCCAATCGTAGAGTTTTCTCCTATGCATTTCGGGTTTGAAGTCTATTGTCCCAGCGATCTCCTTGATTTTATCCTTATAATCTAACTGTTTTAAGAAATACTCTTTCCTGTATATTATCTGTAGCGGCGTCTTGCAACGCCAGCAAATGGGGACTTTGTGGGTGATCCTCTCTTTCTTCACCAGGAGGCCCTTCTCCTCAAGGAGCTCTACTATCCTCTCCCTGGCTTTATCGACGGGGAGCCCCGCTATCGGCCCCGCCTCTTCCCTCATAGTGCCATCCGGGTTTATCAGCCACTTGGGCTTTAAGCCTAGCTCGCTGAACAGCCTGACGTCTTCCTCGTCGCCGAAGCTACATATCATCATTAGCCCTGTTCCATAGCTTGGGTCCACTACAGGGTGCTCTATTATCTCGACCTCGTGATTGTATATGGGGGCTATCGCTTTCCTACCCTTCAGACCCTTATACCGTTCGTCGCTTGGATTATAGGCTAGAGCGGCGCATCCAGCAAGCAACTCCGGTCTTGTCGTGGCGACGACTAAGTCCTCTCCCGTGTCGGAGAGCTTATACTTTATATAGTACAGGAACCCCTCTTCGACCCTATATTCTACCTCGGCCTCGGCCAGGGTGGTTCTACACCGGGGACACCAGCGCACTGGTCGAGAGTCCTCGTAGATTAGGCCCTTCTTGTACAGTTCGATGAAGGAGGCCTGGGTCAGGGTCCTGTAGGTGGGGCTGTCGGTCCCGTCTCGCCAGTAGTCGAAGGAGCACCCGATCCTCCTCCAGACCTTGACGATCTCTCCCTCGGCCTTGTCTAGGAATTCCCTGCAGAGTTCGAGGAACTTTTGCCTGCCTTCGGGAGTCTTAGCCATCTCGTGTGCGTAGACGTTATGGGTCTTCTCGACTTGTACCTCAACGGGTAGACCGTTCCTGTCGGCGTAGAACGGTACTATTACATTGTATCCCTTGAGCCTGAAGTAACGGGCTATCATGTCTATCTGGGCGTAATGAGCCGTCCCCGCCACATGCCACTTTCCACTAGCATATGGTGGAGGAGTGTCCACAACCAGGATGGGCCTCTCATCGCTTGTATCATAGGAGGGCTTGTATAAGCCCTCCTTCTCCCACTGCTCTATAAGCTCCTTCTCGTATTCTATGGACCATCTCTTCTCGCTTATTCTAGGTTTAAGATCCATTATTATGCACCCATTAGTGGACAGCGAATCGCCAGGCTCCTGTAAGACTGTTCTCCTTATTAATTAATTGCCCGGCAATCCACTATGCCCGGAGGACTCACGGTGGATAGAGAATACGCCGCCGCGTACATGGTTGCTTACGCATTCGCATTCGCTATAGGACTCACTATGGGGTACGCGGCTGGACCCTTCGGGGCCAGTGTAGTAGTGGATGTGGCTATAGTGGCATACGCTGTCCTCCTGTCAACCTATGTCGAAGCGAGGTGGATACCGCTATCACTAGCCATAGGAACTCATCTAGCAGCGATACTATCATACTACTCCCACCCGATACCGCTACCATTCCTAATATTAGAGAGGGGAAAACACGGGTACACGATGAACATAGACCTAGTACAAGCACTCATAGGATACGACCTACTCTTCGAGTACCATAAACAAGGCCAGAAAGAGGAAACACTAAAAACCCCCACATCCAATGACCAAGAGCAGGGGACCCCAGAGGAGCCGCCGTAGTATAGCCCGGCCCAGTATGCGGGCCTCTCGAGCCCGTGACCCGGGTTCAAATCCCGGCGGCGGCACCATGCGCGGGCTCGACGGGGTCCCTCTATAGCCTATTGCTGGTCGTCTATTAGTTTCTGGTATTGGCTTCGTTTCCTCATCGCTTCTATGAACGCTCTCCTGAGCGCATCTTTTAACCTGGCTACTGTGACGGCGTCGTTTAGCTTGGCTACTGCTATGTTGCCGTGGCCTCCTTTGTCGACTACTATACCCATGTCGTAGAGTGCTTCGATTACGGGCATCGCCTCTCCGTGGCCGGATCTAACTACGAGTAATCGGCCTCCGTCCGTCTTCTCAACTAGTAGCGCCACCGGGACGTTTACTATCTTGTAAATCGCAGACGCTAGCGCGGAGGCACCCCTCTTCTTCCACTTGTCCCTGGCGTCTACGAACCTCAAGTAGCCTAGATTGACGGCGGACATCGCCAGCTGGAGGGCGGTGTCGCGTATCTCTTTATCGGCTTGCTCTGAAAGTTCCACGCCAGCCTTCAACAGGTTTACCCGATCGTCTACTCGGAGCTTTATACCCGGGTCTTCAAAGGGCAGGGGGTTAGCCACCCACTTAACGTACTTAACCCATGCCTCCCGGTTCCGGGTTTGATTCAGCATCTTTGAGATCGATGCCGCGATCGTCACTAGCTTCTCGCTGACTTCCTCCTTGACCCACCTTCTACCCCCCTCCAGGACCGCGACAGCCGCGACGAAATCGTTGAGCCTCTGCGTAAACCTAACGCCCATCCCTTCTAGGAACCTCTTGATTATAACAGCAGAGGAGGATTTACCCACGACTCCGAAGACTCCATACTTCTCCTCTAGTTCGGCCAGGTTTGTCAGCGTGCTTGAGTGGTGATCGAAGTAGTATATCTTGGCGTTGCACCTTTCCTTTAGCGCCTTAAGCGCTACGTCTACCTCGGGCGTGTAGGGTATATCGACTATAACGACTACCTCCCAGCACTTATCCCCAATCTCGTCAACGATACTTCTCGGACCCGCTGGTATGAGGCATACCTTCTCCCTTGAATCTAGGGGGAACACGCCCCTCTTCTCTTGGGCATAGTATATTAGCGCTGCTCCCACGACGCCGTCGGCGTCCCAGTCGGCTATAACTGCTACTCTACATTCCTCCATTAACCGTCCTCCCTATCCACATCCCCGTCTCTAAAAGCGGATTAATATTATTCGTCAACCGCTCCTTTCAATCCTCCTTCTCGTACTCCAATACTGCCGGTTGGCAGCGTATTCCTCCATAGCCCTCAAGAGATGCTCATAGAAGAACCGCTCGCCCTTATTCACGAGCTCTGATAGAATCCTCTTCGCCCGAGCCGGGCCAACCCCATAGGTCATTAGAGCCTCTACCACGTACCTGGCCAGGCCTTGACCGGCATAGTTAAGGTAGAGCGATGCCCTCTCATGGACCTCCCTAGCAAGTTTTCTCTCCTCGCCCCGTACCTTAGCACCCCTCCTCATTTTCTCATAGGCCTGAAGCATCCTATCGCCATACTCGGTAGCTGGCAGAGGCGCTATCGCAAGGGACCCACAGTAAGGGCACCTAGGCTTACGCCACGCCTCCGAGGCTGTTATCCTCCTCGCCCTACCACATGAGAGGCATAGCATGATTACGCTTCTCCTGGCTAAGCTCTTCTTTATTGACTCGATTATCTTGTCCATAGCCAGTCTTGAAACCTTAACGGCAACGTCTCTCTTGATATACGGGTTATCTAGGACCTCCCTTGCGAGTGGCGAGGGCTCCTCTCCTGTATCTACGCATCTAACCTCTCTCAGGTTATCCAAGTAGTCGTTTAACGCGTGCACGTCTACTTTCTCCTGCATAATCTCTCTGATGGTCTCCACCTCAACAACACTCCCTCTGAGGTTATCGGATAAGCGCCTGGCGAAATCCAGTGGAAGCCTCTTGTCGGGGTCAACGATACCCATTCTCTTAGCGACACGGATGAAGCGGATCAGGTATGTACGCGATCTCCTGACAGCGTCCTGGAGAAGAACTAGTCTCTCAGCGTCATCCATCTCTCTGGCTTTGAGCAGGGCGTCCTCTACCAGGGAGCACGGAACGCCTACTGGCGAGCGGAATACTATCGCGTAGGGAATATAGTCGAACTCTACCCTCACATGGTTCTCCAATAGCTTAGACAGCAGGAGGGCTAGCGCTAGGTTTCCATTACTGCCAAGGCAAGAATACAATATAGTAACGCCGCCGGTAGACTCCAGAATACCGTTATAGGGGTGGAGTTGATGCCCTCCGAAAGACCTGGTAGACTCCCCGACCACGTTTACCACCTTCTCCCTCCACTCGGCAGGTATCTTCCTGTAGGCAAGCATCCTGCGACAGTCCTCGGGATCGTGCTGGCACAGTGAGAGTATGGAGCAGACCTCCCTCGCGATCCTGTAGCTTACCGGTATGATCTCGCCCTCCCACGAGGGGATCAGTGCGTCCTCCGATACTAGGGGGACTGCCTCAATTCTACCCTTCTCGTAGTCTATCGATACCGCCTCCCAGATCCTGCCGCCTAGGACAAAGCGGAACCTACTAGTGTCACGTTGTTTTAAGAGCTGCGATTCGACGAACTTCTCGCTGACATCGCCTATCCTGGAGCCGGTCACCATATCATATACGTGGAATGACAGCTCGTCTGGTATCATGGATACCCTGTAAAAATACGAGAGTGTCCTCCTCCCAAGCCTCACATTACCGCCCTCAGGATCGTAGCGGACTATATTAACGTTGTCGAGGTGGACTAGTACGGAATCTATCTCGTCGTCGCCTAACCCGTTCAAAGAACCAGAGCCCCGGAAGACCTCTCTTATCAGGTCGACAGCCAGCGACCTCTCCTCTATGGCCAGCGCCGCGATCTGATGGGAGGCTACATCGTAAGAGTTGCGGGGCAGGCTTAGGTCTTCTAAGTGGCCTTTCTCCGTCCTGACAGCTATCACGCCCGACTCAAGGACCTCGAATATATTGGAGGATGTAATTATCACTCCTCTGCTGACTTCGAATAGACTGTGACCTGCTCGTCCGGCTCTTTGAGTCATAGCAATTACTTGCCTAGGCGACATGAATTGCACTACCAGATCTACCAGGCCGATATCGATACCCAGCTCCATGCTTGATGTAGAGACCAGTATCTTGACCTCGCCTTTTCTGAAGCCGCGCTCTACCTCTTCTCGGACACTACGCGATAGGCTCCCGTGATGCACCTCGACCCTATAGTCGATTCCTTTCATCTTGAGATACCTGGCCAGGCTGCTAGCTAGCTTCTCGGCTGTACCCCTTGTGTTAGTGAAGACTAGAACGGATCCGTCAACCCCGCTAGCCAAATCAGCTATCTTCGCAACAGCCCTCTCCCAGTACCTGCCCCCGTCAACTATAGAGACCTTGATCTCGTATTTCTTCGTGGAGTAGTCCTCCACTATCGAAAGCCTCCTATCAAAGGCCAGCATACTAGCCGCCTCTGAGATAGACCTCCTCGACAAGGTAGCTGACAAGCCGATGCGCTGTATCCTCCTCTTAGAGATTCTCTGTAACCGCTCGAGAACTACTGATAGCTCAGCCCCTCTCTTACTGTCTATGAGCTCGTGAACCTCATCCACTATAATCCACTCGACATTACCCCATATCCTCTCTCTATGAGCAGTGGTCAGCATTAGATTCAGCGACTCCGGCGTGGTCACAACAATGGAGGACGGCCTATCGATGAACCTCCTCCTATCCGACTGGACAGTGTCCCCGTGCCTGAGGAATACACTTAGCCCAACCGCCTCAGCTATCCTGGCTATTCGAAGCGCTACATCACGGTTGAGCGCTCTGAGCGGCGTTATATAGACTACCCTAGCCCCCTTAAGTTTAACACCATTGTCGAGTCTGTCCAATAGCATTGAGAGCACGGGGAAGAGGGCTGCCTCGGTCTTCCCGCTTCCTGTGGGAGCAGTTATGAGAGTGTGACTACCAGTTAGAACGACTGGTATAGCCTTGGCTTGGATTGGAAGGGGACTCGTGTATCCTAGCCTCTCAATCGCCTTCCTCAGCGACGGGTTAAGTAGGTCGAACACGTTAGCCATACCTATTATCCACTCGCTTTCTACGCCACCAGGGCTTCCACTTCAGGGTCCTGGGTAAAGATATACCCTTAACCCGAGCCTAATAGCCACCGGCTATAGGCCTTGACGCTTAGGAGATGCAACCCGGCAGGCAAAATCCTAGCCCCCCTAGCCCTACTCCTGATAATCCGCAACCTCGACAAGATTAGCCTATTCCAGGGAGGTACTCTGCTCGGAGCCTTCATGTATAGAGCGCTAGTACCGCTCGCCTCTATGCTAACATCGGTAGGCCTAGGCATTTACAGTAAAAGCCCTCTCATAGGCCTGTTATCACTCATCTATCTGAAACCACAGATGACAGAAGGACTAATACAATACCAGTGGTACATTCTGTCCGTCCTCAGTCTGAGCATGCTACTAGCCATAGCATATCTACGTGGCCCCTGGGATAGCGCTCTAGAAGCGTTTACAATAGGCAAAAGATACTATGTAACCCCAGTACTGGCGTCCATAACATCGGCCCTGGTACTGGCAAGACTAGGGATAGTGGAGCCAGGCGCTGACTATTGGCCCTTTGTACTAGGCGGGGGACTCCTATTATCTAGGATAGCTGTAAATCCCCTCACAGCGATAGTTGGCGGGGCCACTGCCTCGCTAGGCGTGTTCGGAGCAATAGCGATAAGCCTCTACGCCTCCTTTACCCCTATACCTCCACTGCATTGCCGTGGATTAAGGGTTGGAAAACTCGTAGGCTATGAAACAGAGACTAGCACCACGAGAATAGTCGCAGGCAGTGCTTTCAAGCGCTGGAGAACCAGGGGGATCGCGTGCTCCCACGATGGCGACGCGGTCCTAGCCATGGGATGGAAGTCTATACTATGGATCTACAGTAGCAAGCCCCTCAAACTTGCTCGGTGGGTGGCCAAAGCTAACAGAAACGGCAGGCGGATTGTGGCGATCGACTTGGACAAGCCGGGTGAAAGCAACGACGTTTATAGCATGCTCAAATACATAGAGGAATCGAGCCATGACATCAATCTAGCGCTTGGGGCTATCGACACGGCCTCCAGGGAGGGTGTTTTGCTAGCCCTTTCCGAGTCCGTGAAGGACAGCGATCTAGTAATAATCTCATCGTGTATAGAGAGCCCGCGCAGCCTACAGAAATACCTGACCGAGATCTCGAAGAAAACCCTAGTCATAGCATCGTTCTGTAAGCCCGAACCAGACCTGCTAGCACCGGCGAGAGGACCGGAGGGTTCGGGAGTCATATTAGGCCCGCTCGGGGACCCACTACTAACCGCCAGCATACTTGGAAGACTGTTTCCCGATACCTGGAGGCCGCTGGGTGGACTCATAGAGGCGAGCCCCCGGACTGTACTGGCATACGCGTATTGCAGTGGGGGTTGGGCTCTAGTAGAAGTAGGTGTTTAATACACCTTAACAGTCGCTATTGAGTTATGACGGGTGCGGCTCGTGTCAGAGGAAGACATGGAAGTCGAAGTGGCTACATACGCTGTCACAAATCCGGAGTTGCTGGAGGCCATGATCGAGATATCGGAACTCCTGGAGAAAGTCGCTAGAGGCGAGCTAACGGTTCAGGAGGCCCGTGCTATATACGTCGAGTCTATACTGCCAAGGTTTAAGGAACTCGAAGAGAAATACAAACCTAAAGAGAAGAAAAAGAAGGAGGCCAAAAAGAAGACCAGCAAAAAGAGGAAGAA
Source organism: Thermodiscus sp. (assembly GCA_035615875.1). Lineage (GTDB taxonomy): Archaea > Thermoproteota > Thermoprotei_A > Sulfolobales > Acidilobaceae > Thermodiscus. The sequence continues at coordinate 19,974 of WWDN01000083.1, read as the reverse complement.
GGAGAGCAAAAAGAAGACCAGCAAGACGGAGGCTAAGGCCGGGAAGAAGTGACTAGGCTAGCTTATACTGCTTTACCTCTACCTTGTAGCCTAGCTCCTCCAGCGCCCCGACGATAACATCTAGAGGGACCCTCCTGTCGAAAGACAATACTACGATCCTCTTATCCCCCTCCCTGACGAGCTTGACCTTGTCAACTATGACCCTCCCAAGTATCATATCGTTCATGGATTTCGACGGCACTAGGTAATCCTTGAACTTCTTCTTCTGAGTCTCATAGAATACGTCGAAGTTTCTCAGAATCCTGTAGGCCTCGTTTACATCGCTTGATTCAAAGCCTAGTCTATCTACTACCAGGGAGATGAGCTTCTCGGCCTCCTCTAGGGGGATCCTGACGTTCTTGTATTTACCCATGTCTACCTCGACTACTATATTCCCAGGCAAGCCGTTACACCAAGCTTCCTTAGAGAGGCCCCGGGTTTATTACTCTAAAAGCCGACAATACATAACGGGGAGAGGGGTTTGACGGTCAGGGTCGTGCATCCGGCACCCGTCAAGTTCAAGTATATAACCCAGACGCTGGCTAAGATCAATGATGAGGGAGACTTATTCTTCTCTCTAGAAGGTCTCGTGGCGTACCTAATGAGCCCCGATAAAACCAGTCTAGCAGTACTAAGAGCCCCTATAACAGCCTTCGACGAGTACAGCGTGGACGACGAGGTAGTGGTAAGGATACGTACCGACGAGTTAAACAAGATCGTTAGAAGAGCTACCCGGAATGACGCCCTCGTCTTCGAACTTGAGTCAGGAGGCGATACGTTGAAGATCGTCCTGGAGGATAGGAAAACCGGCATCTCAAGGACATTCTACCTCCCAGTTACCTTACTTGAGGCCAGGGAGATAAAGGAACCGAGGATGGAGGGAAAAGCAAAGTTCATACTAGAGGCCGATGATTTCAAAAGTATGATCCAGGATGCCAAGATAGTTGGAGACGTCCTAGAACTCAGGGCCACGAAGGAAGAGGTAGTCGCGAAGGCAGTCGGGGAAGAGAAAGAATATGAATGGATAATGAAGGAGGGAGACCCATTGCTCAGCTTGAACGTGGTGGAGGAGTCGACTTCATCATATACTCTAAACAGCCTGCAGGCCTTGACAAAGCCGACTGGAGCCGCCGAGAGTGTAACTGTCGAGTTCGAGAACGACTATCCCCTGAGGGCGACCTTCACGTTCCCAAACGCCGAGAAACTAGTTATCTACGCCGCGCCCGCCCTCGGCTAGGTTTTCTACCTTTATACCCGGCCTTCGACTTTAACCTGGAATCGATGCTGGATACGAGGGTATCGGCCTCGCCCCATCTAGCCGTGGGTGCTACCTTCCCAAGCTTCTTCACGATGGGCGCGTTACAGTAGAATCCCCTATAGCCCCAAAGCGCCAGTATACAGTACGGGCATATCAGCACGGTTCTCCCATTATAGCGACACTGGTATACGTAAGCCTTCCTGCCGCAAACCTCGCATCGATACCAGCCCAGTGTGGCCCGAGGCATAACACAATCCCCGCATCTGCCTAAGCCGTCATTCCTCGCCGCGGTCTACCAAGCGGGCCCGGGGGAGGCTTGTCGCCCGCCGCGATTGCCGCGGCTCCCGGGTCCGGCATTTTAACTATACCCTTCTTAGGGGTTATTTAGGGTAGAGGACTCGTAGAGTCTCTTAAACGCAACTGCATCCTCATAGGAAAATACGTTGTTGAACAATACGTATGAGATCTCCCACCCGCCGCTCCTGACTATATCAAGCAGCCTCTGCAGGTCCTCCACTGTATACTTGTACCTGTAGTTGACTTCTGCTCCTCCAAGCCCGTGGAGGCGTGTGTAGAGCTTATCCTGTCCGGAAGGGGGCATGCGCCCTCTTAAGACGTCGCCAGCGATAAGGAGGCCGAACTCCTTGTTGAACCCCTCAAGAAGGTCTCTCCTATCCCACCACTCACCCCGGGGTTCCCAGGCCAGGGTATACCCCTCTGGCCAGTGCTTTGACAGGAAGGTCGATAGACGGTTTACGTTTTCTTTCGTTGGCTTGAAGCTCGCCGGCGTTTGTAGCACTATCACCTTCGCTCCGATAGCCTCTGCCGCGTTTATAGTCTCTCTCCAGGCCCATGCAACCGCTTCATTGTCCTGGAAGAAACCATAGTCTTCTTTATTGTCGGGAACTGGTTTTTTCAGCCTTTTCCATAGCTTTGCATTGTATTTGTGGGTGACTAGCATCCATGCTTTAACGCTGAACTCGAAATCCTCTGGAGCTTCCTGCTTTATGCGTTTTAGAGACGATGATACTCGGGGGTCGTAGAAAGTCTGTTGTATCTCTACTATGTCTAGCTCGGTGAATATCAGTCTACGCGACCTGGTGAAACCGCATGTACCTACTCTAACGTTGCTCGGCGTCAATCCACGAGGGTCCCTCCTTCTCTACCATGTCTAGATACTCTTTGGCGGCTGGCCCGATATAACACCTGACGCTGGTGCAGAGTATGTTTGGGTCTAGTCCCTTGATCCGGTCGAGACTCTTCCACCAGTCCTTCTCGCTAGACCCCCATTTGCTGGAGAGGCTCCCCAGTGCGTCACCAACGACTACAAGTCTGTCGTCGCCCTCTACTACTATTGACTGGCTACCTGGGGTGTGACCCGGGGTGTGTATTATGGAGAGGGTGATGTTGTCCAGGCTCAACTCGTATGGGTCCCTCTCGATCACCAGGCCTACAGGGACGCCTCGGAACTGGAGCCCATAATCTCTGGCAGCGGTTTTATCCCCGTCGCCCTCCTCGATCCATCTCGAGTCCGGTGGGCGAGCCGCTATAGTAGCCTTTAAAACATCGTGGGCCCACCAGTCTCCTCCTGAATTATTTATATGTCCATGTGTATTTACAGCGATCTCGATGGAGAACCGCCTGGGGTAGCCTAACTCTGCCAGGGAAGCTGCGACCGCCTTGACTGCGGCCTCGACGCCGGACCCGGTGTCTACTAGAATCCCTTTCCCGCCATCGACTATCAGGACTGACACAGCATCTATAGGGGTGGCCAGGCCCGGGTAAAGAACGAGGTACGCGTATCCCGTTAGCCTTAACTTGAGCGGCACTACTGGGACCCTTTCCCGACCTCTACTGAGTGAAGGCTTCAAAACTCCTGATCCTTACCAGCGTAACCACGTCCAGCTCCTCCAACGCCCTCTTAACGTCCTCTATGCTAGCCTTAGCCTTGGACACGTCTACAATCACTGTACAATTCCCGCTCTCTCCTCTAGAGATAGCGGCGCATCTAGTCGCTACTATGTCTATATGCATTTCCGCTAGTTTCTGCGTCAGCATGGCTAGCGCTCCTGGTTTATCCATCATCTCCACTTCAATCTCGTAGATGTATTTACTTGACGCTGATATCGGGGAGATGATTATCTCCCTTCGGTCCAGGTCGGCTAGTAGGACTACTATCATCCCGGGCTCTATGTCTAGAGCCTCCCTGATGGTCTGAGGTATGGTTACTCTGCCCTTTGAATCTATCTTGGCTAGAGAGGTCAATCTCATCCCACTAACCCCCACTTCCGTTCCACTAGTAGATAACATTGGGAGATTTATAAAGAGATATTGGGTTATTTCGCGAAGAGGCCATCCAATTATAAGACGCTATGCAATGATACAGGCATGGGGGGTGGGCGTATGAAGAGACTCTACAGGATCTACTACAACACCTTTAGCGACGAATTACATGAGAAGGTGAAGGAGGCCCTTAGAAAGAAATACAATGCAGAGCTAGTGGACCACAAGTCGAGGATACACAGAGACTTCCGGTATGTGGAACTGCTACTAGAGGAACCCGGCTACGAGGACGAGATAAGAGATCTTATAAAGGGTCTCCTAGGGACCATGTATGTGAAAGTTGACTGGATAGATACGACAAAGTGAATGCGGCATGAAGAACTCTAGGAGGATAATAGTGTATCCCAGCGAGTTACACGAATACGCATACTGCCCCCGGTTCTACTTCTTCAGCGTCCACATGGGTAGAAGCTTCACGCTGGCCGAGCGCATTAGACTCTGGATCGGCCGTATGCTACACTGGATCAAGGGATTACCCGATAGGGCTAAGGGGAGAATACTGGAGGAGAGAATCGAGGTTGAGGTCGGGTCGAATATCGTGTTGAGAGGACGCCCAGACTCCTATGAAGTCCGTGGAGACGATCTAGTAGTCATAGAGAGGAAAAGTGGTAGGGGCCCCTCTAAGGGTGTGTGGGTGAGTGATTCGGCCCAAGCATCGGCCTATGCCTTCATGCTGACCCGTCTCCTCAATGCGAAGAACGCCCTGATAAAGATCGAGTACCTGAGTCGGTCTCGCTCGTCGACTCTGGACGAGGAGAAGGTTTCTAGGCTCCTCAAATTGATAGACGAGGTGGTGCTAGTGAGGGAGCACGGTATAGTCCCCTACGCGAAGAGGAGCGCTAGGAAATGTGCTAAGTGTCCTTTCAGGGAGTTGTGCTATAAGCTCGACGAAGGACTCGAAGGTCTCGACGCCGAGCTCTACGAGCCCGGTCGTTGGCTGGCCGAGGTACCTATAGACGACTCGTTTAGCTAGCGATCCCAACGGGTAATTAGCCCTGGAGCACCCAGTTAACCAAAGGTGTTGGGGAGCCTGTGCTATGCCGAGAGTAGGGTCGATTGAAGAGCTAGTCCGCGAGATATACGGTGAAGCCGTCAAGTCGAGTATAGGAAGCCCGGTGAGGGATCCCCAGGAAGCGGTCAGGATTCTTGAGGAGAAATACAGGCTTGTCGTCGATAAACGGGTAGTAGCGGTCACCTACGCCGCCTTCATGACCTCAAGGCCCGTTCTATTTGAGGGACCCCCCGGAACCGGGAAGACGGAGATAGGCGAGGCCCTCCTGGAGCTCTGGAGCGGGAAAAAGCCCTTCATACTTCCATGCAGTGAGAACTACGATGAGTACAAGGTTATAGGCGACTTCCACCCGGTAATGGCTCTGAGAAAGGGCTTTAACGAGGAGAGCTTCATTCCCCGCCCCCTGCTAGCGGCTCTCATATTGGATACCGGGGTTCTAGTCGACGAGATAAGGAGGAGCAGTGAAGACTTCCAGAATCTGCTCCTAGACATATCAGATAAGAGGAGGATAATTGTGCCAGAGCTCAGACGCATGTTTAAGGCTAAGGGATACGGCTTCCAGATAGTATTCACGAGCAACCCGGAGGACATAGCGCAAAATGAGTTAAGCGATGCGTTTCTCAGGAGGGTTGTTAGGGTGAGCTTCGACTACCCGCCGAGAGACATCGAGGCCAGGATAGTCAAGATCAGGACCAACTCCAAACCCCGGATACCCCCAGATATAGCGAGCACCATAATCGACGTGATAACCGCTCTCAGGAAGTCGGGAGTTCAACACAAGCCCGGCACGGCCGAGGCCGTGTTATGGGCTAGGATGGCCCAGGAGCTAGCGCGGATCCGTGGGTCCGACATAGTCAGTGTGAACGACGTTGCAGAGGTGGGGATGCCTGTGCTTGCCAAGAGGATTGAGGACGAAGAAGAGGTTAGGGAGGTTCTGGAGAGGTTCCTCGGTGGCGGGCCTTGAGTATTGACGACGAGGACATTGTTAACGTTATCATAGGAGCGGGATATAAGCTGAGAGAGCAGAACAAAGCCGTCTCCACCGCTGATCTCGTGAAGGCAGTCGAACTAGCAAGATCATATAAACTACTCACGGGGTTAATGACGAGGACAGACCTAGCATATATCCTATGGACCTCTTTCACGGGAGTACAAGCTGGGCTTGAGTACTTCGAAGAACTAGTCGCGAAAGAATTAGCTGGGAGGGGAGTAAGGGAGCGCGCAGAGAAGATTGCTAGAGAGCTGAGGAAAGAGATCGACACCATGGGAATACGTCCCGGCGATAGGGTCTCCAAGAAGAGGCTAGCCAAGAAGTCTAGCAAGGAGAGAAGAGCCGCGTTGGCCTCGTATACAAAGCTAAAGAATATCGGGGCAATAAAGGGTAAGCCGGGCAGGGAGAGGCTACTCTCGAACCAGGAGCTAGACAGGCTTGCTTGGAAAATCGCTCTCAACGGCTACTCAAGTATCGATGAGGCCGCTAGGGGGATGCACAGCGCTAGATGGGATGACTTAATGAACGCGGTAGAGGCAAGAATCAGGCCTGACCGGAGTCAATTATCGAGTATGAGCGAGAAGAGCCTTCTCAAATTAGCTGAAGCTGCTAAGAGGAAGCATGACCGTGTAACGCGAGAGCTCGTGGCTGAAGAGCTGGCTAGAAGGGTGAGCTCTGGGTCGAGAATACATGACCCCAATAGGGTAGCCGAGATCCTTGAGGACGCAGGTCTCCTCACTCCTGTCATAAGGAGGAGGCTAGCTAGCGTCTCTAGACTAGATGTAGACAAGCTTGGAGTAGATGATATCATCGATGCTGCCAATGCTATGGGTATCGATGCTGGCGGCGAGCTCGTTGCTAAGGGAGTCAATAGCCTGGACCCCGAGGATGCGAGGAAACTCGTCGGTAACGTCGATCCAAGACTCTTATGGGGTCTTGGGAGGGGATCTCTAAGGAAGCTGGGAGGAGACCCGTTACTAGAGGCCGTTGTTAATGCCGCTAAGAGCTTAAGAGAGGCGCTTAAATTCGCCGAGACCGGAGACGAAGCTAGAGCTGATATGGCAAAGTACTATGTAGAGCGCGCCTTGAGGGGATTACATAGGGGCGATGCCGCTGATGGCTCCTCGCTTGTTAACTACTCTCATGTAGTTGAAATAGTGAATGAGTCTAACGCCATAATTGGCCTCGCCACATCGTTGAAGGGGCCGGTGGATCCTGGGTTAATCGACGAGGCTCTCCGGGGCTTAGACTATCCCGCGAGGATCAGGTTGCTGAGGGATATGTATAGGAGAGCTAACCCGGAGTGGAGCCGATTGATCCTACGCGCAGCCGAGCGGGTCCTGAACCGGTTCTCGGCCCGAGAAGGGCTGAGACTGCTCAGGGAGAAGTATCTAGGGCAAGCGCCTCCGGGTCGCATCGATGTGAGGAGGAGCATATACGGGAGTATAAGATACGCTCCGAGGCCTATAGTGTATCTGAAGAGAAAGAAGACCTCTAGGATAAGTCTGGCACTGGACTCTAGCGGGTCTATGCTCGATTACTCGACATGGGCTATCGCAGTAGCCAGCCTATTCCCAAGACACCTTCAGAGGCTCGTTATATTCAGCCACGACACTGTAGTACACGAGGGTCCCTTCACGAAGAGAGAATTCATCAGAGCCCTCTTTGACGCCAATTTCGCCGGGTTCACGAACATCTCGAAAGCTCTATTGCAAGCTAATGTTCCCGGCGTTAAGAAGATGATCGTAATAACTGACCTGAGACAAACAATCAAGGATGAACCGGTTGAAGAGATTGTTGCCAGGCTGGTCAAGGCGGGTAAACGAATTATATTCATAGTACCGGGAAGCCACGACGAGGCAACCCGTGTTAGAGTCGAAGAGCAGGGGGCCAAAGTCGTTATAGCCCCCACTCCGAGGAGGGCCGCGCAACACTTGCTGAGGATACTCCTTCGATCCTAGGGAATCACATTAAAACCGGTAGACGACTCCTAAGCTTCCGGGAGATAGAGCTATAAAGCGGAGTGGATTCGCGCTATCGGGGGGTTAAACAGTTGGCTAAAGACATAGAGTTCCCGCCAGAGTGGGCCCGGTTCAGGTATAGAGGTAAGAAGCTTGAAGAGCTACTCGAAATGCCTCTAGACGACCTGGTCAAGCTATTACCATCGAGACAGCGGAGGAGTCTACTCAGGGGCTTCACACCAGCCCAGAAGAAGCTGTTGTTGAAGATACGCAAGCTTAGGCCTAAAATAGTCGAGGCCTGGAAGAAGGGTAAGAGGCCTCCTGTGATAAAAACGCATGTAAGGGATATGGTGATCCTACCGGAGATGGTTGGCTATACCATTGCAGTCTATAACGGGAAGGAGTTCGTGCCCGTCCGTATTGTTCCCGAGATGATCGGGCACTACCTCGGAGAGTTCAGCCATACGACCAAGATCGTGACCCACGGCGAACCAGGGCTCAAGGCGACGAGGAGCAGCTTACACATAGGTAAGTGAGGGGGTGTATAAGGGTTTGCCTCGCTGGAAATACAGTGTTAAGATACGGGACGAGAGCAAGATTGCAAAGGCTGTGATGTGGGATATACCGGTGCATCCAAAGATAATGAGAGAGGTAGCAGAGGCAATCAAAGGCATGTGGCTGGGCGAAGCCAGAGAGTATCTACGCCGGGTCATTAAAATGGAGGAAGCTGTACCCTTCAGGCGGGCCCATGGAAAGCAGGCACACAGAAGAGGTCTAGCTGATAGGTGGGGCTGGCCCATAGGAAGGTACCCCGTGAAGGCTGCCAAGTACATGTTAAAGCTGGTTAACAACGTGGAAAACAATGCAGCCCAGAAGCAGCTTGACGTCGAGCGGTTAAAAATCATACACGTGGCCGCCCACAAGGGCCTAACACTCAAGAGGTGGATGCCCAGAGCCTATGGCAGGGCATCCCCGAAGAATAGAATCCACAGCCATGTAGAGATTGTAGTAGAGGAGGTGAGTTAGTGTGGTTACCAGGGCCCACAAGATATTCCTCAACCTCGGCTTGATAAGGGCAAAGGTAGACGAGTATCTAGCCCAGAACTTCTATGAAGCCGGATACAGTGGCGTCATAGTCACGCAGTCGGGGCTTGGAACTAGAATACACATCTATGCTGAGAGGCCAGCCTTGATAATTGGTAGAAGAGGCTCGACGATAAGAAGACTCCACAACATATTCCAGACAGTCTTCGGCTTCGAAGGAGTCCAAATAACAGTAAGCGAGCCAGAGAACCCGGAGTTAGACGCAAGAGTCCAGGCTTTCAGAATAGCCAGGAACATAGAGAGGGGCTTCCACTTCAGGAGAGTAGCCTTCGCAGCACTACGAAGGATCATGGCGAATGGAGCCATCGGAGTCGAGATAACAATCAGCGGTAAACTGACGAGCGAGAGAGCCAGATTCGAGAAATACAGTGCGGGTAAAGTGTATAAGGCCGGGCACAACGTGGATATGCTAGTAGACCGTGCTATCGCCCACGCAAAGCTTCCAAAGGGCATTATAGGTGTTAAGGTCGTCATAGCAAAGCCAGGCAAGCCTGCGGACTACATTAGAATCAAGGAAGAGGAGGAAGTTAGGGACCTTATAGAACGCATTAGGGGAGGAGAAGAAGAGGCAGGCGAAGGCGAGCTCCCAAGCGAGCTGGAAGAGTTGATAGAGGAGGTGGGAGAGAGTGGCGAAGCATAAAGTTAAACCCAGCGAACTCAGAGAGAAGGATCCAAAAGAACTAGAGGAGCTCTTGAGAGAGTTCAGGACAGAGCTAATCGTTCTAAGGCATAAAGCTTCTGTTGGCGTGCTGGAGAACCCTGGCAGGCTTAGGGAGCTCAAGAGGAATATAGCGAGGATACTGACAATCCTCAACGAGAAGAGAACTAAAGGGTAAGATTTAATGAAGAGAACACCTAAAAACATTATTTTCCATGAATTAATAGGGTTAGAAGTTGAAGTCCTTAATCACCCCAACCCCGAGTTTATAGGATTGAGGGGTGTAGTCGTCTGGGAAACCTCTAGAACCCTCTGGGTAGCTACAGCGGGAAGGACCCTGGTAATACTTAAATCCGGGGGATTATTCCGAGTTAAGCTACCAGGCGGGAAGTATACGCTAGTGAGGGGAGACCATATAATGGGATCTCCCCCAGAAAGGGCACGGAGGATAGTGAGGAGGTAAGGAGAATGCCTGCTGTGAAGCCGGTCAAGGCTCTAAAGATTCCCGGGGTATCGCCACCCGAGAGGGAGTGCAGCGACCCTAATTGTCCCTGGCATGGAAGCTTAAGGGTCCGCGGTATATTAATCGAGGGGACAGTCGAAAAAGTTAGGGCTAAGAGAATGGCAGTAATTAGACACGAATACCTCTACTACGACCCCAAATATAAGAGATATGCCAGGAGGAGCAAGAAAATCCACGCACACCTGCCGGACTGCATCGACGTTAAACCCGGGGACAGGGTTGTAATCGGAGAGACTAGACCCATCTCGAAAACCGTCAAGTTCGTAGTACTCGGAGTAAGGAAGCGTAGTTAAACCCTATGCAACCCGACTAGATGGAGGGGAGACGTGGAATGCCCAAGAAAAAGTATGGCGCAGTGCTCTCAAGAACAGGCGTTAACGCCGGGCTACAGGTTGGGAGCTACGTGAGCGTTGCCGACAATAGTGGAGCCAGGGAAGTCATGATCATCAACGTCCCGGGCGTGAAGACAAGGGTAAGGCGCCTTCCCTTCGCGGGCGTAGGCGATCTAGTAGTAGTGACGGTCAAGAAGGGAACCCCCCAGATGAGGAGACAAGTCACCTATGCCGTCATAGTAAGGCAGAGGAGACCCTTCAGAAGACCCGACGGGACCTGGGTCTCTTTCGAGGACAACGCAGTAGTCATCGTCTCGCAAGATGGCACTCCCAGAGGTAGCGAGATCAGGGGGCCCGTGGCTAAGGAGGCAGCGGTTAGATGGCCTAGAATAGCCAAGCTAGCTACAACAATAATATAGGAGGTGTCCCGCAATGGCTAGGCTCACAGCTAGTAGACATCCTAGAAAGCAGAGAAAGGCTTACTACAATGCACCACTCCATGTAAGGCAGAAACTAGTCACCGCGCCTCTAAGCAAAGAACTCCAAGAAAAGTATGGTATAAAAAGGCTCCCTGTGAGGAAGGGCGATAAGGTCAGAGTTACGAGGGGAGACTTCAAAGGCGCCGAGGGGGAAGTCGTGGAGGTCAACCTAAAAACCTACCGGATACACATTGATGGCGTGACTATAGAAAAGGCCGATAAAACGCCTGTATTCAGGCCTATACATCCCTCAAAGGTTGAGATTATAGATCTAAAGCTTGATGACTGGAGAAGGAGGATAATAGAGAGGAGAGGGGCTAAGGCAGAGCTGGCCGAGGAAACTACGGTGGAGGGCGGCGGTGAGGAGTAATGGCGCGAATGGGAGGACAAAGGAGGCTTAAGGCGCTTGCCGCGCCCAAGTTCTGGCCTATACTTAGAAAGGAGTACAAGTGGAGCGTAAAGCCGCGCCCAGGCCCTCATCCCTCAGAGTTCAGCTTACCCCTCCTGTTGATCGTTAGGAACGTGCTGGGTTACGCCAAGACCGGTAGAGAGGCTAGAAAGCTCATAAGCGAGGGGCACTTCAAGGTCGATGGGAGGATCAGGAAGGATTACAAGTACCCGGTTGGTTTATTTGACGTAATCGAGATCGTAGACACAGGAGAAGCCTTCAGATTCATACCATATCCGGTCAAATTCTTCAAGCTACATCCAATACCCAAAGAGGAAGCAGGGATAAAACCAGTTAGAGTAAACAACAAGACTACTGTCAAGGGGGGACACATACAGCTAAACCTCCACGATGGGAGGAATCTACTAGTTAAAGTCAAGGACCCCAGGAATCCGGTCGAAGACGTCTACAAGACCCTGGATACACTAGTGATAACCATACCAGATCAAACGATCAGAGACCACCTAAGATTCGAGAACGGGATGCTCTCGATAATCACTGCGGGTAGGAACGTTGGGAGGGTAGGCAGGATAGTTAACGTTCAAAGAGGTTGGGGACGCACAAGGAGTATAGTAACGATCGAAGACCAGGACGGCCATAAGTTCCAGACGAGCCTAGAATACGTCTTCATCATAGGAAAGGACAAGCCTGTGATAAGTCTTCCGGAGGGTGCATGGAAATGAGTCTCCCAGTTACACCCGAGAAGCTAGAGGAGATCCTTGAGGCCTGGAAGAACCCCATGAGGAAGCCCAGGATCTCGAAGGTAACAGTCAATATCGCCATAGGGTACAGCGGCGAGAAACTGATGAACGCAGCAAAGGTACTAGAAGAGCTAACCGGTCAGAAACCCGTATTCAGGAAAGCTAAGAGAACCATCCGAGCGTTCGGAGTTAGGAAAGGAGAGAACATAGCAGTAATGGTTACACTAAGAAAAGAACGAGCCATCAAATTCCTCGAAAAAGCTTTAGAGGCCGTGGGGAAGAGGCTTAAGGAGAAGAGCATTGACGAGTTCGGAAACATCGCGTTTGGCATAGAAGAACACATCCTCATACCAGGCGTAAAGTATGACCCGGAAGTAGGTATCTTGGGCATGGATGTAGTGATTACTATCGAGAGGCCAGGCCACAGGATCGTAAGACGGAAGAGAGCTAGAAAGAACCATATACCGAGGAGACACCGCGTCACTAGGGAAGAGACCATGGTGCTATTAAACCAGATGTTCGGAGTGTCATTTGTATAGGGGGTGTCGAATAGTGGCGAAGATAAGGCCGCCAAAGCCTAAGAGAATGGGGAGAGGCGCGCAACGCTGCCAGAGGTGTGGTACCAGGGACGCCGTAATCCAGAAATACGGTCTGTATCTCTGCAGACAGTGTTTCCGGGAGATAGCCCCTCTACTGGGGTTTAAGAAGAATCGTTAGGAGGGTGGGATCATGGTCATGCTTGACACGTTAGCGAATGCACTCGCAGCAATACAGAACGCTGAAATGCGTGGTAAGAAGGAGACGCTGATAATGCCTGCATCGAAACTAATAGCCGCCGTTCTCCGCGTGCTCCAACAAGAGGGCTATATTGGCGAGTTCGAGTACATCGACGATGGTAGATGGGGCAAATTCCGAGTACAACTCCTTGGTAGGATAAATAAGACAAATGTCGTTAAGCCCAGGGTCCCCGTCTCCTATAGGGAGTTAACTGCCATGCCCGAGAGCTTGAGGAAGTATTTGGCGAGCAGGGATATAGGTGTACTGATACTCTCAACGAGCCAGGGTGTTATGAGCCATAAAGAGGCCATTAAGAGAAGGATAGGAGGCATACTGCTAGCCTACGTCTACTAACTTCTCTATTTCTCTGTTATTATTTAAGAATTTACGAAGTTCTTCTATAACATGACCCTAGAGCCCTCGTACCACTCTTGGACACCTCGGATCCAGCGGGCAAATAGTCTATAAAGGGGCTTGTATAGGGGTAGAAGAGGCTGGGGTAGGTGCAGGTAGCGATGAGTAAAGATGTGCACGTGGTCAAAGAGGTCGAGATCCCCGATGGAGTCGACGTGAAAATAGAAAATGAAAAGATAACAGTTACTGGCCCTAAGGGGAGTCTAACTCGCGTGATGCCCCGGGTTAAAGGCATACTAATGCGAAGAGAAGATAACAAGGTCGTCATTGAATCCTATTTCGCCGATGCTAGAAAGAGGGCAATGATAGGCACAATCGCAGCCCATATCAAGAACATGATTGTAGGCGTGACTAAGGGCTATCGATATAAGTTGAAGGTAATCTACAGTCACTTCCCTATCAGTATAAAGATTGAAGGCGATAAATTCATTATAAGCAATTTCCTCGGAGAGAAGGCGCCTAGGGTAGCCAGGATCCTACCTGGCGTTAAGGTTACCGTTAAGAAGAACGATGTAATAGTTGAGGGGATCGATATCGAGGCAGTAGGACAGACTGCGGCCAACATAGAGAGGGCCACAAAAATCACTGGATTCGATAGGAGGAAGTTTATGGATGGGATCTACATATACGAGAAGGAGGTAGTCGAAGGATGAGTGGAAGAGAGGAGGCCCTTAAGGGGTTAAGGGAGAGGAGGAAATTGCAGAAAAAGCTGGCCAAGCGCAGAGAAAAACCCGTATTCAGGAGATACCTCTCGTGGCGTTTCTGGAAGTTTGAAAGAAGAGAGTACTGGCGGAAGCCGAAGGGTAACGATAGTAAAATGAGGCTGCAAATCAAGGGGTATCCGCCTATAGTCAAGGTGGGATACGGTACACCCTCCGACCTTAGAGGCCTGCACCCAAGCGGCCTCAAGCCAGCCAGAGTCGCCAGTACTAGAGACCTAGAAGAACTAGATCCCGAGAAGCACATAGTTGTTATAGCCTCCACAGTCGGACTTCGTAAGAGGAACACGCTTGTAAGGGAGGCGCTCGCGCGTGGATTCAAGGTGGCTAACCCGTAGGGGGTGTGACTAATGGACTACAAGTTACAGAGACGGCTAGCGGCGGAAGTCTTCGGCGTTGGCGAGAGTAGAATTTGGATAAGCCCTGACCCTGAACACGAGGAGGAGATCTCGCAGGCTGTAACACGGCGGGATATCGTAGCGCTGGCTAAGAAGAATATCATACGCGTGGAGCCAAAGAAAGGTAATAGCAGAGAGAGATGGCTGCACCGGCATTCACAGAGAAGGAAGGGTAGGAGGAGAGGATACGGTAAGAGAAAAGGCGCTCAGGGAGCCAGGATTGATCCGAAAGAGGACTGGATACATAGGATAAGGAAAATGAGAAGATATCTACGATGGCTTAGAGATCATGGAGTGATAGATAGGGGTATTTATAGGAGGTATTACAGGCTAGCCAAGGGAGGAGCCTTTAGGAGCCTCGGTGATCTGAGGAGGCATCTAGCAGAAGCCGGCTTGCTGAAGGAGGGCGGACAATAATGGGGCGCGGACCTAGATACAGAGTACCCTGGAGGAGGAGGAGGGAAGGCAAGACCAACTACTACAAGAGGCTAAAGCTGATCGCATCGGGCAAGCCTAGGATGGTGGTAAGAAGGACTCTCAAGTATATAATAGTACAGTTCGCCGAGGCCAAGATAGAAGGGGACAAGATGATCGCCGTCGCGCATAGCAGAGAGCTTGTCAAAAAATACGGGTGGCTTGGAGGAACGAGTAACACCTCTTCGGCATACCTAACAGGGCTGCTAGCAGGATACAGGGCGTTACTTGCCGGTATAGAGGAGGCGGTTCTCGATATAGGTCTAGCCGATCCCGTCCCCGGATCACGTGTATTTGCGGCGTTGAAGGGTGCTCTAGACGCTGGACTAAAGATCCCCCATAGCGAGGAGATACTTCCTTCTATGGAGAGGATACGGGGCGAGCATATAGCGTTATGGGCCGAGGAACTCGCCGAGAAAGACCCAGAAAAATATCAAAGACAATTCTCTAAATATTTAGAGAAAGGCCTAAAACCCGAAGGACTACCTAGCCATTTCGATGAGGTGCTAGAGAGGATTAAACGCGAACACGAAGTCAAACTCGCACGAACCCGAATCGCTAGAGGAGGTGAGGAGCAGTGAGCATGGCTAGCCCCAGTCTAGAGAACTGGGTTCCACGAACCAAAGTGGGAAGACTGGTTCTTGAAGGCAAGATAACGAGCCTCGAAGAGATCTTCCGAAGGAACCTCCCACTATTGGAACCAGAGATAGTCGACTACCTAATAGGAGAACAGCTACAGCATGAAGTGATAGATGTCTCTATAGTGCAAAAAATGACCGATGCCGGGAGAGTAACCAAGTTCAGGGCTGTCGTAGTTGTGGGAAACGGTGATGGATACGTTGGCCTTGGGAAGGGAAAGGCGCGCCAATTCAGAGAGGCAATTAATAAGGCGTTGAGAAACGCAAAGCTAAACATTACTCCTGTGAGGAGGGGCTGTGGAAGCTGGGAGTGCACCTGTGGAGAGTCTCACAGCGTACCCTTCACGGTTAGAGGGAAGAGTGGCAGCGTCGAGGTAATCCTGAAGCCCGCGCCGAAAGGCACAGGCCTAGTTGCAGGGGACGTTGCAAAGAAGGTCCTAAGACTAGCTGGAATCAGCGACCTATGGACCTTCACAAAGGGAGAGACCAGGACTAGCTACAACTTCGCTAGAGCGGTCTTCCTAGCCCTTAGGAACACATACAGGTTCATGACGCCGCTAGACTGGTATAGATCTTAACGGGGTGGGTCGAGTTGCCATTGTACGTCGTGATTAGATTAAGAGGACAAGCAGACGTACACCCTGATATAGAACGGACCCTCTACTTATTACGGCTGAGGCAGAAATACGCTGCGTCTCTATACCACAGTAGCCTGCCGGGTATCGAAAACATGCTTAGGAAAGTACAAGACTGGGCCACATGGGGTGAAATTGATAGAGACACCCTCATAAAGCTCCTACGTACAAGGGGGCGACTCCTAGGGGACAAGCCCTTAACAGACGAGTGGGTGAAGACTACTCTAGGCCTGGAGAAGGGAATCCCCGAACTGGCCGATAAGTTACTGAGCGGAGAGATACACTATCATAGGCTTGAGGAAAAAGGCGTTAAACCATTCTTTAGATTACATCCGCCTAGGGGAGGATTCAGGAGAACAATAAAACGCCATTACACTAACTCCGGGGAGCTCGGCTACCGGGGAACTGATATAAATAAACTATTAGTAAAAATGATATAAGGAGGTGACATGAAAAGTGGTGGTTAGGAGGAGGAGAAAGACCAGAAAGCTAAGAGGACGGTCAAGGACCATGAGCTGGGGCCAAATAGGCCAGCATAGGAAAAGCGGTTCAAGAGGTGGGAGAGGCGCTGCAGGTCTCGGGAAACATGAGTGGACGTGGACGATAAAATATGCTCCAAGATGGTTCGGAAAACACGGGTTCAACCCGCCTAGGATAAGAGTAGGCTACAGGCCTAAGCTAATTAACCTAGACGAGCTCTCAGAACTCTTCGACAAGCTAGCTAGAAAGGGAGGACTAAACTACGAAGGCGACATACCGGTCATCAATCTCGTGGAGCTAGGATATAACAAGCTCCTAGGTTTCGGGAAAATAACCAAGCCTGTTAAGGTCATTGTCCCAAAGGCAAGTAGATCCGCTGTAGAAAAGATAGAAGAGGCCGGGGGAGAAGTCGTACTCTTGTCGAGTACCGAGGAATAAACTCCAAGCCCAAACGTAAAATATCCTCTTACTATCCCTTCTATCCCATATGGTTGGAAGATCGTGACGAATGAATGTATACGGGAATTGTCCATCCCGGAAACACTCGTCGAGACAGTCCACCTGGTGAGCCCGACACACATAAACCCGCTAGGAATACTGCACGGCGGCGTTGGGCTCAGGTGGATGATTACAACAGCCAGTATGGCAGCTATGCGCGTAGCCAGGGGACCTGCATTCATAGCCCATTTGGACCATGTGTTCTTCATTAATCCCGTGCATCTAGGACACAATGCGGTCATAACTAGCTGGGTCGAGTATATAGGTAGAAGCAGTATCGAGCTTACCACGCTTATGGAAGAAGAAAACCCAGCTACCGGAGACAGGGTACTAACAACAGCAGCACACATGACTTACGTTGCCGTCGACGAGTCCATAAAGCCTAGACGCGTTCCCACGTGCCTAACACCAAAGGGGCCTCTTGAGAGGGAACTATATGAGAGAGCTAAGCAGAGGAGGGAACAGAGAGGGCCGAGGTTAAACCCTGAAGACCTAAACCTGCCTAGATCAATTCACCCAGAAGCCCAATTAACCTCCTATAAACTGGTAAACCCCGAAGACACTCTCGCATTGAACGCCATGCATGGCGGAAGACTCATGTACCTTATGGACGAGCTAGCCGGGATCACCGCCATCAAATACTCTAAAGGGATAATGGTTACAGCCGGTATTGATGCAACCGACTTCGTGTCCCCGATCTGGGTCGGAGACATACTAGAGATATATACGGCTATTACCTACGTCGGTAATACTAGCGTCGAGGTGACAGTCAAGGCTATAACCGGGAGCCCCAGTGGCGACGTGAAAAGGCATGCCACGACAAGTTATTTCACGCTTGTACATTTGGGGGTCGACGGGAAGCCGAGGCCAGTCCCGCCTTTCAAGCCTAGGGAACCCTGGCAGAGGGAGTTGTATGAAAAAGCTAGAGAAAGGAAGAGGCAGCGCAACGAGCTACTTAAATTCTTCAAACAAGAAATAAAATATATTAAACCTCCAAAAACTAAATAATCTTTATCTAAACATTAATATATAAGTATATATCAGAGTAAAATAATAATCCCCTCAAAGGAAACGACACAGTTACTGGCCGACCACGAGCGGGCCGGTAGCTCAGCCTGGAAGAGCGCCGCCCTCGCACGGCGGAGGCCCCGGGTTCAAATCCCGGCCGGTCCACCAACTAACACAACCATACTACACATTAACCATTCCTAATTCGGCGAAAACCGTGAACAGAGCCAGCAGCATGCACAAGGTTTGAAATAATAACCATTGAATGACTACACATTATGCTAGAGTATAGTGGGGTGGCTCGCTTGTCACTGGCCGGAAGAAAGTACTTGGTTAAAGACGTTATGACGGTGAATCCAGTTACGGTGAAACCCTCCTCTACAGTCTGGGAAGCAGTCACTCGAATGGCCAGCCTCAACATTGGCGCGCTACCTGTTATCGATGAGGAGGGAAAGCTAGTTGGCATCTTCACAGAACGCGACTTGCTAAAGAGGGTTGTCGCAAAGAGGCTTGACCCTGAGAAGACCCTTATCTCCGAGGTAATGACGCCAAGCCCTGTTAGTATAGATCCAGAGGAGCCCGTAGAGAACGCGCGGTTCCTAATGGCCAAGTTGAAAACTAGGCATCTGCCAGTCGTTGATAAAGATGGAAGACTCATTGGCATCGTATCGATCAGGGATATAGAGTACGTCGAGGCATAGATACCCAAGGCGAAACCGACTAATAGAAACAAGAGCACATAGAGGAGCCCGGCTAGGTTGGAGTCTTCCCACCAAACTCTATAAAATCCTCTCCAGGCTAAATGAGGGATATGGCAGGGCCCGTCGTCTAGCCTGGTTAGGACGCCGCCCTGACACGGCGGAGGTCCGGGGTTCAAATCCCCGCGGGCCCACCAACTTAACCACTACACACCTAAGCAACACTTCCGTTGGCTTTATCAGTGAAAACGCAATCCCGTTATTAGGAGACTTGAGTCTCGAATTGTTCATGGTGGATGGCGTGGCTTATGATGTGATTATAGTTGGTGGGGGGCCGGGTGGTTATCCAGCTGCGATTAGGTTATCCGAGCTGGGTTATAGGGTCTTGCTAATTGAAGAGGACCGGCTAGGCGGTGAATGCACTAATTATGGGTGTGTACCTACTAAAAGTCTCAGGAGTATTGCCGCCTCACTCGACCATTTATCGAAGGTCAATTATAATATAAATAATTATATAATTAATGAGTTCTTCTCTTACGCCCGAAACGTCGCAAAGGATGTCTCTGCAGGCCTAGAATCATTGCTAGCCAGCTACGATGTAAGAGTCGTTAATGGCCAAGCGAAGATACTTCCCTCGAAAGCCGTCGATGTCGGTGGAAGGATCTACGAAGCTAGAAAGGCTATTATCTTGTCCACAGGTAGCACGCCCCTAATACCGCAATGGGCAAACGTCGATGGAAGGAGAATACATGACAACAGGTCCATTTTAAACTTTGAATTCGAGTCAATTGACTCCATAGCAGTGGTAGGCGGTGGCTATGTAGGTGTAGAGTACTCGTTTATCTTCGCTAGACTCGGCTTAAAGGTTACCCTGATAGAGGCGTTGGATAGACTTCTGCCTGGGATGGATAGGGATTTCGGCTTGTTGGCTAGGAGAATGCTCTCAAGGCTTGGTGTGAAGACCCTGCTGAGGACTCCGGTTAACAATATTAAACTTAATGGTAAATCTGTAGAAATTTTGACTAGTAATGGCTCTATACATGCTGACTCGCTCCTAATAGCCATCGGGCGCGCGCCCAGGAATGAAGAGGCGAGGAGAATTGGCCTGGCTCTAGACCGGAAGGGCTTCGTGAAAACCAACAATTGCGGGCAAACCAGCATGCCAGGAATCTACGCGGCTGGCGATATAACCGGGCCTCCATTGCTAGCCCATAAAGCTATGAAACAAGCAGTAAATGTGTCGGAATGTATTAACGGCGGCAAGCCGAGGGATATCGATCCGATACCGCAAGTGGTTTTCGGGCCAGTGGACTTCGTGTCGGTCGGAATCACCCTGGAAGAGGCTAGGAGTATGGGCTTGAACGCTGTTGAAGTAAGAATACCCGT
>WWDN01000082.1:0-2253 GCA_035615875.1 Thermodiscus sp. | reverse complement strand
CTTTTAATCTTCTCTTGTATGCCTGTTATGTTGCTGTTGGCTGATTTTAATTGTTCCTTGAGTGTCGCTATTTCCTTGGATAGTTGCTCGAGCTTCGCCGCGGCCTGGGAGTAGTGCTGTGCTTCGCTCGACTTAACGCTCTCCAGGCTCTTGTTGAGGTCCGCGATTATCGACTGGAGCTGTTTGATCTTAGCTTCCATGCTCGTGAGTGCCTGGCTCTGGTTCTTGCTTACGGCCTGTAACGACTTGCTTGTTTCCTCGAGGTTCTTCTCTATCTTGCCCAGTTTTGAAGCGTTGTAGGCTACTCCTCCAAGGGCTACTAGCGCTATTATTAGGATGGCTCCTAGTAGGGCTGACTGGCTGGACAAGGCATCCACCATTGGATACCCTGTCCAGGCCCACTATATTAATCTAAATACTAAACCACAAGAGGCAAGCCCAAGCATGAACAACGCGGGCAAAAGGGTTACCTGCACTCGCCGAGCTCCAAGCCTAGGAGAGGGGCGTGCTGCTGTGCTCCATACACGTCGGTATCACCGGGGTGACCCGAGGGTATGCTCCTGGGCACGTTCACCTTAACCGCTAGCGCTGGCCTATAATATATGACCTCAACATCCTCGACACTAACTTTGTAGAGCTCGGCTATCCTCTCGGGAGTGATGCATTTAGCATAGCGATCGTAGTCGAGGGGTTCAGTGAATATCACGTCTATCGTGATAGTGAAGGGGCCAGCATTCTTACTCCTCACAATCCTGGCCACGTCTCCAAGCCTAGCCATGCTCGGCCACCCTTATCCTGGCATGCTCCACGGGGTCCCTCTCCTCGACAAGGTGCCAGATACTCCACTCGTAGGCCTTACCGGCGGGTAGGTCGCTGGGGCTTAGTGGGAATGCGAGGTTGCCCGCCGTGGTTTTCCTACCGGGCCATCCGAGGTGGAGTAGCGTGCTCCTAAGGAGGCCCGCAACAGTCTTACTCGTCTCCGGGTCCCCCGCAACTACCTCCGCCATTACTGCTATCTCATGGCTAGGCTGTGGGGACGGCTCCCTCTCACTCATGACCCCGTTTACACCGTAGACCCTCCAGTAAACCCGGTAGTCTCCTGGTAGAAGGCTCCTCACGTGCTCCTCGGCTTGCCGTATTAGTTCCTTGTGCCTTTCGATGAAGCCTGGGTCACGGGCTCCGGCTATCCACACTGTCCTGTACCCGGCTAGTCTGGCGGCCTCGAGCTTGACCATCCTCGCCTGGGCTGGGATCCACCTGGTGCCTCGAACTGTTACTACTCCATTATCCTCGCTGTAGTCTGATTGGGAGAGGTCGGCGCACCCGCCGGGTATACACTCCCGGTAGGGGTCCCTCCTCTCGTAGAGGGCATGCTCGGCCACGCTAGTGACTGTGGCCTTTCTCCGGGGATTCAGAGGGTATACCTGGAAGTGGTCTCCACGGATCACGCCCATCATGCCGTCGCTACCGCTCCCCGGGTCGGCGGCGATTGCGCCGCACTCGAGGACCTTGGCCATGTGTATGGCTAAACCCCAGTCGTGGCCCCTCGCTATGGGGACGGCGGAGAACGGGGCCACGTCGACGCTACGGCCTGCTAGGACGATGTCTGCCCCAGCTTTTAGGCCCTCAAGGAAGGGTTCGACCCCGATCTGGGCAACTATTCTTGTGGACCCCTCCACTGCCTTCCTGGTCAGGGGTGGTGCACCGGGTAGCGGTTCTATCCTGCGACCCTCCTCCATGTATGAGTATAGCGTTTCCTTTGAGACGTCCGTGTAGATCACTGCGACCCTAGCCCTCAAACCCTCCTCCACTAAGACTCTCTCAAGAACGCGGAGAGTCGCCTCTACATGGGGTTTCGCGCCAGCCCCTCCAGCCGTGCCTATGAGGAGGGGGACTCCCTGTTCTAGAGCCGCCCTTACTAGGAGGCGGAGGTCCCTCTCAACGGCCTTCTCCGGGACGAACCCGACTCCCTCGCCAAGGTAATATGGGCCCGGGTCGGTTGAGCCAGCGTCGACTGCTATGGCGTCGAATCCCTCTCGGATAGCCCTCTCATGGCTCTCCAGGGGGAACCCATAGCCCAGTATTGCTGTCGGCGAGTATATCCGTGTCTCCAAGGCTTGAGGCACGCTCCTCTACTTTAGCACTCGTATCTCCCCCTTACTCCTCTTCACGTAGACCCTCCATGTCGGCGTGACGCTCTTAGGATGGTTGGCGTAGAACTGGTCGACCCTTCTAACCGTCGTGTTCAACGGG
>WWDN01000081.1:0-4862 GCA_035615875.1 Thermodiscus sp. | reverse complement strand
GCGGTGTTATCGGGGCTGCTCCACGACCTGGGAAAGGCGTCCGGCTTCTATCAGAGGAATTTAGAGAGGGGATTCGGATTCCACGAACACGTGGCCGGCGTCGTGCTTTCAAAGGCTGCTGAGGTAGGCCGGCTTAGCGGCGATATCGCGGGGTGGCGCCTCTTGAGGCTGGCGTCTTACGTTATAACGAGGCATCATGTGGCTATGGTCAATAGGCATCCGGACTCGATTGTTAATAACAGGAGAGCATCATGCGTGATCGAAAGGGCTCTAAAGGAGCTGAACCCGGATACCCTGAGTCAAATGGGGCTGGACTTGTTTTTGCCTAGAGGAATAAATGATTATATAAGGGAGTCGCTGTCTAGTTTAAAGAGAGACAACAAGCTGATATCAAGATACCTGGGCCACAATACTACAAGGAACATCGTCGAAGACGAGTTCTGTGACGCTGGCGGGCCGGGCCACTCGCAGGGTTACAGGCTGTTGAAAACGGTACAGGTACTGGCCGGTATATTGATAGTATCCGATATACTGGTTGCATGGAAGGAGCGCGGACCAAAGGATCCAGGACGCCTCTATGCCAGAAGCTGGCTAGCAGAGTTAAACGTGGAAAAGAGCCTAGAGGAGATTGCATCGCTGAACAATCCAAGCCAGATCTACAGCAAATACCTCAAATACAATACGACCAGAGTGGTGGGACCTTGAGGCCCCTCTACAGGTCAGTATTCGAGGGTGTTGACGGGTTCCTGGTTTCGCTGAAGCTCAAGCTGTATTTCAAGGGCAATGTCATACTGCCTCCCTATACTTCTAGAGTGACGAAATACATCATTTATTCGAGTGATTGCTTCGGCAAGCTGAGGGAGCTGTACGAGTCTCGCTCGAAGTTTAGGCCCGTCACCCTGTCAACGCTCCACACGCTCTCCGGCAGGCCCCTGTATAAGCGTGGTAGCGAGGAGCAGCTGATCTCTGCCCGCGAGGGCATGGTGTTGACTGCGTCTATAACATACTTCACCCGTGAGGAGAGCCCGCTGGACTACTCGCTCTACGATTGCAGCGGGAGGGTGCGGGAACCCTTCAATAACATCGAGTTCTCGATCTGGGAGATCGAGGTGCTACGCCTAGAAAGCCTATCGCTCGGGCTCAACAAGGGGGATATTGTGCGGCTTGACTTTAAGACGCCGCTCGTGATGAGCACGAAGGTGATGACCCCTCCTTCCCTGAGGAGCCTGCCGTTGATAAAGAACACGCCCAACGAGTACAGGCTCCTCCCAACGCCCGGCTACGTAGCGGCCTCAGCAATGAGAGTCTGGCTCGGGGTAGTCAATGGCGTGGATCCCGACGAGTACCATGCGCCTTACGGGATAGGACGTCTAGCAGACATCTTCACGCCAGAAATAGACTATAGGATAAGGCCGGTTACAATAGTCTATGGCAAGGATAAGTCCGGGAGGCTAAGGAAGGTCAGGGGAGTGGTCGGCCACGTGACCTATCTACTACGGTCGAGGAAGATAGCCGTGACCCTGGACAGGCTCTTCGCCCTCGCCGCTAGAATGGGCCTGGGGAAGAATAGGAGCATAGGCTTTGGAGAGGTATCCGTAACAACCTATAGGCCCTAACCCCTCTCCCGGGCGCCTCGTGGCATAGTCTTCGGGTCAACGACCCGGAGGGGTTATAACTCCAAAATTAATGCCCTTAAATACGCCGTGCGCCGGCTTCGAGGCCTCGGAGCGTGACCCTGTCTTGACTACGACCAGCGGGACGGAGGCCTCCCTGCTACCCCCACCCACCTATGGAGGAGGGACCCTGGAGAGACTGGAGGATCAGCCCAAGAAGATCATGAAGATAATACTCGCCGGGACGATAATAACTGCCGCCGCCCTACTCTACGGCTACACAGCCACCAGGGACAAGAACCTGCTCCTGGCATTACTCGTAGTACTCGCGACGCTTCCAATGGATGTCGCCCTGATATACGGGCTCGCAGTATCCTACTACAGGCGGCTGAGAGAGTTCATATACGAGGTGCTCGGGCTCCTGGAGCCGGAGGCCTACGGGGTCCTATATAAGGGAGGCTACATCCTGGTCTCCGCCAGGCTCAGAAGCGGAGAGACCCTCCTACTAGCAATACCAAAGACCAGCTACATGTACCTGGAGATAATACGCACGCTATCGCCCCGGCGCTCCAAGCCGGCGGACTCCGTCTCGGAGATCGTGAGACTCGGAATACACTTCTCGCGAATCATAGGATTCTCGAAGGGCTGGCTCGGGCTGAGGAGAGGCAGGGGCAAGTGCGATCGCGTCGAGAAGGAGCTGAAGGGGGAGGTAAGGGTCCTCGACCCCTACAGGCCGGTCATAAACTATGGCGTCGGAGAGGGAGTACTAGTATACATCTTCTGTCCTAGAGGCGTGGACTCGTCAATCGACGAGATAAAGCGGGTACTAGAGGAATACCTCCCGGACAGGAAGAGCAGTGGATTCCCATGAGGTCTTTGGGGTTGGCGCCGGGGAGGGGACTCGAACCCCCGACCACCGGGTTAACAGCCCGGCGCTCTACCTAGCTGAGCTACCCCGGCGCCCATCCATGATAGAGCTTTATGGGGGTTTTAGGGGTTTTGGGTCTCCTCCAGGGACAGTAGGTCTATTACGAACTCGTATAGCCCGTCCTTCTTCAGGCCCCTCTCCATTCTATAGAGTTGTTCCGGGGCCACTCCATAGATCCTGGCGGTCTTGTAGGGCGGTATCCCGTGGGCTCTTGAGTATAGTAGTAGGATTAGGCTCCTGAGGGCCCTGGGGTTGCTCAGCCTCGTCCTGTACTTGTAGTGGGTTACTAGTTCTTCGAGCACCCTTCTGGCGGCTATGCTTTTTCTGAGCCACTCGACGACCTCCTCGGGTAGCTCTATGGTCTTGGGCTTGCCTATACCGTGGACTACGACTATACCCGGCTCCCGGAACTCTAGTGTGGCTTCTGCATTGGCTTTCCCTGGCACTAGGAGGGCACCAGGCTGTTGTAGGCGTGTTACAGAGACTTTAAAGTTTAAGAGTATCACGAACTATTTAGGAAATCTCGGAATAGATTCTAGACTAGGCTATGCTAGTCTAGTGGAGTAGGGGCCCGTGTTCTTGCTCGGCGTGTGTGGTGGGCCCGGGGGGACTCGAACCCCCGACCTACGGGTCTGGAGCCCGCCGCTCTGCCTGGCTGAGCTACGGGCCCTCTACAGCCAGGCACCGTACTCTGGTAATTACGGGTTGGATGTAATAAGGGTTCCCGGCCGACCTACAGGAGTGGCGGGGTGGCTGCTGGCGGATGACAGAGGCTCAGAACCCGGGTCTAGAGGTCATGGAAGCATTGGCGGTGTAGTGGCTGGTGAAGACAAGGCCCGCATGAGACGCCGCGGCTACCCCTTTATCGTCCTTTGAGCCACTCCTCCAAGTAGCCCTTGGCTAGCGGATAGTGGCACGCGACCCGTCTCCCCGGCTCCACCTCCCTCAACGGCGGCTCCTCAACCCTACACTTCTCCTCGGCGAAGGGGCATCTCGTGTGGAATCTACAGCCGGGGGGCACGTTCCTCGGGTCAGCGATCTCGCCTTTTATCTCAAGCCTCTTCTTCCTCCTCAACCTTATACTAGGCGCCGCCGTGGCGAGAGCCATTGTGTACGGGTGCCGGGGGTCCCTCAGCACCTCATCGGCCCCACCGTACTCGACTATCTTACCCAGATACATGACTGCGATCTTGTCCGAGATGATCCTGGCCACGGATAGGTCGTGGGTTATGAAGATCATGGCAAGCCCATACTCCTCCTGGAAGCTCTTTAGCAGCTCCAGGATCGAGGCCCTCATAGACACGTCTATCATTGAGACCGGCTCATCCGCCACCACGAACTCGGGCTTCAGAATCATAGCCCTCGCGATGACAGCCCTCTGCCTCTGCCCCCCGCTCAGCTGGCTCGGAATCCTCCCATAGAAGTCTTCTGCTGGTGTAAGCCCCACCCTCTCCAACATGGCCATGGCCCTGTCACGGGCCTCCTCCCTGGTGGCGAGCCCGTGGACCAGCAGGGGCTCTGCGATCGCCTCCCCAATGGGCTTACGCGGGTTCAGGCTCGCATAGGGGTCTTGGTATATCATCTGCATCCTAGTCCTGTAGGGCTTGAGCTCCCTCCTCGACAGGTGGGTTATGTCGACACCATCAAATACTATTCTACCCTCATCGGGCTCCAACAGCCTCAACACGAGCCTCCCAGTAGTGGTCTTGCCGCATCCCGACTCCCCGACGAGGGAAAGGGTCTCACCTCTGTCCACCGTAAAGCTAACGCCGTCGACAGCCTTCACGACATGCTTCTCTCCCGCCAGGAAGCCGCCGCCCTGGACAAAGTACTTCTTCAGGTCCTCGACTACAAGCAGGGGCTCTCCCAACCTTGCTCACCTCCGATACAGGTGGCACGCGACTAGCCTCCCGTCCACCTCGACTAGCTTAGGCTCTACCCTGTCACAGGGCTCGAATCTACTCGGGCATCTCGGGTGGAACGGGCAACCCGGAGGTGGCCTCCTCAAGTCCGGCGGGTTGCCCGGTATCCCGGCGATCCTCTTGGGTCCCCAGAGGTCTGGAGCGCTGTCGAGTAATCCCTTGGTATAGGGGTGGAGCGGATCCTCCACGATAGCGTCGACGGGGCCATACTCCACAAGCCTGCCCGCATACATCACGGCGATCCTGCTACTCCTCTCAGCCGCTAGGGCGATATCGTGTGTGATTAGTAGCACAGTCATTTTGAGCTCCTTCATCAAGTCCTCCAGCAAGTCCATTATCTTGGCCTGAACGATAACGTCCAGGGCCGTTGTAGGCTCGTCCGCGATGAGGAGTGAGGGT
>WWDN01000080.1:0-16104 GCA_035615875.1 Thermodiscus sp. | reverse complement strand
GTATCCCGGCGATCCTCTTGGGTCCCCAGAGGTCTGGAGCGCTGTCGAGTAATCCCTCGGTATAGGGGTGGAGCGGGTCCTCCACGATAGCGTCGACGGGGCCATACTCCACAAGCCTGCCCGCATACATCACGGCGATCCTGTTACTCCTCTCAGCCGCTAGGGCGATATCGTGTGTGATTAGTAGCACGGTCATTTTGAGCTCCTTCATCAAGTCCTCCAGCAGGTCCATTATCTTGGCCTGAACGATAACGTCCAGGGCCGTTGTAGGCTCGTCCGCGATGAGGAGTGAGGGTTTCAGCGCCACAGCCGCTGCTATGAGGACTCTCTGCCTCTGCCCCCCGCTCAGCTGGTGTGGGTAGTAGGAGACTCTGTCGCCTGGGATACCCACCATTTCGAGCGCTTCCTTCGCCAGCTTGATGGCCTCCTCCTTGTCTCGGGTCACTCCATGGGTCAGGTAGACGTCTGCTATCTGGTCTCCGACCTTCCTAACAGGGTCTAGGCTCGTCATGGGGTCTTGGAAGACCATTGAGATCTTGGTACCCCTTATCTCCCTCATCTTCGACTCCGGTAGCCTGGTAAGGTCTGTTCCCTCGAAGATGATCCTCCCAGAAGCGATTACACCCGGGGGAGGGACGAGGCGTAGTAGGGCTAGCGCGAGGGTGCTTTTACCGCTCCCAGATTCTCCCACGAAGCTTACGAACTCCCCCCTCGGTATCTCAAGGCTGACCCCGTCTACGGCCTTGACGACCCCGGTTAGGGTATAGTAGTGTACGCTGAGGCCCTCGATCCTAACCAGCGCCTCCACGGTCCTCACCTCTCAGTCCTTATAGCGTACCTCTCTCCAAGGCCCTCTCCTACGAGCGCGAAGCCCAGGGCTAGTAGGGTGATCGCGAGCCCTGGGAAGAGGGTTGTCCACCACATCCCCTGGTCAATATACCTCAACCCCACCCTCAGGTCAAGTCCCCAGTCGGGGCTTGGATATGATACGGTGAGGCCGAAGAATGCTAGGCCCGCCTCGGTCAATATGGCGTCCGTCGCAGCCAAGCCGAATACCACGAGCACAGTGGGAGCCACGTTTGGCAAGACGTGTCTAAGCATGATGTGCCTGTCCGGGTAACCGAGGGCCTCAGCCGCCTCTATGTAGAGGCTCTCTCTCACTTCAAGGACCTGGCCCCTAACCATCCTGAAGAACGTGGGCACGTAGACGACGCTCAGGGATATAGCGGCGTTCGAGGGGCTGGGGCCGAGGACGCTGGCAACAGCAAGAGCTAAGACAATCCCGGGGAACGCGTAGATGCTATCCATCACCATGCTCAAAGCCCTATCAAGGATTCCTCCATAGTAGCCCGAGACCAAGCCCAGGGGGACGCCCATTGCCATTGAGAGTATAGCTGACAGTGCCACGACGTAGAGTACGATCCTAGACCCCCATACGATACGAGAGAAGACGTCGTATCCAAGCTCGGTCGTACCGAATATGTGGTTTCTGTCGGGTGGCTGGGGAGTACCCGCTAGCTCCCCGGGGACGCTCCTCTCCGTAGGGCCGTAGGGGGCTATCCATGGAGCGAATACGGCGAGAAGTATGAATACCAGTATCAGGGAGAGCCCTGTTACGAGTAGTCCCCGGCCGGGTTTCCTGCCGAAAACCTCTCCGGTGATGCCTGAGAGCATGCTTCCAGGCTTAACCACGGCCCCCACCCCTCAGTACCTTATCCTCGGATCCACTAGGGCGTAGATTATGTCGACGATGAGGCTTACAACGCCTACTATGAACGCGAAGACTACTATTGTGCCCTGTATGGCGCTGTAGTCGCGGTATTGGATCTTCTCGAAGAGGTAGCTGCCCAGCCCGGGCCACGAGTATGTAGTCTCGGTCAAGACAGCTCCACCCAGCAGTATGGCGAGCTGCAGTCCCATGTAGGTCACTATCGGTATCATCGCATTCCTCAGGGCGTAGAGCAGGACCTTGTTCTCGGGCAGCCCCCTGGATCTGTAAGCCCTGATAAAGTCGGCCTGCAGTATATCGGAGAGGTTCGACCTGACGAGCCTCGTATAGGCTCCGCTCAAGACGATGCCTAGAGTGATGCTGGGTAGCACGAGGTGTTTCAAGGCGTTCACAAAGGCGTATATGTTACCCGTTATTAGGGAGTCGAGGGTGTAGATCCCGGTTATCCTATCGAGGTCGATAGAGGGGTCGAGTCTGCCCCCGCTCGGGAGCCAGCCCAGGTAGACCGAGAACAGTAGTATGAGGAGGCTTCCAAGCCACGGTATGAAGAGGGTATAGGCCACTATGCCGTAAACCCTCATGGCGTAGTCAATCCTACTGCCTCTCTTGACCGCTGCGATGGTCCCTGTCAGTATCCCTAGCAGGACGCTGACCGTGAACCCCCACACTGTCAACTCGATGGTAGCAGGGATTCTATAGGCTAGGTCGTGGGTTATGGACCTGCCCTCTATGACCATGCTCTCGCCGAAGTCACCGTGGAGCACTCTCCAGAGATAGTCGAAGTATTGCACGTAGAGGGGCTTGTCGAGCCCTAGCCTATGCATCTTCTCTTCCAGTATCTCGGGTGGGACGTAGTGGGTGCCCAGAGCCGAGAGTATGGGGTTGCCTGGTATGACGCGGAGTATGATGAAGATTAGCGTGTAGAGTATTAGTATGGTTGGTATTATGAGTAACGCCCTCACAACCACATACCTGAGTAGGCGTCCCACGTTGTCAGCACCATCCATCTGGCACGCAGGACCCGAAGGGACTATTTACATTGCACGGTTCACGGCCCGGGGAAAAAGGAAAGAGGGTATTGCTAGTAGAACTATCCTGTCCGCGTCTAGCCCTTAACCTGTATGGTATCGTAGAGCAGGAACATTAGCGGGCTTATCTTGAGGCTCTCGACGTTCTCCGAGGTCACGACATAGAGCTTGCCCTGTATCAATGGTATGTAGGGCACGTCGTCGGCTAGTATCTCCTGCACCTGCTTGTAGATCTGGGCTCTCTCGTTCTGGTCGTTTAGGGTCTGAGCCTGCTTGAGGAGCTGGTCGACCTTCGGGTTTGAGTATCCTGTTCCGGTCCAGCCGTTGGCAGAGGAGGCTAGGAATGGAGTCAGGTAGTCGTCCGGGTCCAGGTAGTCTGGGTACCAGCCGAGCAGGCTGACCATCATCTGCCCGCTCCTCAGCTGGTCCACGTACTGGCTCCACTCGCTGCTCTTCACATCCACGGTTATCATACCAGTCCTCTCCCACTGCTCCTTCAATATGGCGGCTAGCTGGGCCTCGGTGTCTCCGTAGTGGGTTGGCGTGTACCAGAGCTCGATGTGTAGCTTGTTGTCCTCACTGTAGCCCGCCTGCTGTAGTAGTTGCTTGGCTAGGTCTATGTTGCCGTCTCCATACTTCTTGAAGGCGTCGACGTGGCTCCATAGGCCCTTGGGCACCATGCTATAGAGGGGCTCGACCGTGCCCTTGAACACGGTCTGGGCGATCTCGTTCCTGTCGACGGCGGCTGCCAGCGCCCTCCTCACGAGTACATTATCGGTTGGCGGGGCGTCGGTCTTTATGACGACGTATCTAATGTAGAGGCCGGGTACCTCTATTACTTTGAAGTTGGGCTTGCTCTTCAGGTCCTTTATGTCCTCCGGGTTGAGCGTCCTCCACGCCACGTCAACCTGGCCCGACTCCAGGGCGTTCTTCAGGGCGTTAGCCGAGGAGTAGAAGGTTATCACGACCTTGTCGTTCTTAGGCTTCTCGCCATAGTAGTGCGGGTTAGGCACGAGGACGAGCTTCTCGTCCCTCACCCACTCCTTTATCATGTAGGGCCCACAGCCTCCCCATGTAGCGTCGCTCGCGATCTTATCGTCCGGGTAGTTGGGGTGCACTGGATAGTATGGTGGTGTCGCCACTAGTGCGAGGAAGTAGCTGGCCGGCGTCTTCAGGATGAACTTCACCGTGTAGTCGTCGACAGCCTGGACGTCGTCGACGAAGTCGGTGACGAGCCAGCTGGGATCGCCCTGTATCTTCATAACCCTCTTAATGCTCCTGACAACGTCCTGGGCCTTGCAGGGAGTGCCGTCGGCGAACTTGGCGTCATTCCTGAGGTGGAATATCCATACCTTGCCGCCCTCCTGGACTTCCCAGTTCGTGGCTAGGTCTCCAACTATCTTGCCGGTGTCGGGGTCGTACTTGACCAGGCCAGCCATTACATTACTCAGTACCTCCCATGTGAAGAAGTCGTAGGCGTTGGCCGGGTCTAGGTCTGTTATCTTATCGGTCACTCCTATTACGACGACCTTCTCCGCCTTCTTCTGGCCCTGCATCATGTAGACTGCTCCAACCACTATAATCAGTATGATGACGATAGCTGCTAAAAGGGCTCCTTTACCCACTCCTCTCCTCTTAGAAGCCATCCCTATGTCCACCCTTGTGGGGTTCATAGTCATGGAGTCCAAGTAATGTGCGAGCGCCAATATATAGTTTGCCTCCCAGACACATACTGGTAGCAGGGGCCGGTGTGGGTTTTGAGGGAGGCAGCCGTACTAGTACTCCTCTGGGGGAACCCTCCAAGGGTACTCTTAGTCCGCAAGAGCTGCAGGGCCGAGAGCTACTGGTCATGCGACATAGCACTCCCCGGAGGCCACATAGAAGACGGTGAAAGCGCTGAGGAGACGGCCCTGAGGGAGGCATGGGAAGAGGCCTGGATACTCCCCAGGTACGTCGGCGTGATAGGCCAGCTAGATCCGGAGAAGACCCTTAGGGGAGACGTGCTGATATACCCGGTCCTGGCCGTGCCAAGGGGGCCCCTATGCCCGATGCCTGCCTCCGAGGAAGTCGACGCCGTATTCCTACAGCCCCTCTTAATCCTAGCCCGTGGGGAGGAGGAGATAATGCATCCCAAGCGTGGGGTGGTCGTTACAGGCTACAGGATCGCTGGGGGAGTGCTATGGGGGGCTACACTGAGGATACTCAAGAGGCTCTACGCCTCTCTACAAGACCTCAAGATACTATAGCCATAGATCGCCTCGCAATGCCCGTCATAGTGTAGTATGAGGCCGTGCTCGACCAGCCTTCGAGCAGGCCAGAGCACCTCGGGGTTATCATCGTGGATCTCGCCTATACACTCCTCAAGATCACGTATACGAACGTAGGTCTCCAGCTTGAAAGACTCCTCGCTACCGGACCCGCGCAGGTAGAGGCCCCCGAGCCTTGCAACGCTGAACCCCGCCTCCCGGAGGACGCTACCTATATACCCCCTGTCGCTGGGCCTCCTCCCCGAGACTATGTAGACGCGTCCCCCCATCTCCAGCGCCTCGCCGAGCGCCTTGATTCCGCGCGCACGCAACTCCCCTCCCGAAACGATGACGCCGTCGAAGTCGAACACGAAGACGGGACACAGCATCCCAGGCAACCACAGAGGCTATGGGAGTGGATCGAGCCTATAACCCCTAGCCACGTATAGTAGGCAGAAGGGTACAATGAAGAGATGACGGTCTGCGATAGATGTGGCATGAGGAAGGCAGTGGTCTACCAAAAGCACACGGGACTGAAGCTGTGCAGGGAATGCTTCCTCCAGGATATACGCGGTAGGATAGAGCGCGAGGTCAAGAGATGGGGCATGATAACCCCCAAGGACACGCTACTACTAGGGCTCTCCGGGGGGAAGGACAGCTGGGTCCTCCTAGATACTCTAGCCAGGATCCACGACCCAGGCAAGATTATAGCGGTAACCATAATCGAGGGAATACCAGGCTACAACCGGCGGGAATACGCTGAGAGGGTGAGGAAGAAAGCGCTGGAGTACGGCGTAGATCATATCATGACCAGCATAAAAGAGTACACGGGCTACACACTCTCCGAGATAGTGGACAGGGCCATGGAGAGGAGACTGCGGATAAGCCCCTGCACCTTCTGCGGCATATCCAGGAGGAGGATCTTAAACTTCTACGCCCGCATGTATGGCGCCGATAAGACAGTGACGGCCCATAATCTAGACGACGAGAGCCAGGCCGCCTTTATAAACCTCCTGAGAGGCGACTGGGAGGGGCTACTACGCCAACACCCCCTCTCCAGCCCGGCGAGCCCGCTGATAGTCCCTAGGGTGAAGCCCGTCAGGAAGATATACGAGTGGGAGACAGCGACCTATGCATACCTGGGAGGCTTCCCCCTACAAGAGACCGAGTGCGCCTACATAAACATGAGGCCCACCCTCAGGGCCAGAGTTAGGCGGGCGCTCTACGTGCTGGAGGAGCAGAGGCCGGGAACCCTCATAAGGTTCATGGAGACCCTCGACGCCCTGCTCGCAGAGGATGCTGCGGGCCTAAAGCCGCAGCAACTGCCGAGGTGCGAGAGGTGCGGCGAGCCTACCAGCAAGGACAGGAGGATCTGCAAGCTATGCGAGTTGCTTGAGAGGGCTGGGATAAGCGAGCCAGCCTACGCCAAGTGGCGCGACTTACTGGCCTCGCGTCAACTCTTAAAACTCTACAGGCCCAAGCTTACCTGACGGGTGCAACGGAGATGAGCAGGCAGGTGGAGCCGCCAGTCCCGATAGTGAAGAAGCCTAGGCTCTTCAAGCACGGAGGCATAGATCAGGGGACCCGCAAGGGCAGGGGCTTCAGCCTGGGGGAGCTAAGAGAGGCTGGTCTAACCCCCGCGGAGGCCAGGAAACTAGGGATACGCGTCGACAAGAGGAGGAAGACTGTGCATCCGTGGAATGTCGAAGCGCTCAAGGAGTACCTCAAGAGGATAAGGGAGGCCTAACACTCCACAGGCTCCTCTCTCTCCTCGGCCGTGGGTCTAGCCGGGATCACGCAGATAAACCTAAGGCCCTCCTCTCCGCTCCAGTACTCGTGTTCGACGTTCGGCGGGATATAGATGGCGAAGCCCTCTCCAACGCTATACGTTCTAGAGCCTATCCTAACCCTACCACTGCCCGACACTATGTATATCTCGTGCTCCCACGGGTGGAAGTGTGGTCTTATATGGGCCCCGGGCCCCATGGAGAATAGCCTCATGTAGAAGTTGCGCGCCCCGTCGTCACCCGAGATAAGCCACCTTATAGTAGTCCCCTCAGCCATATCCGAAGGCACAGCCTTCTCCTCGACGCTGGTGAAGTGGACAACCTTCTCTCCGCAAGCCAAAGGACAGCCACCCTCCATTACAGCACCGTGAACTAGGTGATAATAGTTTACACATATGCCTCTTCACCACCTAGCCCTCCCACTGAAGGAGTCTGGGTCTAGCCTTGCAACGCCAGCCTCGATGTACTCGGGATCACCCTCGAAACCCGTCAAAACGTAGATTGCCCTGGCCCTATAGTTTACCCTGGTTACGAGGCCTGGGAAACCAAGGCCCTCGTGCCAGAGGCTGACCAGCAACCCCCTCTCCCACCCGCTTCTCACGAAGACGACGCCGGGCTGGGATCTGGCCCTGCCTCTCACGACAACCCGGACCCCGCCACCCGCCCTCTCAGCATAATAGACCGTGGAGCCTAGCATCTCGGAGAAAGGCTTAGGGTCAAGGGGCTCGCCCACGAATAGGGGAGCCCCGTAGAGGGGTACACGGTCCAGACTGTAACTCCTCTCTCTAGCCCCCGCTAGCGCTTTGGCCACCAGCCTCTCCCTGTGGATTCTCCTCTCCTCCCTGCTCTTGGAGCCCCGGTAGGGCGGGGGTATAACGGTGACCTCGACTCCGGCTAGCCTCTTGCGTAGGAACTCCACATACCTCTCCTCTAGCCCGACCGCCACAACCCTATCCACATCAGCAGCCTCAGCGACGGCTACCTTGGACTCCAACCCCTCCCAAGGAGACACCCACCCGTCGGTATCGAGCACTACTGGCGAGGTCCAGCCCCTCAGGATACTGCTAGAGCACCCTATATACCTGTGCACGGCGTCCCTCGGGGTGAACGAGCCCACAAAGCACACCCTATAGAGTCTCCCGCCAGAGCCCGGTATGAAGGGTCCCTCCACTACGCTACTACTAGTGAAGCCGGGACAGTAGTTCTCATTCTGACCTATATCGACGGTGGCATAGAGCACCCTGCTACCAGTGCTGGCGAGCTTATTGGCTATCCAGGACGCTAGGGTGCTCTTACCACTATCACTGGGCCCAACCAGCAGGATCCTGTCCCGCTTCGCCAGGCTAGAGGCAAGCCTATCCCAGTCATCATAAACCTCCGGGCCGACGGCCTCCCACCTGCCAGTATAGCTGGCTCTAGACCCCTCTTGGAAGCGGGCTAGCACGCCACGTCCAACGGGGATAACGATGGAATCGCCAGCCGACACGGGATAACCCAGTACCTCTCCCTCTCCCTCAACGACCCTAAGCATCCCGGGCCCGCGTAGTAGGTAGACTCCGCGTCCAAGCAATCCTTATTACCCTCCAGCCCCTAATACCCGGAATACCGGCCGGGCGCCGCGGTAGTATAGCCTGGCCTAGTATGCGGGCCTGTCAAAGGGCCCGCCTCCGCCCCACCCCCGGGATTCTAGCAAGGTAAATGAGGGGTCCTCAAGTATTAACGGGATCCTCCCAGAGTGTTCTGACAGACGGGGTGGCGTGTAAAACCTTATAAGGAGCGGCGGAGGATGGCTTGTAGCCTGGGGCGGAGGCGGGAACTACAGAGAGCCCGTGACCCGGGTTCAAATCCCGGCCGCGGCGCCATCCTCTAGCAACTACTTGTCTCCCGGCAACAACAATGCCACCAAGAGGGCCACAACGGCGAGCGTCCCTAGGAAGCCGAAGTAGCTCCTAGGCGATCCGATGAAGAACACGGCCGTACTAGCCAGGACTACTGTGAATATACGTGAGACGAATCCTATGAAGCCGGAGGCGCTTCCATGAACCTCCCTCGGGTAGAACGTGCTTATCCACTCCATGATTATCGGGTAGGCTGGTAGCATTAACAGGCCGAGCAGGGGAATCAGTGTCAAGACAGTGTATCTGGCAGTGTAGAGCGCCAGGCTATAGTATATGAGTATCCCAGCCAGGGTGACCACCCTTATGTAGAGCGTCCTCTTACTCCTCCTAGCCACTGGCGTTGGTATAAAGGCTACTCCAACGAGTCCAAGGAGGAGGCTCAATGCAACCGACAAGCCAGCTATATCCCCTAGATCCACCGTGGCTAGAGCTGACTCCAGCCAGATAGACATGTTGTCGAACAAGGCGACCCCCAAGCCCAGTACAATCCCCAGAAGCCACAACTCCTTGTAGCCAGCCACTCTCTTCAACTCGCCCCTAACGCTCTCGCCCGCTGCAACACTCGGGAACCCATACCCCCAGGCTCCATATGCGAAGAGCATGCCGCCCAGCAGCGACACTAGCGCGAGGGGGGCGAGGAGCATGTATACGCCGTACCTCGTGTAGAGCCAGTAGCCGGAGCCCAGCCCGTATATTATGCCCAGGTACATGGAGAAGCTAAGCAGCGATACAACGGTCTCCCTCCTCTCGGGGTAGACCCTGCTCGCGAAGGGAGCGAAGGAGTTGAGCAGGAAGGGCTGGCCGAGGGCGCCGAGTAACTGGCAGAAGAGGAGCCAATAATAGTTGCCTGGAGACGCCAGCCTGAGCACGCCGCCCAGCACGGTCAAATACACTCCCAGGGAGAGCCATCTCTTAAAGCTCCTATCTAGGAGTAGGCCGGAGGGGATAGTCAGTAAGAGGAAGAAGACCGGGTAAGTTATAGCCAGGAGGCCGATCCTCTCCTTGGAGACGCCGAGCTCCCCGGCGACTAGACTACCCACGGGCGAGAAGGTTATCCATATCGCCTGCGAGGCGAAAACCGTGATTGCGAGGCCTGCGAGGAGCACTGCCCTCCTCGACATCACTTGAAGACCTCCACTGTCAGCCGTCTAGCCATCTCCTCGGCTAGCTCTCCCGGTAGCGATTCAAGCACCTTAGCGATTATTATCGAGTCCAGGGGGGTCTCACCGATCATGCCAGCCGCTGCCAGGGGATCCTCCTCCAATAGCTTGTAGATCCTCGCTAACTCCCCTGGAGGGGGTCCCTCTAGGACGTCTTTAGCGTCTGAAAGGAACTCGCCCGCCACCCTATCGTGGACCGGCGATATCGTGAGGTGGATGTTGTAGGGGGCTACACCCTCAACCCTGGGCTGTAGACCGATGACCCAGCCCCTCAGCGACATGCCAGCGTGGAACTTGAAGAGGTCGGACTCGCTGGGCAGGGAGAGGGATAGGAGTGGCGATTCTATGGGCGCCACGGAGCTGAAGCCGAGTCTCCGCAACCCCTCGTAGAGTTTGGCTCTAGCCGATAGAACCCTCCTAGCCATCTCAAGGTATCCCTCACGGCCGAGGTAGTTGAAAACACTCCACGCCGCTGCCAGGGGGGCTGCCGAGCGCGAGGAGAGCACGGTCGTGTTTATGAAGGGATACCCAGGCCACCTTAGATCCACGTATATTGTGCCTTCCTTGTACTCCTCACGGCGGAATAATACTATTGACACGCCCTTAGGCGTGTACCCGTACTTGTGCGCGTCCATGGAGAGAGACGTGACTCCATCGACCCTGAAGTCGAAGGGCTCGATCCTCTCCCCGAGATCTTCGAGGAACGGTAGGATGAAGCCCCCTACACATGCGTCGACGTGCACGGGCACCCCCTTGTCACGGGCATACTCTGCCACGTCCCGCACAGGGTCGACGACACCGTAGGGGAAGTTGGGGGCCGAGACTACCACCAGCGAGGTCTTATCGTTGACTGCCTCCTTGACCGCCTCCACATCCACCTTCTTCGAACCCGGATCCACAGGGGCCTCGACGACTCTCATCGACAGGTAGTGGGCGGCCTTCCTGATGGAGGGATGTCCTGTGACGGGTAAAACCACCTCGGGAATGCTATCGGCGCCCCTCCTCTTCCGGTAGGCCCATCGGGCCGCCTTGACGGCCAGCATTATACTCTCGGTGCCCCCGTAGGTCACCGTACCCACGGTCCCCTCTGGGGCCCGGACTAGCGACTTGGAGAAGGCCACGATCTCCTTCTCGAAGTACAGGGCGCTCTTGAACACCGTAGGGTCGAGCGCGTTTGTATCGAGGAAGAGCTCAAAGGCCTTCCTAGCGAGCCGCTTCAGCTCCTCATCCCCGGTCTCGTAGATATACGTGAATAGCCTACCGGTACTGGGGTCAACGTCAGCGCCCCTGACCTCTAGGAGTCTTGATAGAATGGATTCAACGCTGCCCAAGGCGAGGACACCATGGATACCCATAGATCGTCCCAGTATTTATGACCGGGGGGTCTAGGCCGGGCACTAACACTCGCCTACACCCTGGAGACATCGTAGACCTCCCTCAGCTTCTCGTACAGCGCTAGCCACTCGTAAGCCAGATCGGTTAGACTATACTCTCTAGACACGTGGTCGTATATGAGGAGGCCATGCTCCACCAGGTCTTCAACAAGAGCCCTCGCCCTGTCCAGGGGGAGGTTAGCGGCCCGGGCGATACGGGATATCCTGGAGGCACCGTCTCGAACGCCCTCCAGTATGCTTGCCACGATGTCGTGCCTGCACCGGTACCTCTTCATAGGACAGCTCCATATCACAATTTGTGAGCACAGGATATAAGCCTAACAGCCGGTATAGGCTGAGTGGAGGGTGTACTCGGTTGAGCGAGATAAAAGCCGCAGGCTCCATAAAGCTGAAGGGCCCCATAGAATTCAACAACCTAGACATCGGGGGGTCCCTCAAGGTCGAGGGGGACTTAACCGTAAACGGCGAGTTCCGGTCAGGAGGCTCGGTTGTAGTCGACGGCAACCTGACGGTCAACAGGATGAAATCCGGGGGCTCCGTAAAGATCTCGGGAACCCTCATAGCGAACGAGCTCGCAGCAGGCGGTAGCATAAGCATGGCCACGGGCGTGGTTAGGGAGCTAGACGTTGGAGGGTCCCTCACGGCTGACACGGTATACGCTGACAGGGCCAGGATAAGCGGTACCTTCAAGGGAGTCCTGATAGCCAGGAGCGTGGTCGTGGAGAAGAAGTCGAAGATCAAGGGCAGGGTGATAGCGGGTAGGCTCCTCCTAAAGAGGAAGACTGAGGTCGACGAGGCCTATGCTGTAGAGCTGGAAGCCGAGAGAGAGGCTGAAGTAGGCAAGCTAGCCTGTGTAAAATGCCTCCTGGGCAGGGGGGTCTGGGTGGGCCTGCTACTCTACAAGGAATCCTACGAGGCTGACAAGGCCGAGATAGACCGGGTGGAGAAGGTCGAAGAGATACCGGAGCTCGAAAGGCTAAGGGAACTGGAGGAGGAGCTCTCCAAGATAGGATTCAAATAACGCATGCATAGACCGCTCCAGCGGCCCAGAGGGTCCCTCTCAAAGGTGGAGGCATAGGTGAGGACTGACGCCAAGCTAGCGATAGTACAGCTGATACATGTAGCTGCATGGTCCTCCTACTACACCCTCACCAGGGAGGTCTGCTCGGGAGACCCCGGATACCTCCTCCTACTAGCGGCGGCCGAGACGATACCAACCATAGCCGGGCTAGTAGGAGGAGTACTGGCCGAGAGGTACGGCTATAGACTAGTATTCCTACTGGGCCTGGCGGAGGGCATAAGCCTGGCCAGCGCCGGGCTATTCCTCTACGACGAAAAACTACTCCTGGCCTCGGTAGCGGTCGCAAGCCTGTCCTGGTCGATCAGCGGCCCCCAGATATACGCGTACACGTTAACCTACTCGGGCCAGAGCGGAGAGAGCCTCGGCGTGGTAACCGCTGGCTCGACCCTCGGCTGGACGCTCGGAAGCCTAGCTCCCATAGTGG
Source organism: Thermodiscus sp. (assembly GCA_035615875.1). Taxonomy (GTDB): domain Archaea; phylum Thermoproteota; class Thermoprotei_A; order Sulfolobales; family Acidilobaceae; genus Thermodiscus. The sequence continues at coordinate 3,357 of WWDN01000080.1, read as the reverse complement.
CGCTCGAAACAGGGCCAAGGACTATACTAGTCGCCGCGGGGGCGTCTACGGCTATAGCGTACCTGTCAATAGTGTCACTTGAGGGACCCTCTAAGCCGGTCGCCAGGCGCAGGCACTATAGCGGTAGAGGAGCCGTCCTGTTCATCCTGGTGTTGGCGGCGCTCTCCTACACCGGAGTAGAGATCATTGGGAGCATCTATATGGGAAAGCTGAGCAGAGAGGCCGGGGTCCACCTCTACTCCCTCGCAAACATGGCCTCCGGCCTCATAGCGGCCCTAGTAAGGCCCCTCGCTGGCAGGATAGTCGATGCCAGGGGTCCCTCCCACATCCTGGCGGTAGCCCTTGCGTCCTATGCCCTATACCTTACCGGGCTAGACGCGGCTAGAGGCCCAATTATGGCCTTAGCCTGGGTAATCCCACTCTATCCCTTCTTCGAGCTATCGCTCTACAAGCTCTCCTCCGCGATCCTAGGCGAGGCTCTCGGAGTCGCGGCCGTGTCGGCCAGCTACGGCCTCACGGGCACCGTATTGGCCTTCTCAGGGCTAGCGGGGCTGGACGAGAAGAGCCTATTCTATATCGCCCTGGCCTCGTTCCTGTCAGCGAGCATAATGGCCCTCGCTATAGGCGGTCGACGCGAGGGAACCCCAGAGTATGGGGGACGGGGTAAGATGCCTGGAGCGGCCTAAGCACGCCCTAGGCCCGGACAGGAATCTGGGGGGACCGGCTATACTGCTATAAGCAGGTTCTGCCGCGGTCGATGGAGGGTCTGCGCCTTGGGCTATAGCGGCCGTGCATACTCGTTGATAGAGGATGGCCTCTATGCTGGCGAGGGATGTATCGAGCCGCCCCAGGTCGACGCGGTGATCTGCCTGGCAAGCGATTGCCGGGTTAAGGTTGATGACGCCGTCGAGTTCTGTTTTGAGATAGAGGATTTCAGCGTTGAGCCGATCAACAACTTCGCCAACGCACTCCTCAAACTACTAGAACTCCGGTCGAGGGGGTCAGGGGTCTACGTACACTGTTACGCCGGGTGCGGCAGGAGCGGGACCCTCGTGGCGGCGTACCTCATCCTGGCCCGAGGGCTCTCGGCGGAGGAGGCTATAGCATACTATAGGCTGAGGAGGGGTTGCGGGCCGCAGAGCTGGGAGCAGCTAGAGCTGCTCTATGCCCTAGACAAGCTCTCCAGGAAGGTGGGAAGGGATAGAGCCCTTGAATACCTGTCGGAGTCTAGGGACTTCGGCGACTTCCTAGCCAGGGCCAGAAAGGCTATAGCGGAGTGACACCCAGGCTCCTATCGCCCGCGTCGCCGAGTCCAGGTACGATGAAGAACCTTGAGTCTAGTAGTGGGTCTAGGGCAAGAGTGTAGACAGCGGTGACACCCCCCAGGGACTCCAGGTAGGTTATGCCAGGCCTAGACGCTATGACTGCTGCAACTATCAAGGGGCCCATACCCCTCTCCCGGAGCAGGTCTACGACGGCTCCAACCGTGTAGCCTGTCGCGAGCATAGGGTCTATGATGACTACGGGTCCCTCATGGCGGCTCGGCAGCCTCTCATAGTAGACCCTGATGTCCACGCTATCGCCTTCCTCGACCCGCCTGGCAGCTACCAGGCCTATAGGCGCGCCGGGGTAGAGGGTCTCGAAGCCTTCTAGGAGGGATAGCGAGGCGCCCAGAACACCGACTAGGAGCGGGGGGTTCCTGGGTTCGAGCTCGACCGCCTCCGCCTCCAGCGGCGTCGTAACACGCTTCTCGACCCACTCCAGCTCACTGCTTATATGGGCTGCTAGAAGCGCGCCGGCCCTTCTCATCCACTCTCTGAACTCCCTGGTCCCGGTCTCTTTGGATCTCAGGTGTAGGAGTATCCAGCGGGCTAGAGGGACCCTCTCGCTCACTACGACTAGCTTCATGCGTGCCCGAGCTTGTCTGGGCTATAGCATGGGTATTTATGGATCTCGACCCGTCCCTGTGGATCAGCGGGAACAGGCGTATTGGAGGGCGAGGATCGAGAGCAGGACAGCGTGCCGGGCAAGGCGTTGAGGGTGTTGGAGAAGTACCCTCTATGCGACCGATGCCTGGGGAGGCTGTTCGCGGGCCTGGGCTATGGGTGGAGTAACAGGGACAGGGGTGAGGCTCTCAAGAAGACTATAGTTATGATGCTCCATGAGAGGATAAGGCTCGGCATTCCAGGCTCCATGGAGAGATTCAGGGAGATAGCGCCAAACATAGGAGAGCACGCGGGGCCGCTCTACGAGAAGCTCTACGGGGAGCGTCTCGAACCCAGGGCGTGCTATATCTGCGGGGGTCTACTTGATAGGGTCATCGAGGAGTCCTCTGTCAAGGGCAAGTCGCTCCTCAAGGCCTATGATGTCACGCGCTATGTCGTTGGCGTCAAGGTCGACCGCCTTATGGAGGAGAGGGAAAGGGGGCTAAGGGAGGAGTTCCAGCTTCCCTTCGGCGAGAGTATAAGGGCCGAGATACGCAGGGAGGTCGGGAAGCGTATAATGGACGAAGAGATGAAGCCCGACTTCGCCGAGCCCGAGGCGACGCTCCTAGTCCACTACCCCTCTGGGAGCCTAGACTTGCAAGTGAACAGCCTACTCTTGAGGGTTAGGTATTGGAAGAAGGCTCGTTTCATAAGCCAGGCCTACTGGCCTAGCCCCGAGGGACCCCGCTATTTCAGCGTGGAGCAGGCCGCCTGGGGCTTGCTCAAGCTAACTGGCGCTGAGAGGTTGGTCCTCCACGCTAGTGGAAGGGAAGACGTGGACGCCCGCATGCTAGGCTCCGGGAGGCCGGCGGTCATAGAGTTGAAGGTCCCTAGGCGTAGGAGGTTCACCCTCGCGGAACTGGAGGAGTGGGCTAACAAGGAGGCCAGGGGGCTGGTGGAGTTTAGGGTGTATGGTTACGCTGATCGTAGAATGATACGGTACTACAAGGAGGAGCACTCTAGGACCAGGAAGATATACAAGGCGCTTATAGCGGTTGAAAGAGAGGTCAACGGCGAAGATCTAAGGGGGCTGGAAGAATTCTTCCGCAATAGGGTGGTCCTACAGAGGACTCCGCGCCGTGTGCTCCACAGGAGGCCAGACGTCCTCCGCAAGAGGACCGTCTACAGCGTCAAGTGCACCAGTATAGCCAGGGGCGTGATCGAGTGTCTTGTTTCGAGCGAGGGCGGACTCTACGTGAAGGAGCTGGTATCGGGCGACGAGGGGAGGACGAAGCCGAGCTTCTCCGAATACCTCGGGGCCAGGTCCGAGTGCGTCGAGCTCGACGTGCTATACGTGGAGCACTAGACCCTCTACTTTAAAACCCTGTAACGAGTGCATGTATCTGCCCGGGTAGACGGGGTATGGTTAAGC
>WWDN01000079.1:0-22008 GCA_035615875.1 Thermodiscus sp. | reverse complement strand
TAGCTTGGCTGCGGCCGTAGAGGTGCTGCCTGCCCTGAGGCTTCGGGGTGTTAGGGCTTCGCTGGCCCACCTGCGCGGCGATTTGGCTAGGGTTGCTGAGGGTTATGCGGCTGTTGTCGAGGGTGTTTCTAGGTTTAGGAGTGCTAGGGTCGGCTTGGTTGGCGGGCGCCCGCCTTGGATGGTGTATAGCGTTGTGAACCCCGAGGATCTCGCTAAGCTGGGTGTTGAGATGGTCGAGATACCCCTTGAGGAGTTGTATAGTAGGTACCGTGGGGTCGGCGAGGGAGAGGCTAGGAGGGCTGCCGGGGAGTATCTGGGTTCTATTCGGGGCTCCTTGACTGTGGAGGGGCTTGTGAGGGCTGTTAGGCTCCACATGGCCCTTGAGGGGTTGGTCGCCGACTATGGGCTTGACGCGTTTACTGTGGAGTGTTTCAGGGTTATTGAGGCGTTGGGCGTGTCGCCGTGCTTGTCGTTGGCTATTCATAATTCTAGGGGTGTTGTGGCGGGGTGTGAGGGTGATTTGAACGGGCTCCTAGGGATGATGGCTGCGTCTTACGTGTCGGGTGAGCCGGCGTTTATGGGTAACTTGGCGGATCTCGTGGATGAGCGTACCGCTGTCTTTGCCCACTGTACGGCTCCGTTGTCTGTTGGGCGCTACACCCTCACGACCCATTTTGAGAGTGGCGGGCCCTTGGGTGTGGCGGTTGAGCCCCCTGTCGGGGCTGTTGTTACGGTGTTGAAGGTTGACCCTGTTAGGGGGTGGTTTATCGTTTCTAGGGGCGTGGTTTCGGGTGGTGGGGGTCGTCCTGGCTTGTGTCGTTCCCAGTATGTTGTAGGGTTTGAGGGTGGGGTTGGGTGGATGGTCCGGGATAGCCCGGGTAATCATTATGTCGTGGTGTTGGGTGATTATGTGGAGAGGCTTGTGTTGGCGGGGGAGCTCCTCGGGTATAGTGTTTTGGTTAGGTGATCTTCACCCGGGCTTCTAGCCTAGTCGTTCTTTTATCTTGTCTCTTAGGGTTGCTAGCGTGTCTATGAGGCTTGGCCCGTAGTGGGCTAGGCTGTCGGGCTCTAGTATTACTATGTTGCCTTCGCGGAGGGCTGTGGTCTTGTCTAGCCCCCGGGCTTTCAGGTCTTCTATTATCTTCTCGTCTTTGTAGGGCTTGTAGGGGGCTTTCTCGTAGATTATGACTTGGGGGTCGTATTCTATTATCTCCTGTGGGCTCGGGTTGATTATCCATGACTGCCTCTTGTCCTTGAAGGCGTGGTCTAGGCCTATCCTGTCGAGGGCGTCTCCTATGTAGCTGTTGGCCCCTATGCTGACCGGGCCTCCCAGGTCTATCTCGTAGTAGGCCCTCACCGGCCCCCCGAGGGGCTTGATCTGTGCCAGCTTCTCTGTTAGGGTCGATGAGAGCCTCCTGGCCCCTGCTATCTCCCCCGTCACCAGGCCCACCTGGACTGTCATGTCTATCACGCCAGGGACCGATACTGGTAGTGGGATTGGGTAGACCTTGTAGCCCTTCTCGTCGAGTTCTAGTGCGAGGCGCCTCTGGGCCCCTGTGGTGACTAGTATTAGGTCTGGGTTGAGCTCGTCTAGCTTCTTGTAGTTGACCTGGAAGTAGCTCCCCAGCCTCGGCTTCTCCTTGGCTCTCGGCGGCTTGTTGCAGAAGTGGCTTACCCCGGCTATCCTCTCCTCTAGGCCTAGGAGGTATAGCGTCTCTGTTATGGCGGGTGCTAGACTCACTATCCTCTCCGGGTGCTCGGGGACTTCTACCTCCTTCCCCAGCACCTCCGAGTAGAGCTTCACGCCCACACTGGACACCCCATCCAGCCGCGTCTATAGCGTTTAAGTGATAGACTAATTAGCCCACGCCCATACAATAACACCACACGGGATAAATACACCCCGGGCTTTACAGGGAAGTGATTCGAGATGCCCCCACTCTTCGACGAGAAGGAGCTTGAGAGGATTGAATCCGAGTATGAAAGGTGGGAGAGGGAGCTAGTACCCCAGTGGCTTAAGAAGCTGCCCGAGAGGATGAGCGAGTTCACGACACTCTCAGGGATACCGGTCAAGAGGCTGTACACGCCAAGGGACCTACGAGACTTCGACTACTTCGAGAAGCTGGGCTTCCCAGGCCAATACCCCTACACCAGGGGAATACACGCCACAATGTACAGGGCCAGGCTATGGACCATGAGGATGTTCTCCGGCTTCGGAGGCCCCGAGGAGACCAATGAGAGGCTGAAATTCCTCATAAGGCACGGCGAGACCGGGCTCAGCCTGGCATTCGACTACCCCACGCTGATAGGGATAGACCCCGACGACCCGCTGGCCGAGGGGGAGGTCGGGATAGTAGGGGTGAGCGTCCCGAGCCTCAGGGACATGGAGATCATATTCGACGGGATAGACATGGGGGAGGTAACCACCAACATGACGATAAACCCGCCCGCACCGGTACTCCTAAGCTTCTACGTGGCCACCGCCGAGAAGCAGGGCGTGCCCCACGAGAGGATCGGTGGGACGACGCAGAACGACCCCCTCAAGGAGTTCATAGCCCAGAAGAGCTACGTCTTCCCTCCCGAGCCGGCGGTAAAGGTGGCGATGGACCTGATAGAGTGGAGCGTCAAGAACCTGCCCAAGTGGAACCCCATCAGCATCTCCGGCTACCACATAAGGGAGGCGGGCTCGACCGCGGTGCAGGAGCTGGCCTTCACGATAGCCGACGGCATAGAGTATGTGAGGCAGCTCATCAACAGGGGGCTGGACGTGGACGAGTTCGCCCCGAGGCTCAGCTTCTTCTTCGACTCCCACATAAACTTCTTCGAGGAGATAGCGAAGTTCAGGGCGGCCAGGAGGATGTGGGCCAAGATAATGAAGGAGTGGTTCGGGGCCAAGAAGCCTAGGAGCATGTGGCTTAGGTTCCACACCCAGACGGCCGGGGTCAGCCTGACAGCCCAGGAGCCCTTCAACAATATAGTGAGGACTGCTATAGAGGCGCTAGCCGCGGTGCTGGGCGGGACCCAGAGCCTCCACACCAACAGCTTCGACGAGCCCTTCAGGGTTCCGAGCGAGCTGGCGGCTAAGATAGCTTTGAGGACGCAGCAGATAATAGCCTACGAGACCGGGGTGGCCGATACAATCGACCCCCTGGCCGGGTCCTACTTTGTGGAGTGGCTAACCGACGAGATGGAGGAGAGGGCGTGGAGGTATATCGAGAGGATCGAGAGGATGGGTGGGATGCTTGAGGCGGTAAAGAAGGGGTTCCCCCAGAGGGAGATAACCGAGGCGAGCTACCAGTTCCAGAGGGACGTGGAGGAGGGCAGGAAGTTCATAGTGGGGGTGAACATCTTCACGAGCGAGGAGATAGACGAGCTGAGGAACGTGCCCCTGCTAGAGTTCGACCAGGAGGAGATAGAGAGGAGGCAGAAGGAGAGGATAAAGAAGCTGAGGAGCACGAGGAACCAGCAGAAGTGGCAGAGGGCTTTGGACGAGCTGAGGAGGGCCGCCGAGAGGGGCGAGAACATAATGCCCTACGTGCTACAGGCGGCCAAGGCCTACGCTACGCTGGGAGAGATAATGGGCACGCTCAAGGAGGTGTACGGAGTCTATGTCGAACCCCCAATCTACTGAGGCCAAGCTGGAGGCCCTCCTAGCCCCCAGGGAGCGGCCCTACAAGGTGCTGGTGGCGAAGCTGGGCATAGACGGGCACGACAGGGGGGCCAAGGTTATAGCGCGTGCATTAAAGGATGCCGGCTTCGAGGTCGTCTACACGGGGATAAGGCAGACCCCCAGGCAGGTGGCCATAGCGGCTGTGCAGGAGGACGTAGACGTCATCGGGGTGAGCATACTCTCGGGCGCCCACATGCACCACGTAGAGAAGCTAATGGAGGAACTCGAAAAACTAGGCGCGCGCGACATACCAGTCGTAGTCGGAGGGACTATCCCGGTCCCCGACGTCGAGCCCCTGAAGAGGATGGGTGTACGGGAGGTCTTCCTGCCCGGCACCAGCCTCCGCGAGATAATCGATATTGTGAGGGAGCTGGCCAGGGAGAAGAGGGCCAAGGAGAAGTATTAGACGGTGGCCCCCAAGCAATACACTACCCCCCGTATTTCCCCTGACGCCAGTCTAGCTGTCCTTATAGGGTATCACCTCGACTAACCCTATCCCTGGAGGGCAGTTAGACTGTGCAACTAGTACACCTAGCGGACACCCACGTCGGCGCCAGGCCCTACCACCTAGACCAGCTACAGAGGCACGTGATAGAGGCGTTCAACGAGGCGATAGATTATATCCTAAGGGTTAAGCCGGGCCTAGTCGTGATAGCTGGAGACCTACTCGACAGGCCGAGGCCAGAGAACGAGGTCTTCATACACGTCCTCAGGAGCCTCAAGGAGATCGCGGGCAGGGGCGTGAAGGTGGTCCTAGCCCATGGAGAGCATGATACGCCGGGTAGGAGGGACAGGACCATGCTAGAGGTCATAGCCGAGGCCGTGGAAGGCGTCTACGCGCCCAGACCGGGCGGGGCTAGCGTGGAGGAGAGGGTCGCAGCCTCGATAGTGGAGCTCGGCGGGGTCACGGTGGGCGTGTACCAGTTCTACAAGACGCATATAGAGAACCAGAGGGCCTTCGCCCAGAAACTACTGCCGCTATACGAGAGGATGCTGGCCGCGAGGAGGAAGCCGAGGGTATTCGTCGCCCATATTGGGCTTGAGGGCGCCCTCATGCCCGACGCCGCGGTGGCTAACGTGAGGGACCTGCCGCGCGTGGAATACGCGGCGCTCGGCCACCACCACGGGAGGTGGATAGCCAAGCCCGAGGAGGGACCCTCCCTGGCCGTCTACCCCGGCAGCCTGTACCCGCTTAATGTTAGGGAGGCCAGGTCACAGCACAGGCGGGGGCCCATACTGGTTGATCTATCGGGCGACGAACCGGTTATACAGGAGGAGTACGGTATTATTGTTGCGAGGCATATAGTGGCCCCCGAGACCAGGCTGGAGGACCCGTTGCACGTCGAGGCCCGGTTGAAGGAGGCGGTTGCCAGAGCCCTCAGGGGGCGTAGGGGTGCTGGGGAGGCCGTCGTCCACCTCCCGGTGGCCCTGGCCCCCTCGATACCCCGCGCCAGGGTTGAGTCCTCCGTGTCCAGGATCTCCAGGGCCTTAGGGGTTGTGGTTGTACCCCACATCCATAGGCTCGTCTATGGGGTCCAGGAGAGGGCTGCGGGGGATGTTGTGGAGGCCGGGTTGGATCCTGTGGAGCTCGTGAAGAGGCTCTATGGGGTGAGTGATGAGACTGCTAGGCTAGTGATCGCCTTGAAGGACGCCCTGGCTAGTGGAGACGTTGAAGAGGCGAACTCGATCATCGATAGGCTGGCGGAGAAGGGGGAGCTCCTAAGGATAGCCCGGGAGAAGGGGTTGAGGTGAGAGGAGGGGTTGACGCGTAGGTACAAGATCAAGAGGATCACGCTACAGAACATAACGACCCACGAGAACACCCAGCTAGCCCTGCCAGGCTCCGGGAGCCTAGCGCTAGTAGGCCCCAACGGGGCTGGTAAATCCAGTATAGTAGAGGCTGTATACGCGGCCCTCACACTGAAGACCCTCCGGGGCAGGGACTATGACCTCGTAACCAGGGGGCGGCGCAGCGGTGTTATCAAGCTGTTAATGGAGGCTGATGGCGACCTGCTCGAAGCCATTGTAAGGTACGAGGTGAGCGACCGGAGGAAGTCCAAGAGTGTTGCGTTGAAGAGGAACGGCAGGCTGGTGGCCAGCACGATACAAGACTATACCGCCAAGATGGCCGAGATACTGGGGATCAGGAACATACGCTCAAGGGACTACGAGGACCTAGTGAGGTCCACGACCATAGTCCCCCAGGGCGGGCTGAGGAGCATAGCAGAGAAGATGTCTAGTCCAGGCGAGTTCAAGAAGCTGATAGAAGCCGCCATAGGCCTCCCCGACTACAGGAAGGCCCTCGAACAGCTGAACAGGATAACCATAACCTACAGGGACCCCCTATACGCCTACCCCATGCCACGTATATCCACGAAAGACCTCAAGAGGATGGCCCAGAGCCAGAGGTACCGAGGCCTCAACAAGATACTCGAAGAACTACGGGAGAAGATAGCCAGCGAGAGAGAAAGGCTTGAGAAGAGCAGGATAATGGCTGAGGCCTTGGAGAAAGAGCTGGCCACGGTGAAGAACCAGATAAACGCTATACAAGAAGAGATACGGGAGAGGGAGAAGAAGGCGGCGCATCTAGAAGCCAGGGCAAAGGAGCTCCGCAGGAAGAGAGGGGAGCTAGAGGATCTCCGGAGAGAGTACCGCGAGCTCTCAGGGAGGCTGGAAGAGGCCCTCCAAGCCAAGAAGAGGCTGGAAGAGCTAAGGGACCTGATCAGGCTACAAGACTCCATAAACCAATACTACAGGCTCCTCGCCGAGAAGGCCAGGCTGGAGGCGAGACTGGGCGAGATAAAGGCTATACTAGAGGATGCCAGGACCGTGGAGGAGACCCTTGAGAGCGCGAGAGAGTATGAGCGTCTCAACGAGAAGCTAAGGGAGTTAATCGACAAGCAACTAGAATTATCCAAGCGTAAATCCTCCATAGAGGAGAGGAAGAGGCAGATAGAGGATCTAGCCAGCAGGATCCAGGCACTCATCAGACAAGCCTCCAGGAAGCTAGGGGTAGAAGCTCCAAGCGGCATAGAGGCTGGCTTGGAGGCGGTGAAGAGGGCGTATGAAGGCCTAGAGTCTAGGCTCGAAGACGCGAGGAAGAGGCTAGAAGGCCTGCTCCGGGAAGAGGCCATAGCCAAGTCCAAGATAGAGGAGGCCGGGAAGGCCCTTGAAGCCGTGTTAAAGGCGACGGAACCCCGGTGTCCTGTGTGCGGGAGGCCGCTCGACGAGGAGCGGAAGTCGAAGGTGATAGGCGAGCTCAAGGATCGGCTCTACAGGGAGGAGGCCAGGCTGGAGGAGCTACGGGGCTTCTCCCGCAAGCTGAGCATGGAGGTAGAGAGGCTGGAGGAGCTAGCTAGGAGTGTCGAGAGGATTCTCAGGCTTGCCGAGGGCCTAGCCAGGGAGCTGGATACAGGGCTGTATGCGAAGCTTGTAGATGAGCTAGAGGAGGTAAGCAAGGAGCTGGCCAGTGTATGTAGAGAGATAGAGGGGGGCCGGAGGAGGCTGAAAGAGCTGGAGGAGTCGTGGAGACGTTACCATAGCGCCTTAGAGAGGCTCTCAAAAAGGGGGGTAGATCCTATGGGCGTTGAGGCCTTGCGGCTAGAGTACGCTGAGTTGGGTAGGCGGTTGGAGGAGCTGGAGGAGACTCTGAGCGGGCTGGAGCGGGAGATACTTGCCACGACGGGCTCGGCTAGTATGGCTGAGGCCAAGCGTCTTGTGGGCATGGCTGTGGAGGAGTTCTCAAGGCTCTCGTCTCTAGCTGGCCAGGTTGACGTGTTGAGGGAGAGAATCGGGAGGGTCCGGGAGAAGATTAGAGAGCTGGAGGGCGAGGTCGGGGGCATAGGCGAGCTGGAGAGGGAGCTGGAGGGGATAGAAAGGGAACTGGAGGAGCTGCGGAGGAGGAGGGATGAGTTGGAGGAGAGGAGGGATAATGTCGTGAATGAGATGGCGAGGGCCAATAGGGAGATAGAGGATGCCTCGCGGGAGATAGAGCGTTTGAAGGGCGAGGTCGAGTCGTGGAGCGAGGTTAAGAAGAGGGTTGTCACGGCTATGGTGGCCGGGGCCATATTGATGGACGTGCAGGAGAGGCTCCTGGAGAATGCGAGGCTCTCCATAGAGGGGTCTATGAGCGAGATACTTGAGAAGTTCGGGCTGGAGTACCACGCCGTCGATATACGGGACACGGAGAAGGGGTTCGAGGTCTCGGCGCTGTCTAGGAGGGGGAGCCAGCCCATGCCTGTATCGGCGTTGAGCGGTGGGGAGCAGAGTGCACTGGCCCTAGCATATGTGATGGCGTTGCAGAGGACCCTGGCTTTGAGGGTCGGCTTCCTGATCCTGGACGAGCCTACGAGCGAGCTGGACATGGAGAGGAGGGAGACCTTGATGGAGTTGATTGGCAGGGTGTCCTCCGAGGGCGTCGCTGAGCAGTTGATCGTGGTCACCCACAACGAGGACGTGATAGACAAGGTCGACCAGGTGTGCCGTGTCAGCAGGCCGAGAGGGGTTTCGAGGGTGGACTGCGAGGATTGGGGGGGAGGAGAGGCGCGTTACAATAATTTATAGTGGCTTGGATACAGGCTCCGGGGGAGGAGAACCTGGTGTGGGAATGAAGCGCATCCCCCTATGGATCCCCATAAGGAGCCTGGGAGCCATAAACGTCTACGCCTTCTACCGCAACAGGAACAACGGGGTGTCCCTCGTAGATGCCGGCATGCTCTCGGGGAGAAGCATCCTAGACCTCGCGTGGGGCCTCAAAGGCCTCGGCTTCAACCTATGCGATGTTGAGAAGGTTGTACTAACGCACTTCCACGTCGACCACTCAAGCCTACTAGCACTCCTCCTGTCGTGCGACGTTGAGGTCTACATGGGGAGGAGGGATGTCGAGGTCGTCAAGGGCGGTGTGAGGAACTTCGTAGAGGCGGCGACGAACCTATACCTACAGCATGGGACGCCGGTCGAGGAGGTCGAGGCCATGCTCTCGAATCACCCCGCCCTGAAGCTGGAGTACGCCTATGACCGGGTGAGGGAGGCAGATATACAGGGGCTGGGTGACGGCGACACCATAACCCTGGGCGGTAAGAGGCTGGAGGTCATAGAGGCTCCGGGCCACACGCCCGGTAGCATACTATTGTATAGTAGAGGGACTAGAGAGCTGTTCACGGGCGACACCCTACTCCCCGGTATAACCCCCCACGTAACAATACATGACCCCGGTTCTGATCCCCTGGGCGAGTACCTGGAGAGCCTGGAGAGGATAAGCAGTATAGAGGCCAGGATAGCCTATCCCGGGCATAGGGAGCCCCTGGAGGATCCCCGGATTAGGGCTTTGGAGTTGATCAGGCACCATCAGGAGAGGCTCTCGGAGATAGAGGAGCTCGTCAGGACGTTGGAGCCGGTTACGGCCTACGAGGTCGCTAAGAGGGTTAGGTGGAGGACTAGGTATAGCTCGTGGAGCATGTATCCTCCGCAGGAGAAGTTCTTCGCGATGGGCGAGACCCTGGCTCACCTGCGCAGGCTTGAGGTCGAGGGCAGGGTTGCCAAGGGGCTGGAGGATGGTATATACTATTGGCGTCCTGCCTAGATTGTAGGGTGTTATATACCTGTTTTCAATCCTCCTTTATAAAGGGGGCTGGGGGTTCCGCCGGGGAGTAGTTGTTGAGCGGTGTAGCGGAGATCGTTGACGAGTGCGCCGACGAGTACATGAGGCTCTACACCCGGACGAAGATACGCGATATAGACGTTGAGATGCACGAGGTCCCCGCGGGGCCAGAGCCAGGCGAGATCGAGGTCTACATAAAGAGCATTAGGGAGATCAGCATAGACGAGATACCGATAGTCAAGGGGATCCTAACGGCCTTCGAGGGGCGGAGGCTGATCATATACGAGTACGAGAATATAAGGAAGAGGGATGATAGGGCCAGGCTCGCCTCGCGCCTCGTCGAGAGGGGGGTGGCCGAGGATAAGAGCTTCATACTAGTAATGCCCAGCCTGATGCCCGTCAGCCTAGCCACCTCACTGCCATACGAGGTCCAGGAGACCGTTAGCGATAGCCTCGCGCTGACGGTTAACATAGTCTATGATAACCTGCTCTACCTGCCGGAGTCCAGGAAGAGGGCTATCGAGATCGTGGCCAAGGAGAACAGCGAGGCCAGCTATGAGAGGGTCAAGTGGCTGAGGGAGGTGGCCGAGGATTCGGGTATCATGGTGGCCAGGGAGGTGTTCCTGTCCGACAACAAGGAGATATTCGAATACGTGACCAGCCTGGGGCCCGATGGGATATACGAGAGGATCCCCGTCAACAAGCTGGCCACGTATATAATCGGCGTCTCACGGTGCCTGAGGATACCCGGTATAAGGGAGCTCTACCATAGGGAGACCGTCAAGCACTTCATCTACGGCTACAAGGTCCCCTTCCACGACTTCGTCAAGCTCGCCAGGGTGATAGAGGGCTACAGGAACACCTATCCCGTTCCAAGCGGCCTACTCTACAACGTCGTCTACAGGGGAGTGAAGACGCTTATAGCAGAGTTGATGAATAGGCTAGGGCTCTTGTAGGGGGCTACTCCTCCACGTTCTCCGGCTCCTCGACTATCTTCGATCCCGCCACCACCTGGTCGATGCTGTGGATCACGCATCCGAGCATGTCGAGTTTCTCCTTCACGGCGGTGAAGTCTATGCTCTCGCCCTCTATGGTCATGCTGAGGGTTATGGTCTCGACGTCGATCTCCTTGACTGTGAGGTTGACGCCCTCGATCCCCCTTATAGAGGCTACCTCCCTGGCGACGTCAATTATAGAGGGACCCCTGAGGGGCTTGAGGATGTCCAAGACCAGTCTCCTAACAGGGGCGGCCAACTTACAGCTATCCCTCCCATGTAGTAATCCCGGGGGCGACACGCGATATTAGAATCTTATCCCGGGGACGGCTTGTTGCTCTACGAGCGAGGATACATAGAGCATTACCCGCTCATCATATCCATGAGGGACCCTCCCCTCCCACAAGTCGTCAAGTGCATGGTGGAGGTGCACTAAGAGGATGGCGTCTCTCCCAAAGAGGCACTCCACGATCCGCTCCAGCACCCTCCTTCCCAGGGGGCTCCGCCAGTCGTGGGCCATTATACCCCTGGCCCTGAGCCCTACTCTGGCGGCCTCGGCTATGGGCAGTAGCTTGCACTCTCGGTAGAGTTTTTCTTTTAGCAGTCTTGGGAGTCTTTTGGGGTGGTCTATGAGTGTTTCTATGAGTGATGCGGCCTCGATTGTTGTGTCTAGGTTGTATAGCTTGATTAGTTTTATCGCGTGGGTTATGTGGATCCTCCTATCGGGCACCCTGCTAGACCCCCAGGGTCTCCCGTGTTTTCCTGTGTCCTGGGGTCTCGGGCTTTATAATGGGGTCTTGTCTAGAGGAAACATTATATTGTCTATCGATACATGTCGGTTATCGAGGGGCCACTGTCTTGGAGTGCACAGTCGAGGCCAGGGAGCTAGTGAAGGTATATCCAAACGGGGTTAGAGCCGTAGACGGGGTGTCCTTCTGCATAAGAAAGGGAGAGATCTTCTCGCTGCTAGGCCCAAACGGGGCCGGCAAGACAACGACCGTCAGGATGCTCTCAACCCTCATAAAACCCACATCCGGCGACGCACGGATACTGGGCTATAGTGTGGTGAGGGAGGCGAATAAGGTTAGAAAGGTTATCGGGATAGTGCCTCAGGACTTGACCAGTGATGACGAGATGACGGGGTGGGACAACGTCTACATACAGGCCAGGCTCTACGGCTATAGGGGTAGGGAAGCCGAGGAGCGAACTAGGAACGCCCTCAAGTTCATGGACCTACTGGACGTCGCTGACAGGAGGGTCGCTACATATAGCGGGGGCATGAGGCGTAGGCTTGAGATCGCGATGAGCCTCGTCCACTCCCCCGAGGTACTCTACCTCGACGAGCCCACCCTGGGGCTCGATGTACAGAGTAGGAGACACCTCTGGGGCCTCATAAACCAGCTGAAGAGCGAGGGAATCACCATACTGTTGACCACGCACTACATGGAGGAGGCCGACTACCTCAGCGACAGGGTCGCGATAATAGACCACGGGAGGATAATCGCCGAGGGGACTCCGGAGGAGTTGAAGTCCAGGCTCGGAGGCGAGAGGATACACCTGGAACTCGACTCTGAAGACAAGGCCAAAGAACTCGCGAGCACACTGGCAGAGAACGGGTGGAGCGTCAAGACCGTCAACTCCACCGTTATAGTCACAGTCTCCAATGCGGCCAGAGCCATACCGGAGCTCGCCAGCTACATAGGGCTTGCCAGGGAGGTTAAGATCGTGAAGCCAAACCTCGAAGAAGTCTTCATCGAGCTGACGGGCAGGAGGCTTAGGGACGAGGAGCCCATAGACGCCTTCCGCTACAGGGTCATGGCTAGGCGTGTCAGGAGGTGACGGGCATGGGGCTGGTGGACGGGACCCTCACGATACTCTCTAGGGAGGTTAGGAAGTGGATAGGCAGGAGGGCCGTGTTCGTGGTCTCCATAATAACGCCGCTGATATGGATAGCGTTCTTCGGCAAGAGCATGAATATACAGGGCCTCATAGCCGGGAGGATCCCGCCTAACATGCCGGCCCAGCTGGCCGAGGTCTTGAAGCAGGCCTACGAGTACGCCCTGAAGCAGTCCTTCGGGACCACCGACTACTTCACGTTCTTCTCCGCAGGCATGCTGGCCGTCTTCAGCCTCTTCCAGAGCATGTTCAGCGGCATAAGCGTGATATTCGATAAGAGGCTCGGGTACATGGATAGGCTACTGGTCACACCCATACCCAGGACCAGTATATTCCTCGGCAAGGTCGGGGCCACCCTGGTGAGGCTCTCTATACTAGAACTGCTACTCTTCGCGACGGCCCTGGCGCTAGGGATGCAGTTGAAGAACGACATAGGCCTAGTCGACCTGGCGGCGGCCTGGGCCATTATAATGGTGCTCGCGCTAGGCCTATCCTCCGCCTACACGACGCTGAGCTTCTACGCCGAAAACCAGGAAGTCGTGTTCGCCGTCGGCAACCTAGTCAACCTACCCCTAATGTTCACCTCAAGCGCGCTATTCCCGGTGGAGCAGATGCCCCAATGGCTACAGGCGATAGCCAAGGTCAACCCGGTAACCTACGCCTCGGACCTAGTGAGATACCACCTCATAGGGAAGCCGGTGGAAAACTACACCCTCCACCTGGCAATACTACTGGCGATCAGCCTCACGCTCTTCATCGCCGGCATATACCTCAGCGTTAGATGGATGAAGACCAGGTAGCCACGGCATCCCGCAGGGCTCCACGCTGAGTATAACGCCATCCCCGCTCCTGTACACTCCCTCCTCCCTCAGGCAGAGCCTCTCCCCATGCACAGGCGAGCCCGTGACTACCGTGTGGTACTCGCCGTTCTCGCCCAGGGGGTCGGCCCCGGCCCTTGTAAGGTGGGCCTCGACCTCCCTCACCGTAGACTCGTCCAGGACAGCCCCTAACAGGCTATCCAGGTTCTTGGCTACCCCAGTGACCTTAGCGGTGAAGCCCCGCTCGACGATCTCATAGAGTAGCTCCCTGGTGTCCCTACCCCATAGGGGTTCCTTCAGCCGTGCCCCCGCCTCGGAGGCCAGCGACTCCATATACCTTAGGTGGTCCTCTATGTAGACGTCTCCAGCCACTATGGTCGACGCGTTGAGCCTGGCCAAGACCCTGGCCGTGTAGCTCAACGCGCCCACGCGAGGGACCCTCACCACCAGGACGGGGACCCCCGTTAGGGATAGCGTCGCGATCGAGGCCTTCATGTTGACTATGTGGGGTGAGGGAACCGGGAACTCGTACACGAGGAATAGGAAGAGGTCCGGAGGCCACTCAATGTATGACGCGTATAGGCTGTCCTTGCCTCCCGAGGCTAGCGCGATCTTCAAGCCAGACCCTCGGATCTACATGGCCTCTGTCCTGGTTAATATTAGCTGTATGTATCGCCACGAGCGCGTGGAATTATATCGGAGGCCTTCATATACCAGGCTGGTATAGCTTGAGCCCGTGGCTGGGGGTAAAGTGATCGACAAGAGCATCTGGAGGAAGGCCCTGGTAATAGCGTTGCCGCTGATGCTTGCAGAGTCAGTAGACAGTATCCTCTGGCTAATGGACACGTACTTCGTGAGCAGGCTCGGAGACAATGCCCTAGCGGCGGTGGGCGTGGGGGGCTACCTGGGCTGGCTCACCTTTGCAGGGGGCAGCCTCTTCTACACCGGAGCACTAGTCCTAGTAGCCCAGGCCGTCGGGGCAGGAGACAAGAGTGCTGCCTCGAAGTCTTCCGGCGAGATACTGACCTCGAACGCGCTCCTCGGAGTGCCGGTGTTGGCGGCGATGTGGTACCTGGCCCCATACCTCGTCGAGTTCATAGCCGGGGCCAGGGTTGGTTATGAGGTGAAGATGCTCTCCGTGGAGTACTATAGGGCCAGGCTCCTCGGGATCCCCTTCACCTACGCGGGCCTCGTCCTGGGAGCAGTGTACAGGGGCGTGGGCAGGACTAGGCCTGTGCTATACGCCACCCTAGTCTTCGCCACCGTAAACGGGGTACTCGACCCTATACTCATCTTCGGCCTCCTAGGGGTCCCTCCCATGGGTGTGGCTGGAGCCGGGTACGCCAGTAGCATAGCCAACGTCGTCTACGCCGCGATACTATACGCCATGGCCAGCCGTACTGTAGGGTTTAGCGTCAGGCCACGGCCTCCGGGGAGGTACGCGTTGACCGGGGCCAGGATAGGGTTCCCAGCGCTGGTGGAGAGGCTTGCATTCGTGGGGGGCAACGTGGGGTATATTGGCGCCGTGGCCCGGTGCGGCGAGGAGGCCCTCGCGGCCCATACCGTGGGGGTTAGGGTCGAGTCGATCGCCTTCCTACCCCTCTTCTCCATAGCCGAGGCCTCCGCCGCACTGGCTGGTCAGGAGGTAGGAGCGGGGAGGGTCCCTCAGGCTAAAAGGGTCGGGTGGGAGGTCGCCAAGCTGAACGCGTTGGCCGGGTCCATAGTGATGCTAGTCCTCGTGGCTTTGTCGGGCTATCTGCCTAGGATCTTCACAAGCACCCCCAGCGTGGTTGACTTGGCTAGGCTCTATCTCTGGATTGCGGGGGCGACCGAGCCGGCTCTAGGCGTGATCATGTCGATCGGGATGACTATTAGGGGCGCTGGTAATACAACCGTGCCGACCCTCGTCAACCTAGCCGGGCTCTACCTCCTAAGAGTTCTCCCGGCGGGCATACTGCCACACTACATGCCGGCTGGCTACTGCGTCTTGGGTGCGTGGCTTGCCATGGGGATTGATGTCACTGGAAGGGGCTTGGCAATGGTCCTGGTGTTTAGGAGGTATTTTGAGAGGCTGGCTCGGAGGGTGGTCTAGGAGAGGCCTAGCCTCTGCCGGATCTGCCTGTCTATCTCTGCCCCGAGCAGTCTGGCCTTCTCTGTGGCCGCCTCTACAGTCTTTATCAGGGCGGCCTTTACGCTCCTCTCCTCTATAACCTTCAATGCCTCGATTGTCGTGCCGCCTGGCGTGGTGACCTCGTCTCTAACCTCGGCTGGGTGCACGGGCCTTTGCCTTAGCAATCCTACCGTGGCCTCGATGGTGTCGAGCACTGCGTTCGTGGACACGTCTCTTGGGAGGCCTACTGCCACTCCTCCTAGTATTAGGGCGTCTATGAGTATCGATAGATATGCGGGGGCGCTCCCGACTAGGGCGGTCCACGGGTCTAGCCACTCCTCTGGGACCCAGTAGACCGTGCCAACGCATTTGAAGACCTCCTCGACATCGCGGGAGAAGGAGCCGTCTCTGGGGCCGCTTAGCGCCGTCGTACTCCTCCTAATTATGACGTTGATGTTGGGCATAGCCCTATAGACCTCGGCCGCCTTAGTCGCCTCGGTTAGAGTCTTGATTCTAAGCCCGGCGACCACAGAGACCAATGCCTTGCCCTCCAGCTCGCCGCCTATCTCTGGGAGTACCTGGGGTACATTGACGGGTTTCACGCTGAGGAGTACCATGTCAGCCTCCGACACCGCTCTTCTATTGTCTCTAATCGCCTTGACGCCCAGCCTCTTCATATTCTCCAGCGTACCTTCACGCCTGCCGGTAGCTACTATCGTGTAGCCGCACTTGGTTAGGGCGGTGGCTAGGGCTCCGCCGATCTTGCCCGCCCCGATAACCGCTATGACCGGCTTCACCGTAAATCCACCTACCGAGGCCCCTAAGGGTATAAACCCTGGGGGCCGTCCGGGGGGATTCGTTCCCTGGCTCCTCATTTAATACTATGTACCGTGGCTACACCCATTACCGGAAACCGTTATTGCCTTGTAGCCCTTCACGGTCTTCGCCAGTATCTTCTGGGCTGCTAGATAGTCTAGGATCTCCTCTATCATCTTCCTCTCGAAGTAGTCCATCACGGTCTTGACGCCTTCGAGCTTCCTCCTATATATCAGGCCCTTGTCCACCAGGTCTCCTGGCCTGGCCTCGCCCCCAATGGATCCTAGATATTCTGCCACACTTGTTATCTGCCTGTCGAGGGCTTTCCGGTATCGTGATAGCTCCTCTAAGAGAGGGTCCCTCGTGTATGTGTACTCCTTGTGTGATGTCGTGTATGTCTTGGCGTCGAGGCCCGCTACCATGTCCATGTCTGCTATGAATGCCGTCAGCGAGGACTCCGGGTGGCCGTACCATGGGCCGAAGCCTGTGAGGTCTATGTCGGAGATGTGGGCATGACTTCCAATTAGTAGGACGTGGTGACCTCTCGTGTGGCCGTGGGCTGGTATGGCCTCGATCTCTACGGCGCCTATCCTTACGGTCTCCCACGGCTCGAAGGTCGCGGTGGGGATTGGGACTGTCTTGAGGTTGAATACTCTCTGGACGTAGTCTATCCAGTCTCTCCATATGGGTGGCGCGAACCTCTTGGCCAGCTCTTCTAGGGTTTGGAACTGGGCGTCGTAGATGGGCATGTATGTCTCCTTGCCCCGCAGTAGCTCGTGGTGTGCTATGTGGTCTGGGTGTATGTGGGTGTATAGCACCGCGTCTACCCGGTCCCTGACCGCCAGTATGTTGTCTCTGCCACAGCCAGCGTCGACTAGCACTGTCTTTGGACTGGACTTTATTAGGAGGCAGTTTGAGGAGGGGAACCTCCCTCTTCCGGGGCCCACTATTAAGTGGATGGATCTGGTCAACCCTGTTCTACCGGGCCTGTGGGTTCTTCATGCATCGCTGGCCTTCTCGACGCCTATGGTTACCTTGTAGCCGTCTATGTCCCATTCTTTAGTGTAGGCGTTCTCCGGAGGGCTCGTGTAGTTTATCGCCTCCGCCCTCGTCTCGTAGGATATGTACTCCTCCATCTCCCTGGCAGCCTCTATGACTTCGTTGTCGCCCGTTAGCCACACCCGTATCTTGGCCTCGACCGGCAGGTCCATCTCCTTCCTCATAGCCTGTATCCTCCTGACGAGGTCCCTGGCTATGCCTTCGACTAGCTCCCTCCTGCCTATCCTCGCGTCAACCGCCACCAGGCCTATATCCGTCTCGGCGACCGCTAGCCACTCGGGGTAGCCAGCCTTTATGTTGACGTGCCTGGGCTCAAGCACTATCTCTTCGCCCTCGACCAGGGCCTTGTGGGCGCCTTTCTCCACTAGGTCTCTGGCGACCCTCTCCTTGTTCGCTTCTATGTACTCGACTATCTTCTTCGAGAGCCTTCTGAACTCGGGGCCTATCGCCCTGTAGTTGGGCTCCACGTCGTAGACCTTTAGGCCCTCGAAGAACTCCGGGCCGACAAGCTCTAGCTCCTTGGCGTTGGCCAGGGATAGTATCACCTTCCTGGTCAGCTCTAGCTTCCAGGCCTCTTCTCCCTTCTTGAGGGATACTATTACCCTTGATACCGGCTGCCTCAGCTTTAGCCTCGCCTTGTTTCGAGCAGCCGCTACCGCCTCTACTATCTCCTTGGCCGTCTCCATGGCCTCCTCAAGCCTAGTGTCCCTCAGGCCTGGCTCCTCGCCTGGCAGGTCTAGTAGGTGTATGCTCACGGGGCCCTTCAACGCCTCCCTGTACATCAGCTGGTAGATGTATTCCGTCGTGAATGGTATGAAGGGCGCGGCTAGGAGTAGCCATTCCCAGAGGACCTTGTGTAGCACTGCGTAGGCCGCCTTCTTGGTGGGGGTCTCGGCCTCCTCCCATACCCTTCTCCTTATCAGCCTTATGTACCAGTGGCTCACGTCCTCCACCATGAACTCTCGGAGGGCTCTCGCCGCCTCGTGTAGCCTATAGGATTTCATGGCCCGGTGGTAGGCCTCCTTTAGGTTTGAGAGCCTCGATAGAATCCACTTGTCCTCAAGCTCCAGCCAGTCCCCGTCTAGCTTCTCTAGGGGCTCCTCTAGGGGGTCGTATTTGTCTAGGCTCATGTAGGTTGAGGCGAAGGAGTAGACGTTCCAGACTATGTTTAGGGCTCTCCGCGCCTGCTCCATAGCCTTCCACTGGAACCTCAGGTCCTCCCATATAGTGTTCTGCATGCTCCATAGCCTGACGGCGTCCCTGGGCATGCGTGATATGAGTTCCGTGAACTCTATGTAGTTTCCTAGGCTCTTGTGCATCTCCCTCCCATGCTCGTCTAGGGCGAACCCGTGGACCAGTACTTTGAGGTAGGGCCTCTCGTTGAACCCTATTATGCCGCTTCTCAGCAGGCTGAAGAACCATCCCCTTATCTGGTCGTGCCCCTCTACTATGAAGTCGACTGGCTTGAGGGACTCGTAGGGCTCCCTGTTCTTGGGATACCCGAGGCTCGCGTAGAATGCGACTCCAGAGTCGAACCACACGTCCATTACGTCGGGGACCCTCTCCATTACCCCGCCACACTTGGGGCACTTCAGCTTGACCCTGTCGACCCAGGGCCTGTGGAGGTCCTCCGGCTCCTCCCCGCCCATCTCCACGAGTTCCTTGGTGCTACCTACGACGTGGGTGTAGCCGCACTCCTTGCAACGCCATACTGGCAGGGGTATCCCCCAGAATCTCTGGCGCGATATGACCCAGTCTCTGACCTCCCTGAGGAGGTTCGTGAACCGGGTCTTGGCCCACTCGGGGACCCATTCTATGCGCTCGGCCTCTTCCAGTAGCTTGTCTCTTAGCTTGGATACCGCTATGAACCACTGGTTCGTAGCCCTTAGCACTAGTGGGGTCTTGCACCTCCAGCATATCGGGTACCTGTGGGTGACTGTTGTCTTGTGGAATAGTGCTCCGAGCCTTTCGAGATCCTCTATTATGGCCTTGTTCGCCTCCTTCCTGAAGTAGAGGCCCTTGTACTTCCCGGCGCCCTCGGTCATCCTGCCCTGGTTGTCTACCAGCGAGACTACTGGGGCTCCTACCCGGTCCATGTTTATCTCATAGTCTATCTCTCCGTGGCCCGGGGCTGAGTGTACGAGGCCTGTTCCCTCGGTCGCGACCACCGCCTCCGGGGCCATGACCACCCTGTGGTATTTGCTCAGCGTGTCTTGGGCTGGTACTATGCCTTCTAGCGGGTGCTTGTATTCCAGGCCCTCCAGGTCTTTCCCCTTGAACTCTTCGACCACCTTGTAGTCGGTGGCCCCGGCTTCCTCCATTACCTTTTCGAGCCTCGCCTTGGCTAGTATTAGGTACTCGCCGTTGACCAGGACCTTGACATATTCTAGGTCGGGGTGCGCCATCACGAACGCGTTCGCCGGGAGGGTCCATGGAGTGGTGGTCCATACTAGGAGGCTAGTCTTCTCCATGCCCTTAACGGGGAACTTGACGTATATGCTCGGGTCGGTGAGCACGGCGTACTCGCTGACCTCGTAGTCTGCCAGGGTGGTCTCACACCTTGGGCACCAGTGTACTACCCGGTAGCCCTCGTAGAGTAGGCCCTGTTCCCAGGCCCTCTTTATGAGCCACCATCCACTCTCTATGTAGTCCTTCTCGAAGGTCACGTAGGGGTTGTCCCAGTCCATGAAGACGCCTATCTCCTTGAAGTGCTCTGTCATTGCTTTCAGGTTTTCCAGCGCGAACCTCTTACAGTGCTCGACGAACTTCTCGACGCCCACCTTCTCTATTATTTCCTTCTTGGTCCATATGCCGAGCTCCTTCTCTATCTTAACCTCTATCGGGAGCCCGTGCGTGTCGTAGCCGGGCTTGTCCCAGACGCGGTAGCCCATCATCCTATGGTAGCGGAGGACTACGTCCTTAATCACCTTGTTCCAGGCGGTGCCGACGTGTATGCTCTTAGCACTAGCGTAGGGCGGTCCGTCCAGGAAGTAGAATTTCCTATTGGATGACTCGGACTTCTCCTTGACGAGCCTATAGACCCTGTTCTCGGCCCAGAATCTCTTGACCCAGTCTTCGAGGCCGAACTGATCGTAGCGGACCCTTGAGAGCCTATCACTTATAGCCGGCAACTCTATCTCCACGGGAACGGGTTTATGGATTGACAAATAAAGCCAACGATAGCCGCCGAATATACCCCTACGGGCACACGGCGGGGGCGAGGGATACACCTAGCCGGGACCAGTATCTAGTTTATTCATTATTATTTTCCTGATGAGCCTCGGATCAACAGCCTTCTTACCCACCCGGCGGATGACCTGGCCCACTAGGAAGTCAAGCGCCTTATCCCTGCCGCTCCTATAGTCGTTGACCGCTTTCGGGAAGCTCTCAATGACCTCCTCGACTATCTCCTCTAGGTTACCCGCCTTCTCTGGGAGTATCTCATCAAGCCGGGCCCGGGGATTGGCGGCTAGTCTAGGTATGACTAGCCCCGTGACCGCCTTCAACGGGTACTCGCCCCTGGCAACGAGGAGCACTATCTCCGAGAACGTCTCTGGCCTGGGCCAGTTTGCCGGGTCATAGGGGTCCCTCTGTAGGTCCTTCAGGGCGCCCTTGTAGTCCACGCCTATCAGCCTAGCCAGGACAACTGGATCAACGCCCTCCTTCCCGGCTGCGGTCTTGAAGATGTTGGCGGCGTGCTTGACCTGGATTATGCTCCACGCGACCTCCCTAGGCACGCCCATCGACTCCATAGACTCCAGCAGGCTCCTCGGTAGCTCCGTTAGAAGGCCCTCCGCCTCCCCTAGTAGTGGCTTGGTGAGGATCATTGGCAGGTCAGGGTCTGGCATGTACAGGTACTCTTCTTCCTCCTCCTTGTGGCGTAGTGGCTTGGTCAGCCTCCTCGCGGCGTCCCAGTGCCTGGTTTCTCGGTCGACGGTCCCGCCTCGCTCTATTATGAGGCTCTGTCTACGGTACTCGTATTGGAGGGCCCTCTCTACCTCGTGGGTCGAGCCTATATTCTTCACCTCAACCCTCTCGCCGCCCTCCACGCTGATGTTGGCGTCAACCCTGAAGGCCCCCTCTAGGCGTGGGTTCGTGGCTCCGATGTACTCCAGGTTGAGCAACAGGTACTCTACGAAGGCCCTAGCAGCCCTGGGGCTGGGGATGTCGGGCTCTGTCACTATCTCCAGTAGGGGGACCCCGCTCCGGTTATAGTCGACCAAGACGTAGGGGCTTGACACAATGCTACCCTCGGGGTACACGGAGCGGCCGGGATCCTCCTCCAGGTTGACCCTCCTAATCCTAACCCTATGCCACTCCCAGGACTCCGGGTCGAGGTACTCGAAGGAGCCCCCCATACACACCGGGGCCCCGCCAGCCCTCTCATACTGAGTTATCTGGTAGTTCTTTGGGAGGTCTGGGTAGAAGTAGTGCTTCCTCGTGAAGACAATGGCCCCGGGTATTCTGCAATTGAGTATCCTAGCGGCCGCAAGGGCCAACACAACGGCGCGCCGCGAGGGTACCGGCAGGGCCCCCGGGAGGCCTAGGCAGACCGGGCAGACGTTTGAGTTGGGGGGAAGGCCCCGGTAGTTGCTCTTGCACGAGCAGAAGAGTTTCGACCCGGCCTCCGTCAGCTGCACGTGGACCTCAAGGCCTATCTTAGCCTTCACTAGCAGCCACCCCCGCTAAGCCGGTTACCTCCTCTACTAGGAGGCCTGTCTCGAAGAGCGCCTCCTCGCCCCAGGGCCTGGCCATCAACTGTAGCCCAACGGGCCCTTCGCTGGTCAGGGCTATCGGTATCTGGAGCGCTGGCACCCCGGCCAGGTTTGCTGTGACGGTGGCCAGGTCTAGGGCGTAGAGGCTTAGAGGGTCCCTCAGCCTCTCGCCCAATAGTGGGGGTGTCACCGGGCTCGTGGGCGTTGCGACTAGGCACTCCCTTGTAGGCTTCAGCACCTCGTCTCTGACTAGCCTTCTCACCCGGGTCGCCAGCACGTAGTACTCGTCCCTGTAGCCCTCGCTTAGGACGAACACGCCCATTGCTATCC
>WWDN01000078.1:0-8863 GCA_035615875.1 Thermodiscus sp. | reverse complement strand
TCTATGGTTATCTTTCTTATCTTCTTATAGAACGCTACCCGGGAGTTGACGTACTCCATAAGCTCCTCCTCCGATACCCTCTCGCCCTTCTTCAGCCAGACTCGTGCGGCGGGCTTCTGGCCTACCTCCTCGTCGGGCTCGCCGTATACGATTGCCCTGGCTACGGCTGGGTGTCTCTCTAGTATGATTTCCAGGTCTCGTGGTAGTATCGCGTATGCCTTGTATTTTATCAGCCTCTTCCTGACGCCTCTGAAGTATAGTAGCCCGTTCTCGTCCATGTAGATGAGGTCCCCGGTCCTCAGCCATCCGTTTATGAAGGCTTTCTCGTTCTCCTCGGGGTATTCGTAGCCTTTCATTATCCATGGGGCTCGGGCTAGGAGCTCTCCGGTCTCCCCGGGGCCCAGTTCCTTGACGGGGTCCTCTGGGTCTACTAGTTTTACGTCTACGCTTGGTAGTGGGATTCCGAGTGTGCCCTTCACGTGGGCTAGGTGGATTGGTTGGAGTGTTATGACGAGGCTCTCGGTCATTCCATAGGCTTGTACGAGCGGTGCTCCGAGCTTTTCCCTGTATTGGTCTTGGGTCTCTGGCTTCAGTGGCGCCCCTGCTGAGATGCCTAGCCTCAGCTTCCCATGCATCGCTTCATCGGCCTCGGCTATTAGTTGCTCGTGCATGAGTGGTGCTCCCGCGATGTATGTGACGAGGCCCTCGCTCACTAGGCTCTTGGCTAGCCTTTTGTTCCACCTCTTCATCGCTATGACTGTTGCTCCTACTAGGAGTGGTGAGAGTAGTGAGAGCTGTAGCCCTAGTACGTGTGTTATAGATGCCACCAGTAGTGAGGAGTCCTTCTCGCCGAGCCCGGCCATTAGTGCCAGCGCCTTTGACGACGTGTATAGGCCTCTGTGGTGGTGTATTGCCTGCATGGTCCTTCCGGCTATGCCGGAGTAGTAGAGCGCGATGGAGTCGTCTAGCTCTCCTATCTCGGGCTCGCTGTAGCCCCTCGCCAGTAGGGCCTCTGTGAAGCTAGTCACCTCTAGGTCTCCTGTTTTCTCGCTTGAGGCCTGGTCTGTTAGGAGGACGCGGCTTATCCCGGCTTCTTTTACCACGTCTTTGTTCTCCCTGTAGAACTCGCTGTCCATTATGTAGGCTGTGAACTCGCGGCCTTCTAGCTGCATCGCCAGGTCTTCGCCTATGGTGAGGGGGTCTATCAGTACGGTCCTGGCGCCTGTTGCTAGCGAGCCTAGTAGCGCTGCTATGGCTTGTATAGTGTTCCGCGCCGAGAAGGCCACCTGTGTGCCCTTTCCTGCGCCTTTGGATTGGAGCCATGATGCTATCGACTCGGTCATCCTCTTGAGGTTTTTGAAGGTGATGCATGTCAGGTCTTCGGCTTGTATGAGTGCGCATTTCTCCGGGGGCTTGTCGAGTAGTATGGCCTTGTGTATCGGCTCGAACTCGCTGTCTAGTTCTTTGGGAACGCCTTCGGGCCAGACTTTATGCCAGGGTCTAGCCTGCACGGCTCTACACCGTATTATATTACCAGTTGTATAATATTTTACTATTTCGTCCTCTAAATCGGAAGATTTTTTACAGTGGGCTAGGCTATGTTGTTAGACGGTGGTCTTTTGGGGGGACGAGCCTTAGAGCTTAGATTGGAGACTCCTAAAGTCGACCACATATGGGATAAGGGAGAGTTCTACGAGAAGAAGGAATACGAGAAGGAGACCCTGGTGAGGACCGAGGACGTCGTCGTCAAGTTCGGCGGCATAAGGGCGGTGGACGAGGTCTCGATAAGCGTCGAGCGAGGAGAGATACTAGGCATAATAGGGCCCAACGGCGCCGGCAAGACCAGCCTCCTAAACGTCATATCGGGCTTCTACAAGCCCTCAAGCGGCAGGGTCTACTTCAAGGACAAGGACATAACCAACATGCCTCCCCACGAGAGGGTGAAGCTAGGCATATCCAGGACGTTCCAGCATAGCGAGCTCTTCCTAAGCATGACCGTTGTAGAGAACATAATGACAGGCCTCCACCCGTGGATGAAGGGCAACACCCTAACCTACGCCCTATGGACGCCCGGAGTACAAGAATGGGAGGAGTGGGCCAGGGAGAAGACAGAGCACGTCATAGACCTACTAGACCTACACATGTACAGGCACCACGTAGTCGGCAGCCTACCCCCGGGAGTCCAGAAGAGGGTCGACCTAGCCCGGGCCATGGTCCAGGACCCGGAAGTGATATTCATGGACGAGCCAATGGCCGGCCTAACGAGGGAGGAGAAGGAGGACCTGGTGAGGGCTGTTCTTGAGATCTACGAGACCCGCGGGGTAACCTTCGTCCTAGTCGAACACGACCTGGAGGTCGTGATGGACATATGCAATAGGGTGGTTGTAATGGACTTCGGAAAGGTTATCGCCGAGGGCAAGCCCGAGGAGGTAGCGAAGGACCCAGTAGTCCTCCACGCCTTCATAGGATTATAGGGGAGCGTGGAACCATGCTGTCGAGCGAAGTCCTATTGGAGGAGGTCAAGTCCCGGAGGGGCGAGGAGCCCTACGAGACAACCTTCCAATGGCTCCTATACGAGAGGGCGGTCAAGACGCCGAAGGACACGGCCTTCCGTTGGAAGCGCTATGGAATCTGGCACAAGTTCACCTGGAGGGACTACTTCGAGAGGGTCGCGTGGGCCGCGCTGGGCCTAAAGGAGCTGGGCCTTGAGGAGGGCGATAAGGGGGCGTTCATGACCTCCAACAGGCCAGCCTGGATAATCTACGAGATGGGGGTCCAGACTGCTGGCGGCGTCAGTATAGGCATATACAGGGATAGCCTCAGCGACGAGGTAGCCTATGTCCTTGAGAGGAGCGATTCGAGATATGTGCTCGTTGAGGGCCAGGAGCAGCTGGATAGGGTGCTAGACTCGGGGGTCGACGTCGACAGGATAATAGTCGACGAGGCTAAGGGCCTCCACCAATACCGCGGGAGCCTCGGGAAGAAGATCATAACATTCGGCGACCTACTAGTCATCGGGAGGAAGGTCTACAAGTCCAACGGCGAGGGGGCTCTAAGGAGGATGCTCGCAGACCTGGACCCCGACATGATATGCGGCCTCTTCACCACGAGCGGCACCACCGGGCTCCCCAAGCTGGCGATGCTCTCCTACAAGAGCATGCTCGCCATGGCGTACCAGCTAAACGACTGGGACCCCGTGGGCGAGGACTGGGAGTACGTCTCGTTCCTGCCGACTGCCTGGATAGGGGAGCAGATGATGAGCATCTCATGGCACACGCTTTCCGGGTTCAGGGTGAACTTCCCAGAGACGCCTGACACAATGTGGCACGACTTCAGGGAGATAGCACCCCACTTCCTATTTGCACCGCCCAGGATATGGGAGAGGATAGCGAAGGACATAATGGCAAAGATAGAGGACAGCGATCCCCTAAAGAAGACGGCCTACAGGATAGCCATGTGGATAGGCGAGAGGGCCGCCAAGACCAGGCTCGTCAAGGGCAGGTCCAAGCCCACGCTACCCTGGAGGATACTCCACTACATAGCCTACTGGCTGGCCTTCAGGCACATACTCGACAAGAACGGGCTGAAGAGGGTTAAGAGGGCCTACACCGGCGGGGCCATGATAGCGGAGGACTACATCTTCTACTACCACTCGCTGGGAGTAAATCTCAAGCAGATCTACGGGCAGACAGAGGTCGCCGGTATAGCGGTAGTGCACCCGGACGACGATGTCAGGGCGGACACCGTGGGCAAGCCGCTCCCGCTGACGGAGGTCCGCATAGCCGAGGACGGCGAGATACTCATAAGGAGCCCGGCGTTGATGAAGGGGTACTACAAGAACGAG
The DNA here is from genome assembly GCA_035615875.1 of Thermodiscus sp. GTDB lineage: Archaea > Thermoproteota > Thermoprotei_A > Sulfolobales > Acidilobaceae > Thermodiscus. The sequence goes on along the minus strand of WWDN01000078.1, from coordinate 5,019 downwards.
GAGGCCACTAGGAAGACGATTGTAGGCGGGTGGCTGAAGACAGGTGACGTGGGCGAGCTCACCGAGGACGGTCATCTCAGGATCAAGGACAGGGCCAAGGAGATAATAGTCCTGGAGGACGGCACGGTTGTAGCCCCGCAGATAGTCCAGAACAAGTTGAAGTTCAGCCCCTACATAGGGGAGGCCGCTATAATAGGCTCCGGCAAGCCGTACCTGGTGGCGCTACTCAACATAGACTTCGAGACCGTCTCCCGCTGGGCTGAGAGGAGGAGGGTAGCATTCACGAGCTACTCCGATCTATCGCAGAAGCCCGAGGTCCTGGAGCTTTTGAAGAGAGAGGTTTCCAGGGCCAACAATAGGCTCCCTGAGAAGATGAGGGTTAGGAAGTTCGCGAGCCTATTCAAGGAGTTCCACCCGGACGACGAGGAGATGACTAGGACGAGGAAGCTGAGGAGGAAGGTCATTGAAACCAGGTATGCGGGCCTCATAGAGGCCATGTACCAGGGAATGGAGGAGTACGAGCTGACCGTCGTCATGAAGCTGGAGGACGGTAGGCGTGTGCCGGTCACCAAGAGGGTTAAGATAATAGACGTGTCGAGGTGAAGAGCGGTGGATGCCGGTATTATACTCCAGTCAATGCTGAGAGGCGCTATAATCGGTATAATCTATGCTATGATAGCTCTCGGCTACAATATAGTCTATAGAGTCAATAAATCGATAAACTTCGCCCACCCAACTATAGTACTCCTAACAGCCTACGTCGCGCTAATGGCATCGTATAGGTACGGACCCCTGGTATCGTATACGCTAGCGATAGTCTCAGCCATAATAACTAGCGTGGCCATAGAGAGGCTTGTGGCCAGGCCGCTCCTAGGCAGGAATCCCATCGCCCTGATAGGGGCTACGCTGGGAGTATACTACCTGTTGAAGGGCGTGACCCTGACCATAGGGGGAGGCACCACGGCCGCACTACCAATACCCTACAAGGTGTACTCGTTCGGGGCCATCAAGATGGCCTCAAACGACATCGTATCGCTTGTCGGTACAACTGTAGTTCTAGCGACGATAATCATACTCCACAACAGGACCAGGCTGGGCGCTGCTATGAGGGCTGTGGCGGAGGACGTTATTGGAGCCGCCGCATATGGTATACCGGTTAGGAGGCTCCTGGTACTGAGCTGGGTGCTGGCAGGCCTCGTCGGAGGCTTCGGAGGCATATTCCTGGCCGTCAAGAACCAGGTCTCGGTAGAACTCGAATACTATGCCATAAGGGCGCTGGCCGTGAGCCTGATCGCGGGCCTAGACAGTATCGGCGGGGTGGTGGTTGGAGGCATAGCCCTGGGTATAACGGAGGAGCTGGGAAGCCTCTTGCTAGGCGAGTACCTGCCAGGCATAGGGTATGATATCGCGTTCTTCATACTCCTACTGGTCTTGTTTGTGAAGCCCTACGGGCTGTTCGGGACGGAGAGGATCGAGAGGATCTAGAGGTGGTGTAGGATGCCGGCTGGAGTGTTCAAGGAGACCTACAGGTCTGATATGGCCCATCTAAGGTATCCTATACACTATGCAGGCCTAATCATAGGGCTCATACTAGCCTTCTCCGCTCCACTATATTTGAAGGGCTACTACCTAAGCCAGGCGATCGTGTTCATGATCTTTCTCGTCGCCGCCGTCGGCTTGAACATAACGCTGGGGCTGGCTGGTCTAGTGAGCCTAGCTCACGGCGCGCTGATGGGCGCGGGAGCCTATACTGTTGCGCTCCTGGCTTCGAGGCTGGGGCTTAACACGCTACTGGTACTCCCCTTGGCTGGCCTGGCGGCTGCTGGCCTCGGATTCATACTGAGTCTCCCAAGCTTCAAGCTAAAGGGCTACTACCTTGCCATGGCTAGCCTGGCCGCTCAATTCATACTAGAGTACATCTACTCCTTCCTAGCCCCGGAGCAGTACATTAGCATGCCCTTCGAGACCAAGGAGATAAACGGTGTGTTCTTCGGCGAGGGGGTCCCCCTCTACTACCTGGGCCTAGTAGTCACCCTGATACTCCTCGTGGTGGCAGCCAACATTGGCAGGGGGAGCCTGGGCAGGGCTATGAAGGCGGTTAGGGATAACGATGTGGCCGCCGAGATAGTTGGGATAAACGTCACCAGGACAAAGGCCCTCGCCTTCACTATAGGAGGCTTCTATGCCGGGATCGCGGGCGGCCTCTACGCAATCTACAGCTCTGGCATAGGCTGGGAGGGCTTCACCCTCCTCACATCGATAGAACTACTCGGCATGGTGCTGATCGGGGGGCCCGGTAGGATCGTGTGGGGGAGCATACTCGGAGTCCTCCTCTTGAAGACCGGGTGGACGAACCTGGAGAGCTACCTGAGCCCGTGGCTCATAAGCGCTGGCCTCGACATAATAGCCTCGTCGGCGAAGTACATAGTCCTTGGAGTCCTTATAGCCTCGTTCATTATAATCGAGCCCGAGGGGTTCATAGCTATACTCAGGAGGATAAAGGAGTATCTGCGGCTGTGGCCTTACAGCTATTAGCTCGCCTATTACCCTCCTTCATATTTATATAATATCACATGTTTTATTAATATTAATTATAGGGTAATGTACATGTTCTCTACGGAGAAAAACTCTTTTATATTGAAGTGGGCACACATTTAAACCGAGCTATATATTCCTTGAAGGGAGAAGGGTGGGATCGAGTGGATCTTAAAGTCGCAGGAGGCATAGTCCTCGTAATAATAATCATACTCGCCGCCGCCTACGTTTTCATGGGCAAGGGAGGAGGCGGAGGAGCAGAGACGACGACAACCGCGGCACCCGCGAAGGAGATCACTATAAACGTCGGCCTCCTAGTAGACGAGACCGGCCCGACCAGCGACGTGGGCAAGGGATACTCGCTCGGCGCAGAGACCGCGCTGAAATACTTCAACCAGAAAGGCATCTACACCAAAGACGGCGTCAAGGTCAAGATAAACTACATAAAACGCGACTACGCGTACAAGCCAGACCAGGCAGAGGCCTTCTACAAGGAGTTCAAAGAGAAATACCACGTGATAGCGATAATCGGATGGGGAACCGCAGACACCGAGAAGCTAAGCGACACCGTGGCGAAGGACAAGGTAGTATACATAAGCGCTAGCTACTCCGCGAAGCTAACAGTCAAACCCTACAACTTCTTCCCAGCACCAGACTACAGCACACAGGCATGCGCAGGGCTAAGCTTCCTAGCCCAGGAGAAGCCTGGAGGCAACCTAGTACTACTATACGACCACAAAGTAGCCTACAGCCGCAGCCCAATACCAGCGATAAAGAGCGTGGCCCAGCAGCTGAACCTAAACCTGGCCGGAGACTTCGACCTGCCACTGAAGGCCACAGAGTCCACGGCCGAGACCGTGATCAGCGACGCGGCAACCAAGAACCCCGACTGCTTCTGGTGCGGCAACACTATAAGCAGTTGTACCCTAGCCGTTAAGGCGATGCACAAGCTAGGAGTCAACGGCATACTACTGGCAAACGTCTGGGGCTTCGACGAGAGAGTAATAGACCTAGTGGGCGAGGCGGGCTACGGCAGGATGGCCGGAGTCTCGCCCTTCGTATACCCGATGTTCGCCGACAGCCTGGGAGCCAAGGGAATAGAGACGCTCCGTGAGGCCGCGAAGATGTTCAACGTGCCGAGCGACAAGATAGACCTGAGGTTCACCCAGGGCTTCCTCAACGTATGGCTACTAGTACAGGCCATAGAGAGGACCGACTCCCAGAGCCTGCAAGAGAAGGGCGGAGAAGCCCTGAAGGCGGCGCTAGAGTCCTCGTGCAACGGGGAGCCGTTCTCCTTCGGAGGCTTGACTGCTGATGTGGTACGCTTCTGCCCAGGAAACCACGTGCCCTACGTGAAGAGCTATGTCGTAGTACTCGACACTGATGGCACCTTCAAGATCAAGGGACCCTTCGAGCCGCCGAAGGGCGCTAACTGTGCGCAGATAACGATCCAGCAGGGCTAGCATAGCCCACTCTTGTAACATCCTTTTTTCCCTCCCATTGTATCTTATAGTGTTGGGTTGTGTGGTGCGCTGGATTTGAACATGGTGGAGTTAAAGAACGTGGAGATAATGTATCATCCCTTCATACTTGTGATAAAGAACCTAAACCTAGTGGTCAAGAGCAACAGCATAACAGCCCTCATAGGACCCAATGGAGCCGGCAAGAGTACCCTACTGAAGGCGATCTCGGGCGTTATAAAGCTTGAAAGGGGGAGGGTCACGCGCGGGGAGATAATCTTTGAGGAGAAGACCAGGATTGAGAACCGGGACCCCGACTGGATAGCCAAGCTGGGCATAGTATACGTTGCCGAGGGCAGGAGGATATTCAGGGAGCTCACAGTCCAAGAGAACATAGACGCGGTCGCCTTTGCATGGGGCAACATAGTGGACCCCAACATAGTATACGAGTACTTCCCACGCCTCAAAGTCCACAAGAACAGGAGGGCCGGGTACCTGAGCGGCGGTGAGCAACAGATGCTAGCCATAGGGCTCGCCCTGCTAGCCAAGCCGAAGCTAATGCTCCTCGACGAGCCGAGCCTGGGCCTGGCGCCTAAGATAGTCACCCAGGTCTACGAGAACATTAAGATGATGCACGACAACGAGGGCATCACAATGCTGCTAGCAGACCAGAACGCCGTGAAAGCCCTAGAGATAGCGGACTACGGCTACATAATGGAGAACGGTAGGATAGCAACGGAGGGACCCGCAGAGGTCCTTAGAGAAGACAAGGACGTAAGGGAATTCTACCTGGGCATGGGCGCCCAGAAGATCAGCTACAAGACCGTGAAATGGTACCACCGGAAGAAGAGGTGGGTATAGCCCTCCTACCGGCTCGATACTCCTCCAAGCCCCGGGTTTTTAACCGCATAACAATATAACATTATAATATCCTAAGCATGTATCGCACTCCCCTGGGGCGGCCTGGTTGAGGAAGCTGATACTCTCTATAGCGATAGTAGCATTCTCGGTAATGTTCTCGATA
>WWDN01000077.1:0-3367 GCA_035615875.1 Thermodiscus sp. | reverse complement strand
CGATATACCAGGCCCTCATGTCGGAGTGGGAAGACGGGGCCAGGCAGAGATACCAGGAGGCCTACCAGCTGCTGCAGCAGTTCTTGAGCCAGCCACCGCCAACCACGGTGACGACCACCACGGCAACCACGACTGGCACGCAGACGACGCCGGGCCAGACGACAGCGGCTACAACCACTACAACCACACAAGCGGCAACCACGGCTCCAGCCGCGACGACCACGACCGGCCAGGGCAAGGCGATGTCCACCGGTAAGATAGCCGTCATCGTGGTCGGGCTACTCATAATAGTCGTGGCAGCCTACCTCGTTGTGAAGAAGTAGCCCCTGCTCTGAGGGCTGCATCTACAACCCCTCCCTTTTATTTAACCCCGAGGAGCCACTCGCTGGCCTATGGGAGGCAAAGGGTTATGGCTGGCGACGGCAGCGGGTCATGGCCACGCTACTCTCCGCGGCACCTCATACTGACGGGTCTAATCGCGGCCGTACTCTACTATCTGTTCGTCGAGGTAGCCGGTGTCGGCGAGGGAGAGTATATTGCGTGGTTCCTCGCGGTACTACTGCCGGTGCTCATGTATTATAGGGGTTTGAATGTTGACAGGATGAGGCATAGCTTCGGCCTGAGCTTCCTCCTAATGATCGGGTACATCTACACTATCCTGATACTACTCCTCAGGATACCGGGTATTCCGAGGGCGGTGGCCCTGCTCCTCTTCCCCCTGGTCGTTGCCCACGCCACCTCGTATCTGGCTGGGCTGCGTGGGGTTAGGGGTGCCAGGGCCGGGGTTAGGGTGCCTTTCAGGAAGAGGGTTAGGAGCACACTCTTCAAGCTCGATACGATCATAATAGCCTTCCTGGTCGTCGGCTCGCTTATCCTAGTGGTCTTCCTCGTGGTACCGGTCCTCCTCATGCTGTTGAACGCCTTCGTCACACCGCCCGGGACCCCATTCTATGATAACTTCGTGAGGATATTCACTGGCCGCGCCTACGTCAAGCTGGAGTCCCTGGGCGATACTGTCTGGTCGTGGCAGGTCAGGGGAGGGACCCGCGTGCTCGTGGTAGACGGGGTCAACTATGGGATCCTGTTGAACAGCCTCATAAACTCCACCATAGTCACGAGCGTCGCAACCCTGCTCGGCATAATAGTAGCCTTCGTACTGGCCAGGTACAGCTTCCCGGGCAGGACCCTGGTAAGGCTCCTAGCCATAGTGCCCCTCTTCGTCACACCCTTCATAAACAGCTACGTGATAAAGCTACTCTTCGGGACGACCGGCCCCATATCCTGGGCCACCCTCCACCTCTTCGGCTTCGCGATCGAGATCAGGGATCTGGCCGGCGTGACTATAGCCCAGATAATGGCCTTCTACCCCATCGTCTACCTCAACGCCTACTCCGCGTTCCTAAGCATCGACCCCAGCATGGAGGAGCAGGCCGAGAACCTGGGGTCGCGGGGGCTCAGGCTCTTCACCAGCGTCACCCTGCCCCTGGCCCTCCCGGGGATAGCGGCTGGGTCGATCATAGTGTTTATCTTCAGCCTGGAGGACCTGGGGGCCCCGATAGTGTTCCAGGAGAGGAGGCTGATGAGCTACCAGATCTATAGTAGCTTCACGAGCCAGACGGGTATAGTGTCCCCGGAGATAGCGGCCCTAGGCTTCGTGATGCTGTTCCTAGCCGTCGCCAGCTTCCTTGCCATAAGGAACTACATCAGCATGCGTAGCTACGCCATGATCAGCAGGGGCGGCAGGTGGCAGAGGAGGGAGAGGAGGCTCGGCGCCAAGGGCCTGGCCGCCGTCTACCTCCTGCTACTCCCCCTAATCATATGGACCGCGATGCCCCAGATAGGAGTCATACTACTCGCCTTCAACATCATGCCCCCAACCCGGTTCTCCCTCAACCCCGGGGAAGCTAGCGCCAAGTACTTCCTGGAGCTCTTCACGAACCCCAACATATTCATCTACATACGCAACACGCTAGCCTACGCCCTGACGGCGGTGGCCATAGCCGTGACCCTCTCGATAATAGTCGGCTACGCGGTCAGCAGAGCCAAGATACGGGTAGTCACACCAACCCTAGACTCCCTGGCAACAATACCCATAGCGATACCGGGCCTGGTAGTGGCCCTCGGCTACTTCTACTTCTTCTCGGACTTCTTCAAGAACACGCCCGTGGACCCGACCATAGGCCCCACACTCTTCCAGGCCTGGATAGTGCTCATCATAGCCTACAGCATAAGGAAGCTGCCCTTCGTGGTTAGGAGCGTGTTCGCAGGGTTCCAGCAGGTCCACGAGGGCCTGGAGGAGGCGGCGCTTAACCTGGGCGCCTCCAGGAGGAAGACCATCTTCGGCATAGTGCTCCCCCTGATATTCACCTATATAATAAGCGGCGCGATCATAGGATTCATCTATATAAGCACCGAGGTCTCGACGAGCGTCACCATAGGCAGCCTCAGGCCCGACCAGGCGCCCATGACCTATTACATGAAGAACATCTACATCGGGGGGCAGCTGGCCGGGATACAGTATGTCGCCGCCATGGGAGTCCTCCTGATACTCTTCCAGCTACTGGCTATACTGGTGATTATAGTGGGGTTGAAGCAGAGCTACGCCTTCATCGGGGCCTAGCCCAACCCCTATAAACCCTATGGGGGAACACCTTTGAACCGGCCTGTGGGTGCAGCCTTTGACTAGGATAAGGCTGGAGGACGTCACCAAGATATATGGCGGCGTCGTGGCGGTAGACCACGCCAATATAGACATAGAGCATGGCGAGTTCTTCACTATAATAGGGCCGAGCGGCTGCGGGAAGACCACGACGCTAAGGATAATAGCCGGGTTCGAGGTGCCCGAGGAGGGCAAGGTATACTTCGACGACAGGGACGTGACATACGTCAAGCCATACGAGAGGAACACGGCGATGGTCTTCCAGAACTACGCCCTATGGCCCCACATGACAGTCTACGACAACATAGCCTACGGGCTGAGGCTGAGGAAGGTCCCAGAAGACGAGATAAGGAGGAGGGTGGAGAAGGTCCTAGACCTAGTAGACCTACACGGGCTGGAAAACAGGTACCCGCTCCAACTCAGCGGCGGCCAGCAGCAGAGGGTCGCCCTAGCGAGAGCCCTGGTGGTAGAGCCCAGCGTGCTCCTCCTAGACGAGCCCCTGAGCAACCTAGACGCCAAGCTGAGGCTTGAGATGAGGGAGGAGCTGAGGAACCTGCAGAAGCGGCTGGGGATAACCACCGTCTACGTGACCCACGACCAGCTCGAAGCGCTGAGCATGAGCGACAGGATAGCGGTTATGAACAAGGGGAGGATACTCCAGGTGGGCACGCCCGAGGAACTCTACATGAGGCCCAGGAACCTCTTCGT
>WWDN01000076.1:0-6046 GCA_035615875.1 Thermodiscus sp. | reverse complement strand
GCCTCTTGAAGCTTCGCAGGCTACTATTGCGGTGGAACAGCCAGCTGCAAAGCGCGCAAGAACGTCTCCTCCAAACATTTTTTCTGTGATCTGCTGGTCTATGTATTTCCCGTAGCATTTTTTGGTTCCTATGGGGTTTCCTTGGCTGTCTTGGAGGCAGAGGGCGAAGGCTTGTTCTCCGCTTTCGGGGATTATGCCGGCGTCGTATTTGAGGGCGATGGCTTTGAGGGTGTCCCTGAGGGTTCCGGAGACGCCTGAAGTGGGATGGCTTGTGTGGTAGCTGGTATTTGTTGGTATTTCGGTATTACTGGTGGTGTTGGCTGGTGTTGTTGTGGGTTTTATAATGGAGGATTCGGGTCCTCCCTTAATCTTCCCACCTCCATTCCAACACTTTACTGGTCGCGTGGTTTGTGTGGTGGGTTCTAGTTTTTATTTGTGTATGGTTTGGGGTTGTCCTCGGGGTTTGTGTATATTGTCAGTACCATCATATCTTTTATAGTAGATTATTTATTTATTTTTAAGGAATTAGCTTGGATTCATGATGTCATCTCCTAATTACCGCTACCGGAGCCCCTGACAACCCGAAACCCGGGGGTGGGGATCAACGGTCTTCAGAGCCCTCTTAGACTCGCTACGCTGGACCCGGGGAGTATACAGTAAAGTCGCCGTGCTCACCGTCATAAAATACGCCTCATGCCCCTACTGTGGCAGCATACACCCGGTGCTGACTCTAGGCCTGCTGACGAGCAAAGTAGACCCCCACCCGACCATCAGGAGGTTCGGCAGGGAGATGCCCAATCCAAGGTTCAAGGCGACGCACTTAACAAACCCCATCCGGTGCCCGGAGTGCAATAGGGAATACTACATTGCCGTGGGTGTTGAAGCCGGCTACTTCCCGGAGGAGATCAGGCGCGTCCACGTCGAGATACTCAGAGGAGACGACGAGATAACCAGGGAGCTGGTGAACTGGCCCCACATGGGGCTGGTCGACCCGATGGTCATAGAGTACATGAGGAGAAGGGCATACATCTACGAGGACATAGACCACTACGAGGAATACAATCCAGGCCTCCTAGAGGCGGCATTCGCAGACAACACCGACACGGTACAGGTGCCCAGAGAGCCATCCACGCCAGTCAGCTCCACCAGGCCCCCGCCCAGGGAGATACTCCTAGACCGTGGATGGGGCCGCTACATATCCATGCTAAGGAGGAGACCCCACGGGCTGAGGCGCGTGGTGTAGGGGGCATGCTGGAGAGGGAGGCGTTGATGGTGGTGGCTTCCTGGGGCGAGCAGCTGCGCCGTGAGAGGGGCCTAGTGAAGGATGTAGCCTACTTCGAGGCTGGCGATGGGTCGGTGCAGGTGGTGGCCCTAGTCTCCTCCCCCTTGTCGGGGGATCCCTACCTGGTCGTGTTCAAGGTCGGCAAGGACCCCCGGAAGGGCATCCCCCAGGTCTTCATAATACCATCGCCGACCAAGAACACATCGGGCCACGGGGTCTATGTGATCAAGAGGCTGGAGGAGCCCCTGAGGATCGGGGGTAGGGTGTATCGGGATGCGGCCGTGTTCTGCCCTATGAGGGAGAGCGAGTACCTGGCCCTGGTCAGGGGCAAGGACCTGAACGGGTTCGACCTCATACTCCACCAGGTCCTTAGGTATATGGCTAGGTGCGAGGGGAAGGGGAATTGCAGGGTGGGAGGATAGACAGGAGTGTTGCAAGCGTACTCCTACCGCTGGAGGTGCGCCGTGTCATTAGGAGGGAGGCCGTCTCGTGGGGTTTGATGAGGAGGGAGGCTTGCGGCGCGCTGGTTGGCTGGAGGAGGTGCGTTGGCGGCGGTCCCTGTTACCTTATCGTGGCTCGCACCTTGATCGGGCCTAGGACTAGGCATGGAGCCACTAGCTGTTACACAGATGCCTCGTATGTGGAGGAGTATCTCGGGTCCGATGGCTCTGTGGAGTATCTGGGGGAGTGGCACTCGCACTATTTCCAGAGCCATCCTCGGCCGTCGCCGGGCGACATAGATAGTATAGTGGAGATGAATGTCTTTGACGATGGGGCGTTTCAGCCGTCCGTGTCGATGATAGCTGGGATTGGCGACGGCGTATTGAGGCTCAGGGCCTACTCCTACTGGGGCGGCAGGGTGCACAGGGTCCCCATACAGTACATTGGCAGGGGGTACGGCTTCGACGAGCTCGACCTGGACGTCTACAACCGTATAAGCAGGGTCCACGATCTAAACAGGCTCTCCAGGAGGACCGTTGCCATAGTGGGCCTGGGGAGCGGTGGCAGCAACATAGCGCTTCTCCTGGCGAAGGCCGGGGTGGGTAGGTTGCTGCTCGTGGATGACGACGTCTATGTGCCGTCGAACGTCATAAGGAGCGCGCCTACCATGGCGGAGGTGGGCTATAGCAAGGTTGAAGCCGTTAGACGCCTCATAAGGAGATACGGTCTCAAAACCATCATCAGGGGGTACGAGTATAACGTGGGCGAGGCTGAGTGGAGTACTCTCCGGGGAACCCTGGGGAAGGCTGACGTGATAATAGACGCCACTGGCAACGTGAAGGCGCACTTCACCCTCAACGACCTGGGACTGGCGTTGGGCAAGCCCGTTGTGATGAGCTGGGCCTCGGAGAAGGCGGCTAGGAACATAATATTCCTCATGCTAGCCGGGCTTAAAGGGTACAGGGGCTACGCCTGCTACGAGTGCCTACACAAACACGGGGTCTTCGAGGGCCTCCCCTACGATGGTGGCGGGCTGGAGGAGAGGCTCCACAGGTACGGATACGACATGGACGATGTAGCAGAGCTGGCGGCCGCCCAGGGCCTACAGGTAGACCTCACACCAGTGATCGGCTACACGGCGAGGCTAGCCCTAAACATACTCAACGGCGGGCTATGGAGCTACACGCCGAACCTATACATAATAGACCAGGAGGAGATAAGCGTAGAGAAACTCCTAATACCATCCCACCCCCAGTGCAGCCATACACACCCCCGGGTCGAGGGGGCCACCTCTAACCTGGTAGAGGAGGGGTGAGTGGTGCATGGGCCGCGAGATAACTGAGGAAATGAGGAGGATAGTGGAGAGCCAGGAGGAGAGGAGAGGGGTAAACTCGAACAGTGGAAAGAGGGTTAGAGTGCCTAGGGTGGGCTGGTTCTAGCCCCCTCCAAGCTACACCCGTTTTTCCCAGGCTTCCTTCACCACGTTCTCCCCCACAGGGAGGGGTCCCTCTAGGGCCTGCGGGCACGGATCCTCTCCATCCACCTCTCCAGTTTCTGGGGCAGTGTGCTTAGGTTGGACACGATTATCCTGTTGTGGAGTCCTGTGGCCAGGCTGGCTCTCTTGGCGGTGCCCATGCACTTCTTGACGCATACTATGAAGAGGTAGTCGTATTCGCGTAGCACCCTGAGGTACTTTCCAGCGTTTATATTGGACCCGGTCTCGACCTCGAAGGCTAGCTTGAACCGGCCGTATGTAGCCTCTAGGTCGGGCTTGGAGGCGCCTCCACTGGGCCTCATGCAGGGGACCCCTAGCGTGTTCTCGACGATAACCGAGGTGTGATGCACTCCATATGCGTGGACTGCTCCCGGATTCATGCCCTTTATCTGTAGCAGTTTCGGGGGCCTCCCGCTCCCCCTATAGGCGGTTACCTCCTCTATGACCCCCTTCCTCTTCAAATACTCTACAGCGGCCATGTAGACGCGGTTGTTCAAGCTTAGATAAGCCCTCCTCTCGCGGGTGGTCAAGTGCGGGTGGCTCTTTATCGACTCCAGCAGGGCTTCGGTCGCCTTGTCCATACGCGACAGGGGCTGTAGCTTCACTCGGACGGGCGCCGGGTCTAGCCTTGACTTGATAATGAACTCTCCCTTATCCAGGGACCTTATCTCAGAGCCCAGATCCGCCGAGCCAAGGCTCTCGGCCGCGAGGTTACTGGCCTTGTAGTCTGTTATGTGGAATGAAGCGACATTGCCCACGACGCTCTTTACCTCTCCGGGGATGGCGAGGGGAGTGTGGGCTATCATCAGGACCCCTACTCCCCTCTTCCTGCTGTGCATGAGGAAGAGGTGCATGCTGGTGGTGGCGCCGGGCAGGCCCTCGCTTAAGAGCTCCTCGGCTTCCTCGATCACCAGCAGGTGCCTTAGCCTGCTCGACATCCCCTCCTTGGCGATTTCCCTCTCGAACTTGTGGAATATCACGCTCGCCATTAGCCTTGCGGCAGGCCTACTCCGTATATTGATCCTTGACAGGTCTACTATGATCCTCTCTCCTATGAATCTGGGTATCATGTTCGGTCTGCGGAGACACGGTGTTATAGGGCTGCGATGTATTATGCTGAGCCTTACTCCCAAGGCGTCGGCGGTCTTGGGGTTCCATCCCATCCTTCGGGAGAGCATGTGTATGAAGCTTGGGATGTCCGTGATGTCAGCGCCACTAGCTATAAGCGCCTCGGTAAGGTCCAATAGGGCCTTCTCCATAGAAGGGGTCAGGTCGTAGTGGTGCTCTATGATGACCTCCCTTAGGAGCTGCGCCAGCCAGAGTGGATCCTCCGAGTCCAGGAGGCCTAGGCTGATAGTGTCCTTGCCGCAGAGACGGTAGTATTGGGCTCCAACCCTCTTGGCCAGGGACCCATACTCGCCCTCCCAATCAATGACCAGGAACCCGACGTCGCGCGGCAGCTCGTAGAGTATCCTCTTAGCCAGACTAGTCTTGCCCGTGTCAACGAGGCCGTAGGTTAGAGTGTGTGTCTTTAGCTCGCTCAGGGCCAGTCCATAGGGCTTGCCGTCAACATCATGGCCAAGGAACACGCTCCACAGCTTCTCCCTCGGCTTAACAGTCACACCTGCATTAATCGGGTACCCGCAGTGGGTGCAGAAGGGCAGGTCTGCCCTTGTCAGCCTCTTGCACCTTGGACACACGACATGGCCTGGAGTCGGTACAGGGTTTGCACTCACACGCGGCGATCTTTACACCTCCAGGGGCCCCTGGGCTATGCGGCTCCTCTAGCCTATGCGACCCCTGGACAGTGCGCCGACCCTTAACACCCTCCTACGGGGAAGCCTGGACGGCCAGGCCCCTGCAGCTCTCCTAGAAAAAAGACTGGCGATGACATCCGCGACCCCGGCGGCAGCGACAACCCTACCCTCGCCGGGGCCAGCGGCGTGCAACCCAGTAGAAATACTATTGGGGGCTCCGGGCTCCACGGGACCCCTCGCGTAGCCTGGAAGCGGAGCCCGGCAATGCCTGCAATAGCCCGTATCGACGGGCGTGACCTTGAGGCAATTAGGGCACACGACCGTGCCCTCAGGCAGGTATATCCTCTGAGGCAGGGGCGAGTGGCAGTGGTAGCAGACTCCCTTGTCCGTCGGGGTGACTCTACCGCATACCAGGCACTGGATATAGTCTGCTCCCTCCGGCAAGAAGGGGCCCCCATATAGCGTGTATGCGCGGAGGCTAATAATGGCCCTTGAAGAGGAATAGACCCGGCGTATGTATAAGACGTATACCGGTTTGAAACCGCGTGCCGTTTACCGGTACCTCTAACTATTTTATCATAAACACAAAGCACACAAAGGGAGAGGGAGACGCGATCCCACGGGAGCCCAACATAGTGATACGACACGGCTCCGACGCCCTGGAACTCCCGGGGGAGAGGCTAAATAGAGCCGGAAACACTTGACGAATAGTCAAGCCCGCGGGGAGGATCGACTTGGGCTTAGATGACGGTGAGAGGGTTAGCGTTGACGTCGTTAGCCCTCTTGACGTGGAGAGGGTTACTGGGATTGTTCGGGGGCTCCCGGAGTGGTTTACCCCCAGCGCCGCGGCTGAGGTGGAGGAGGACGCTGGCAGATCCCACGGTTTTGTGGTTAGGGTTGACGGCGTGGTTCGGGGGTTCGTGTTGCTCGACGAGAGGGAGTGTTGCATGGAGATACTTTGGCTGGCCGTGGAGAGGGGCTTCCAGGGCAGGGGGCTTGGAAGCATGCTCCTAGAGGCTAGCGCCGGGTACGCGTGTAGCAGGGGGAAGCGCATCCTCTCCGTGAAGACCT
>WWDN01000075.1:0-6531 GCA_035615875.1 Thermodiscus sp. | reverse complement strand
CTCTGGCTCATGTTCACGTCGTCGAGGGGATGGACTTTTACGCCGTGATTCTCCCATGCTTTCCTGGCTATTACCTCGTTCACGTTTAGGTTGAGCCCGGTCCCACTCCCGGTCTGGAAGACGTCAACGTCTATATCCCCATCATACTCGCCGCCGGCGAGCCTTAGAGCCTCTGCCTTGATAGCCCTATACTTATCCAGGGGGAGCAGGCCTAGCCTGTAATTGGCCTCTGCCGCGGCAGCCTTTACCAGTCCCATACCCCATATGATCTCGCGGGGAAAGCCTGTGCCTGTATCGAGGTAGCCCCTCCTAGCCTTCTCGACGTATGACACCATGCGCTAGCCCTGGAAGCATATACGTAGATGTGAAGATATATCTCAGCACATATACGGTGTGTCACTCGCTATAGCCTAGGTCTCGCTGGCTACTTCTCGGTTGAACCCTCCTGGCGCAGCAGGAACTGCACTGCTGGCCACAGTATCTTCAACGCGTCCTCCACGGTGTTGACAGTATGACCCATGTCAGGCGCAATATAGGCCTCGAAAGTCTTACCCTGCTCGGCGGCCTTGTCCATGAAGCGGAGGACCGGTTTCAAGGGAGTCCTCGAATCATTCTGGGGGTGTATGATCATCAGGGGGTCCCTCAGGTTCTCGACGAAGTTGATGGGACTCCTCTCGTCCCACAGCTCTGTTCTCCCGCCGAACACCATGTGTATGAACGATTTGAACGCGGCATCGCTCAACTCGTACATCTCCCTCCAATCGACGACGCTAGCCCCGGCGACGCCCGCCTTGTACTCGCCGGGCTTCTTCGTGAGAGCGCACATTGTCATGTAGCCCCCATAGCTGTACCCCATTATGTACACGTGGCTAGCCAATCCAGATTTCACAGCCCACTTGGTAGCGCTTATGATATCCTCCAGCTCGCCCCCACAGGGATCGCCTATAATCTTCAGCCTCCACCTCTCACCATAGCCCGTGCTACCCCTGTAATTCACCATTAGAACGTGGAAGCCAGCCAAAGCCAGGCCTCCTGCTAGAGCGTCCCACATATCGGCGTCCTCGGCGAAGGGACCCCCATGTACTAATACCACTGTGGGGCCTGGCTTGGAGGCCCTATTGCTCTCCAGATAGAACACCGGAACCTTCTCCCCGTCGAAACTCTCGACTAGAGCAAACCCACTGTCGCCTAACGCCTCGGCTACACTACTTGGCACAGACCCGGCTAGAAGGACCTCATAGCCGTCACCTCCCAGCTTTATGACCCTAGGCGGAAACGAGAGGCTGGTATGCGTTACTACAAGCCCGCCCTTCCACTCGTAGACTGCTCCGTGGATCCCTCCAGGAGCTTCTACTAGACGCCCGTCTAGGAATATTCTACTCCTGCCGTTTTTCCTGGCTACTGCGATGAGGGACCCTCCCGGCGTGTAGCCGATGTAGTTGAACGAGACGGGCTTGTACTCTTTAAGGTCCTCTCCTGGTAGCGAGAGCTCGCTGTCCTCCATCGTGGCTGGGTCTAGCCTCATCAGCACCGCGTCATCGCTCCTATCGAGGGCGTAGACTATGGAGTCGTCGGGGGCTATTCTAGCCATGAGTATGCTTCCATCGGGCCTCTCATGGATTTTGACGTTCCCACTCTCTAGGTCTACTATGAAGAGCTGGAACTTCCCCGTAGTGGGCTTTAGGGCTCCGATGCCGACCGCTATAGGCCACTTATGGTCTATCACGGCTGCAAAGCCCGGGAGCTCGGCAACCTTAATCCTCTTACCCTCTCTAACCAGGAATACCGCGTTTTCGGCCATGGTCGCTGCACTATAAACTAGAACCTCGTCGTCGTAGGAGCCGCCTAGTATACGCGCTGGCTCGACGCCCTCGACGGGCTTCTCGATCCCCGGCTCGTCGGGGTCGATCTCGTATAGCATATATTGTTCCCTGCCCTTGGCGACATCTCTCAGTATAATGGCCCTGGACACATTGTACTTGGCTTCGAGGACGCCGTTAACCGGTTTCTCGTTGAGCTTTACAAGCCTGCTCCCATCGTAGGTGTAGACGTTGGTCTCGCCCTCGCGTAGAGCCGATATAAGTAGTCTCTCGCCTATAACCCCACGTAGGCCGTATAAGTCAGTGTTGAGTAGACTGATTATTTCATCTAGTATCCTCGCGTAAGGGTGCACGGAAGAGACACCTCAAGGATAACGATAACGACGCAGGTATAAATATATTAATCAATGAAAATAGGGATTTGAATTAAGCTGTGATGCCAGGGGGATAATAGGACACGGGGGCTAGAAATAGTAGTACAGGGTCAGGCCTAATACTAGAGGCCAGAGACGATGCCGGGCATAGCAGACCTCCCCTTACACCATGGGAGGGTCCCTCAATGGATGCTGGAGGTAATGACAAAGCTAGCCAGAGCCATAATGGACTACATTATAGAGGTAAAGGGCCCCTCAGCAGTACTAGCCATGCTAGCCGACCCACTGTGGTTCCAGGCCTTCAACAACGTAATAGGCATGGACTGGGACAGTAGCGGGAGCACGACGGTCGTCGTGGGGATACTGAAGCGGATAACCTGGGAAGACCACGACCGCGGGATACTAGTCCTAGGCGGCAAGGGAAGCAACATGAAGAAACTACCCGAGGAAGCCGAGAGGGCTGGCGAAGCCTACGGCCTGGATCCCTTGGAACTGAGAAGGGCCAGTAAGATAGCCGCGAGGGTTGACTCTGCATTCCTACAGGATGGCTACGAGCTATACATACATGCCCTCGTTGTGACTAGGACTGGAGAGTATATAGTGGTACAGCAGGGTATGAACACGGCAAATGGAATGGCCAGGAGATACCACGTAACACGGTTCGACCTAGAGGAACCCCACTCGGGCGTCGCAGGCTCCAGGGCTAGTATACTGCTCAATGCAACAGCCTCCGAGAGCAGAGAAGCCCGCAGGATGTACGTAGACCTGGTCCAGGAGGGGCCGAGGCGCATAGTTAGGTACCTGGAGGAGGCCAACCGGATGATCCAGGGCAAGCCCTCGCTCCTAGACTATGTATCCAGCGGGAGGGACCCTCCTTCACGGGTGAAGCCATACTACAGACCCATAAAACCTTCAAGACGACTTCTCAGGTCGGTCGAGGCCGTAGCCAACTACCAGGTCGTTGACGAGCGAGACCTAGCCGTAGCCCCCGGATTGGGGCCCAGGGTTGTGAGGGCCCTAGCCCTCATAGCAGATATACTATACGGCGTCCCCACTAGCTTGAGGGACCCTCTATCCCATCCGCTAGACCCCTTCGCCTACTCCTACGCGATAGGCGGGAAAGACGGGGTCCCCTATCCCTTCGACAGGGAGACGGCTCTCAAAGCCTACCAGTTTCTCTGGGAGGCTGTTGAGGAGGCTAGGCTTGGAGTGGAGACGAAGTCGCGCGTGCTAGCGCGGTTGAGGAGGCTAGTGAGGAGCTTGGAGGCCAATATATAAGGTATAATAGACGGTTGAACATTACTAACGTGACACGGGTGCAATATAATCCATGACCCGGATCCTCCACGTGACAGACATACACTGCCGCAACGACAAGCTCAAGAGGGTGTTCGACTCGGCATCCTACGACCTCGTCGTCTCGTCGGGGGACTTCGAGTGTATAGACACCGTAGAGTTGTTCCTAGAGGAGGCTGGGGCTCCTGCTGTAGCGGTTACAGGCAATATAGACAACCCCGGGGTTGCTAGGCTTCTACGCGCCGAGGGCGCTTTACTGGACGGTAGGATGGTTGAGGTGGAAGGCCTGGTCTTCGCTGGCGTAGGGGGCATGGAGGTTGTCGGCAATATAAGGATGCTTCAGTCACTAAGCCCATCTAGTGGGGTGGACGTGCTCGTATCACACCATCCCCCGCGTGGGGTCTTGGATAGGACCTTCATAGGGTTGAGAGCTGGCTTGAAGGAGCTCTGGAGCATCGTATCATCTCTAAAGCCTAGGGTGCACGTCTTCGGCCATATACACGAGAGCTCCGGGTTCGAGGAGAGGGATGGCATAATATTCGTCAACCCGGGTCCCCTGGCCAAGGGTAGATACGCGGTAATAGATTATGATACCGGCGAGGTCGAGTTGCGTAGCCTCTAGGGTCACTGGGGTATCGTATTAATTATGGGGGCGCGTTCCTTGTAGCAATAGGGTGCTGAGGCAATGGTGGCTATGACACGGGAGGATGCTCTAAAGTCCATCTCGGAGTACGCGGCTAGGTACGGTTTAAAGCCCAGCATCGACTTGGACAAGGGTGTGCTGGTCATTCTACATGGTGAGTACCCAATAAAGATAATCGTAGAGCCCAGGGACGAAGGGGTGTATGCCGTCGAGTTGAGAGTCGGAGAGGGTATCGACGAGTCGATCGAGGAGCTGCTTGATGCAGAGGTGGACCCGAGGGCGGAGCTAGAGGATGTTGTCGAGGTTCTAGTTCAAGTGGTAGATTATGCCGTTAGGAAGCTGGAAGAGGCCGGCTTCAGGGTTAGAAGACAGACTAGGGAAGCAATACTCGACGTCTACGACGCGTTAGAGTCTTTCCTAGAAGAGGAGGAGTAGACGGCTAACCTCGCACGGGCCTCCGCTATAGCGGAGGCCAACCCAGACAAGCTAGACACCACTCTAGAGACGGGGACCTCCAGCTGCACTCGGAGATCCTTCCTCAGATACCGATAGTCTAGGAGGAAGTAGACAGCACGGTCCTCGGGGGAACGCGTAGCCCTACCGAGGGCCTGTTTTATCCTCACGATAGTCTGGAAATCGAATACGTAGTAGCGGGCGCGGCTTCTCCCAATCCTAGCCTCCAGGTCCTCCTCCATAGTCCTACTATAATCGTCTGGCTGCGGGTATGGTACGCCTACAAGGACCACTATATGGAGCAGGTTCCTACCATACTCGTCGGTGAACTCGACGCCCTCAACCAGCTTCCCACTGGCCACGGCATGCACACTCACCTCGGGCGACCCCCGGATCCACTCCTCCACCTCGTCTATACTGGTACCGCGCGACTCGACTAGAACGTCTAGATTCACCGGTAGACGAGACACCACCTCCTTCATAACCTCGTAGCTAGGATATACGAACAACTTCAACCCGGAGAGCCCGCTAGCTATAGCGGCTACATAGGCCGAGAGCCTCTTATACATGTAAGCCGACCGCTCCCTGTAACGGGTAGTGACGTCCCGCGCGACAACCGTATAGATGTTGTCGAAGCGCACGAACCTCCCAAAAGCCACATCGGTATCCACATACTTGACCTGCCTCTCCACGCCGAGAAGCTCCCGCACAAAGTCCCCCTTGGGGAGCGTGCCGCTGGCTAGTATAACAGCTCTAGCATTCTGCAATGGAGTCCTCACAACCACCGCCGGATCCATCGGGAGCGTCACGTACTCAGGCTCCTCCTCGCCGGGCTCCACGAACAGGCGCGACTCGGGGAGGACAAGTATCGAGAGCCATGAAGCCACCCTGGAGATCCAGGTCCTAACCCTTCCCAGGAGAACGTTCCCCCCGCTTAGCAAGGCCTCTTCAAGCTTCTTATCGCGGATTTCCTCGGCCGCGTCTAGGATCACGCTGAGATCGAGTTCCTCCCCTAGTATCTCCTCTTTGTCGATTCTCCTAGGCTTCTCTAGCTTCTTGGGCTTGAGCCTCTTCAAGGCCATTAGGAGCCCTTGTAGCTCCTGGACCACGAGCCTGGCCTCGGGAAGGTACTTCTTGACCTCCTCTATGCTCTTCTCTATGGTAGATGCTTTCAGCCTTTGCTCTAGCAGGTTATTCACCGTGGCCAGGGTATGTGCCTCGTCCACGACGACTATGAAGTCACTGTAGTCATAGGGTTCCAGGACTCCCTGGAATATGTCGGCCCTAAACAGGTACGGGTATGTGGCTACAATGAACCTGGACGAGTCAACTAGCCTGCGTAGGGTGAAGAAGGGGCAGGAGTCGAACTCTCTCGCAATCCTCCTGGCAAGCATGAGGGGAGGCTCGCTGGACCTAGAGATCATATCCATGACAGCCTCGACAGCCACCTTATCCACGTTCGAGAAATACCTGCATAGCCCCCTCAGCCTGGCAAGCCTACAGTTGTCCCAAAAATCCTCCTGGGGAGGGGGCTTCCCTTCGAGCGACATCAAAGGACAGCTCCTCCTGGCACTGAATAAGAGTGTGAAGGGCTGTCTAAACCTCCTGAGCTCCCTGACAACCGGGTATAGCTCGTTAACAGTCCTAACGAGGTAGAGGACCTTCTCCGCCCCGGCCAGCAACAGGCCATATATTATACTGGCCGTCTTGCCGAACCCCGTTGGAGCCCTCACGGACAGTACCGTGCCATTCTCTACAGCCTCCTTTACGAGGAGTGCAACCTCCCTCTGCCCCTTCCTGAAGCCTGTATACGGGAATAGCGGCTCACTCATACCCTTCCACTCCTAGAGGTTTCTAGGGGGTCCTACAGCCGCCACCTCTTCACCGCACCACCAGGAGAGGTGGTGCTCTGGGTTCAGGGTGATAGTCATCCCTTTCCCCCCTT
>WWDN01000074.1:0-26918 GCA_035615875.1 Thermodiscus sp. | reverse complement strand
GTGGCCACCACGATCAGGGGGTCCCCGGCTACGCTGGCCTCGTAGATCCTATTCTCGCGGAGCCTCCTCTCGCGGGACGAGAGCTGGCCGTGGTAGCTGATCGTCTTGAGGCCTGTCTTCGCCGAGAGCAGCTCCGCCAGGTAATCGGCGTTCTCCCACTCCTTACGGGTCCTCTTCACAAACCCCGTGTATACAATGCCAATCCACCGCTTATCCACTTCACTAGCCCACTTCGCCAGCTCCTTGACAGTCCTACCAGCCAGGTCCACCCTCTCGATATCACCGGGGGCGGGCTTCACATCGAATACTAGCTCCGGCCTCACGACGGGCCCTCTAAACACCAGGGCCCCCTCCTCGGGGAAGCTGAAGTCCCCGCCCTCGTCCCCCGATAAGTTGATGGGTATCGTCACACCCGGCCGCGACCCTATACTGGCCAGCGCGCTCTCGACCACGTCTGGCGGGGCTGTGGCAGTGAATAAGGCAATGGGGGGCCAGCCCTCGGTCTCGCGGAGATCCGCCAATAGCTTTGCGGCGTGTAGGTAGGAGGGCCTGAACGAGGGACCCCATCTGGCCAGCGTGTGGGCCTCGTCCAAGACCACTAGAGCCGGAGGCGCCTCGGCGAGTAGCTTGGCGAACTCCTCATCCATGAACCTCTCCGGCGTAACGTATAGGAGATCCAATGCGCCCATCCTGGCGGCCGTGACCACTAGCTTCTTCCTCTTACCAGTCACCGACGCGTCTATCCTCTCAGCTGTGAACCCCCTCCTCCTAGCGTTGTCTACCTGGTCCCTCATTAGCGCCCTGAGGGGGGATACAACTAGCACGTAACCCCCATAGCCGAGCCTCTTGGAGAGCATCCCGGCTACCTGGAATATCGCGCTCTTACCGCTACCCGTCGGCAGTATCGTGAACACTGGCTGGCCTGGCCTGGAGGCCGTCATCTCGACCACCGCAGCTATAGTGGTCTCCTGGTAGGGTCTCAGCCTGTAGCCACTCCAGTACTCTGAGAACACGGCCTGAGCCTCCTCAACGACCCAGTCCCTCCGGATCTCGACGACCGGCTCCGGCTCGACCTCCCCGGTACCAACTAGCTCGGCGTCCTGGTAGTACGCGAGCCTTGAGACCAGGAGCCTCGACACCTGGCTGGATAGACTCCTCACCCACTCGACGACCTCGCCTATGCCAGTCGGCTTCCCGGAGAAGGCCTCGGGGTAGACTAGCACAGCCCTGGGAGCCCCGTTTACAGACCACGGCATATCTAGGACCGCGTCCCAGGATGCTACAGCGTCCAGCCCGGAATCCATCCACTCGTCAACATCCCGGTGATCCTCCAACAGCTTCAAGCCCAGGCTGCCTGCAGAGATCCTGGCCATGAGCCTGCTGGGCACGATGTAGAGAGTCGGCCCTCCACCCCACTCCCTATAGGCTGCTCTAACCGGTTCGATGGGGCCCCTCAAGAAGGGCGACTTGGTGAGTACCCTGGGCTTCACGTGCATCTCAACAGGAGGCTTGAGCCCAGCGGTCCTAGCGCAGTACCTGGCTGGACGTATACAGTCGTATACTATGTCGTACTTGGTGGCCCTCAACATGCCAACGTGCTCCGGCCTCACCTGGAAGCCCCCCTCTACGGGCGGGTCTGGAGAGTCCCGTAGGAGGCTTGGCAGAAGCTCTGCGAGGTCCCTGCTCCAGCTCCACTCTCCTCTTATTGAGGAGTGATCCCCTCTCCTATAGGCTAGGGAGAGTATGCTGGCCCACGCCCGCGGGTCGACTCCCTCCGGCATAGAGTCTCCGGCTTCTATAGACTTTGGGAGCCAGATTGGGCATCGGGCCCTCGGCTTGTCGGTGACCACTATGGTCCCACGGTCTATCCCACAGTCTGCGATGGCCGAGTCTTCTACTAGTGTCGTTATCCAGGAGGGTAGCCCCGTGTAGGACAGGGCTCCCGAAGCTTCCAGGACCTTGACGGCGGCCGAAAAGGCCTTGGCCACGACCTCGGCCCTGGACCCCTCTATGCCTAGATGGTATGATAGGGCCGCTACACTGGGTGGGACCTCCGGGTACGCCATGCCAATGTACTCGGAGGCTTCACCCTCTTCCATGCACCCCCAGATGACTAGGAACCCCGGCTTAACCGTGCCCTCGACAGCCCGCGGAGACACGTAGATCCTCAGCCTCTCCAGGGCTCCGGCTGGTAGGCTTCTTGAGGATAGTGTACGTGTACCGTCCCAGACCTCTATCACGTTTTCGCCGCAGTAGAGGGCCGCGATCCCGGGTCTGGGTGACTGGTAGCCTGCCGCCTCGGCATAGCTCTCCTGGCCCGACAACACATGGAACACCATGGCTTCGTTGAGGATCTTCTCGTCGACGCTACACCCCCTTGAATGGGAAGCTGTGATCAACTCGTAGTAGCCAAGTCTCCTAAGCCCATCAATACACTCCTTCCCAGGGCACGAGTGTGGGAGGAGTAGCTGGGCTAGCCCGGCATCGCTCCAGGCCTCTAGGACCCTGACCGCGGCGGGCCATGAGAGCCTGCCTCTACGAGCCATGCCCTCTAGGATCCTCCTGGAGAAGGGCTTGAGAGCCTTCGACAACGCTATCCCTTCTAGGGACCTATAGCCCTTCCTCCCATAGGCTACCACGGCCGCGTAGAAGAGTGTTGGTATAAGGGCTAGGAGGGCTATCAAGGCGATCACATAGATGTCGAGCGTCAAAACCTGCTACCCCGGGCCTAGAAGTGTGGGCCTAGAGGGTATTACTAGGGTAAGACTCCTGAGACCATTGAATAGACGACCTCGGCTATGGCTGGGGCCGCCGTCAAGCCGGGCGACTCTATCCCGACGAGGTTAACTATCATCCTAGTCCTCCCACTATACTCTATTATGAAGTCCCTAGAGGCCACCGTAGGCCTGAGGCCAACTAGCACCTCGGGGTCTCCCTCAAGACTGGCGTCTAGCAGTGGCTGGAACCGATTCCTCAGCTCCCGGACATCGGCTTCGCTATACCTGTAGTCGTCCTTGCCAGCGGTTCCCGCGTAGTTTGGACCCAGTAAGACGCCCCTTGGATGCGGTATTATGCCCCCGCCCTTCGTCTCCCGCTTTCTCTCCAGCCTGAGCCATGCGAGTATGTTCTCAGGCTTGGCAGAGTCGTATATCGTCATGACCCCGCGGACCGGTATGATCTCGTAGGTATCGCCGTAGAGGGAGGCCACTGTATCGGCGTCTAGGCCCGCGGCGTTTACCAGCGCCCGAGCCCTTACAGTACTGGAGCCCGCCTCGGCCACAACCCCCTCGTCGTCAAGGGAGACGTCGTAGACGGGGGCAGAGTACATTATCCCGGCGCCCTGCTCCTCCACTAGCACGGCTATCCTCTGGGTCAGCGCGACGGGGTCCACGACCCCGTAGCCCTCGACCATCACAGCGGTCTTTATGCTCCGGCTTGCGAGGGGCTCGTACTCCCTCACCACCCTGCCAGGCACAACCCTAACGGTATGGCTCGGGAGTCTACGCCCCAGTACTGATGCAGCTATCCTAGCCGTTAACGCGCTCCAGGCCCTTGTAGAGGCTATGAAGGCTCTCGTCCACTTGATCCCCAGGCCCAGCTCCCTGTCGAGCTCCTGGTACAGAAGGTTCCCCTCCACGCACAGCTTGCTCTTCAAGCTGTTAAAGGGCATCTGCACCACGTGGATGACCCCCGCATTCCTAGCGGTAACGCCCCGGCCAGCCTCTTCCATCCTCTCCACGACCAACACGTCATAGCCAGCCCGGGCCAGCCTATAGGCTATGAACACGCCAACGATACCCGCGCCCACGACCAGCACGTCATGCTTGTCGACCGCCATCGACCAGCCCTCCGCAGTAGGATGCTGGGCTAGAGCGGGTGTTGAACAGGTTACCGGGGTCTAGGGCGCGCTTAACCGCGCAGGCTAGCTTGAGGGACCCTCCATACTCGGCGGCGGCCCACTTCCTTCTTAGGAGGCCGAAGCCGTGGTGGTGGAGTATCGAAGCCCCGGTTTTGAGGGCGGTTTCCATGGCGACATCCCAGACCCTCCAGTACACTTGGGGGTCCCTCTCGAAGACGACCGTGGTGTATAGGCTCCCCCCGTTTGGGTAGAAGTGTGAGGCGTGGCTGAATACGAGATTCACCCCCTCCACCCTGGCTAGGTTCTCTAGGAGGAGGGAGTGGAGGCGGGGCAGCACGCTCCAGTAGGCGGCCTGGTCGATTGTATCGAAGGCCAGCCCCATGTCGAGCACCGTCTTGACGGAGCTGGCGTAGGAGAGCCTGTTCCTCCACCATTTCTCGACGAGGCCTGGGGCCTCCCTCCCGCCGGCAGCCCGTATGATCGCCTCCAGGTATTGCTTCTGGCCCTCTACAATGCTACGGGGGCCAGCTATCCTGGCTAGCAGTACTGTGTCCTCGATCCCGTAGTGGAGTAGTGATTCGCTGGAGTCCTGGATCCTCATCATTAGCGGCGTGTTCCACGTGTAAGCTCTCCGGGCTACCGATATGGCGTCGGCGAAGGATGGCATGGTATAGGATAGGTCTGCCTCCTCCTCGGGTAGTTCTCTGACCCTCAACCCTGCCCTGACGATTATACCGTATCCACCCTCGGCGCCCAGGAATACGTTGTTCACCCCGGGGAGTATGAGGCCTCTGGGGTTCCTGTCGCTACCAGCCCGGATCACTTCTCCACGCCTGTTGACTACATCGAGCCAGAGGACTACATCCTCTATGTTGCCATATCCGGGCGAGTAGGCTCCGGCTCCAAGCGTTGATATGCTACCGCCTATGCACGCCAGCCTCTCGGACTGGGGCCTGTAAGCGAGTGTGAAGCCGCGCCCATTCAGCCACTCCTCCAGCTCTGAGACCCTTACTCCGGCCTCTACAATGGCTAGCCTGTCCTCCTCCCTCAACTCTAGTATCTTATCGAGCCTGGAGAGGCTCACAGCTATACAGCATTCGCCCGGTGTCGTGCTCCCGACGACGTTGCTCAACCCGCATACGGGGATTACGCATGCCTTGTGGAAGGCGGCGAGCCTCACTATGTGCGCGACGTCCTCGACGCTCTCAGGGTATACAACCAGGCTCGGCAGGTCCAGCGCCTCTCCCTTATAGGCTCTTATTATGTTTAGGGGCCACATGTCGGTTGTAGACCGCCAGTTATCGTAGTCGCTTAGATCGCCGGGCTGCGGCCTCGCAGGGGTTAGCGTGTCGAGGCCTAGCGCTTCAAGCTCTCTCTGAAGTGCCTGGATGTTGCATTTGCTCAAGGCTAGCCTCCCTCGTATTCCACTCCCCTTATACAGTCGGGCCACTCCTTGCTACTCCCCCTTTCTATGACCTCTATCTTGTAGGCCGGGTGGATCTCGCTCCACATCCCATGGTCCGTGTCGACGACGAACACACCAGTCACACGCACCCTATCGCCAGGACATACTCCCCCTCCTATAGGGTCTAGTACCTTGTAGTGATCGCCGGGAACCACTTCTACGTGGAGGCCTCCACGCCGCAGAACGAGATTGCCGATGCCCAGTAGGGAGTTGTTAGTCACCTTGATGTCGAAGCAGTAGTCCCCGTCCCCGGATATATGTGGGACCGGCTTCACAACTCCCTCGACTGTAACGCACTGCTCTATTATCCGGAGCCTGGCTGGCGAGTGAGTGTTCTCGAACACGTTCCCCGTGTAGGGACACTGGGTTCCCGGGGCTTGGGCCCATCTATCACTTGACCAGCTATGGGGGTTGAAGGGGTAGAAGGCGACTTTAGCATTGTACTGTAGCGCTACCCCTCCCAGGCCCGCGCCCGCCAGGACTAGTGCCACCGCGGCCACTGCGGCCAGCCTAACACCTATCCTGCCTGAGAGGACTAGCAGTGCGAGCCCTGCCAGAGCCCCGGCTAGCAGTGTCGGGACCGGGAAGGCGTATAGGCTCAACCAGTATCCTAGAAGTGACGCCACCGCGGCTATAGCGGCTGTGGGGTCTGGCTGTAGCCGTGTGAACTTGTATATCATGTATGTGAAGGGTGCTAGGAGGACCCCGTATATGCTGAGGCCCGTGTGTATGCCGTCGTCCCCATAGTATGCTATCGCGGTTGTTAGGGCTAGTATCTGCTCCAGGGCGGCCAGTCCCAGCGCCAGGCCCAGTGGTCCAAGCCTCCTCCCCAGCCTTCCTAGGGTGTAGAGGGCGGGGGTCCTTAGGAGTATGCTGGCGACGGCTACTGTTAGGAAGATCGACTTTGTCGACAGGAGTATTGGTAGGGCTAGCAGGTGTGCGGCTAGGAAGTAGAGGGTCCCTCTACCAGGACTATAGGCTAAGAGCACGTAGTACTCGACCGCGAATACCAGCCCGTAGCCGACCAGTATGCCTGGAGCGTTTACCATGGTAGAGATCGCCAGGGCAGATAGTATTATGAATAGGACTGGCTCGTACCTGCCTGCCAGGACGCCTTCACCCATCCCACTACTGGTGGAGCCTTCGTGGATTTAACTTAACTCACACCGGCCTGACAATCACTATAGTGTCCTTCACGCTCTCAACCACTGTAGACACGATGCTCCCCGGCCTATAGCCCTCGCCGCGCAGGGTCAGCAGCCATCTACCGTCGAGGGTTATTCCAGTCGTTGTCCCTTTGAGCCAGCCCGGCGCCAGTACCCTGGCCCTGACCCTGGAACCCTTCTTGTAGGGTACCTCGACTTGCGGAGCCCTCTTGAACCCCCATTCCTCCATGCTCCATGAGACCCTTAGGCCTAGCTCCTCCTCCACGCTCCTTATCCAGGCCCAGAACTCCCTCCATGGAACCTCCCTGACGCCCCGGGGCTTCCTGCCGTGCTTGTGTATGTTATACTTCTGGATCGTGGCGGGGGGCCACCTCTTACCGGCCCCTATCGTGTAGGCCCATCTTACGACGTCCTTGACGTCCTCATCGTTTAGGCCGGGCACCCAGACAGGGGTCACGTGGAGGTCTATGCTCGTCTCCTTCACGATGTACTCGGCTAGCCTCTTGACCCTCTCGACATCGTACCAGGGGGTCCCTGCCAGGTATCTCGCCTTCTCGGGGTTTAATGTGTCGATGCTGAGGTTGACCCGATCCAGGCCAGCCTCCTCAAGCCTGTCTATGAGGTCCCTCCTGAGCCCCCATCCATGGGTCTCTACGGCAACCCATCTTATCCCGTCGCTCCCCTTCAACTCTGCTACCAGCTCCACGAGTCGTGGGTAGGCGAATGGGTCCCCGACGCCGTCGACAAGCGCCTCTACTCCCCCGCCCTTATAACTGGCTATCTCCCCCGCCCATGACGCTAGGTATGCAGGATCCCTGACCTGGTACTCGCTCCTCCTCCACCTGCTCCTCGGGCCAGCGTCTACGCTGCAGAATATGCAGTTTAGTGGGCAGAGGGTTGTTGGCCTGACCTGGAGGATATTGGTGCCCCTGTCGATCACTCCTATAAATACTGTGCCTATCAGGGGCAGGGGCCTGTCTATCTCGACGAGCGGCCTCCCCCATGGCTTCGCTACCATCGACACGCCTGAAGGTAAGAGTGGCACTGGAGGGACCCTCATAGGGATAGCTGGAGGCCTCGGGAGCCGATAAGGATCCCCCTCGGGGCCTCGCCGAGGGCCATGGTTTTGCGGAGCTCTGCCAGGCTTTCCGGCGATAGGTGTACTGCTATCCCGTACTGGGGCCTCGCACTTTTCACCATTTCCATGAAGTCTCTAACTGTCATGTGGCCCTCTTCCCTGGCGATGCTGGCTAGCCGTGTGGGGAGTGTAGCCTCGCTTATGAGGATCTCGGCGTCCCTCACTGCCTCTATCAAGCCGCTGTCGAGTCTTGTGTCGCCGGTGTAGGAGACCAGCTTCTCGCCGTCTCTCTTTATTGTTGCACCGTAGGCTGGCACCGTGTGGCTGGCCTTGAATGTCTCTATCTCTAGCCCTTGCAGGCTAAGCTCCCTGGGCTCTAGAAGCTCTACTCTCATGGACCTAGGTAGGATTCTCGCCACGGCCTTTTCAAGGTCTCCTAGGACCTCGCTTTCCGCCGCTATCCTTATGTTGGGGCATCCCTCTGCTATCTTGGCTATGCTTAGTGGGAAGAGGCCAGACCAGTGGTCTGCGTGTATGTGGGTTATGTATATTGCTTCTATGTCGCATGGCTTGTAGCCGGTTTGGGAGAGTCCTGTTAGGCAGTCTTCTCCGCAGTCTAGCGCTATCTTGTCTATTCCTGTGTCGATTAGGATTGAGGGACCCCCGTAGCCTGGCGGCGGGTATGATCCGCCTCCGCCGATTATCGTGATTAGCATTTTGTGGGCACCCTGGGGTTTTGCGTTGTGTGCGTGGTTTACTTATTTTACTAGGATTGCCTATATTGGAGGGGTTTGAGGGTCTTGAGCGGTGGATTGCGGTGGATGGATTCTTGATGGGGGCGTTGTTGTCTACTATAGTATTAGCTCTAATAATATTAGTTATAATATTAGTCATCGTATATGTTATTAAAGGGGAGGACTCCGAGTTGTCCAGGTCCCTACGCATATACTACAGACTCGTACCCCTAGACGGTGGACTATCGATGGACAAACTTGTATTGGAACTGGGTAAACGAGGCGTATACGCTAAGAAGGCCAGCCACGGCGAGGTAGTGATCGACGAGTTCATAGAATGGAGGCTGAAGCTCGAAGAAATAGACGGGAAGACGCATCTGAGCGTCGAAGCCGGCGTCAAGACATGGTTCCTAGTAGTAACCCTGATAGCCCTAATCCCCTACGCCATACTAGGCGTCATACTAGCCGCCATCGGCTTCTGGAGGTTCGCGGAGAGAAGAGACATACTGCGAAGCGTCTTAACAGCATTAACAGGCAACCCAGCTATAGCAAGCCAGCTATAGGCGGTGCGACGTGATCGAGGAAGCGCTAGAGGCTCTAAGGGAGAAGCCACTACTCGTATACGGCTGGAGTCCCGACGGCCTGATAGCATCGATAATAGCATTAAAGTACCGTGGTAGCGTGGACGAGGTGCCTATAGAGGCCACGACAACATGGAAGCCCGGGCACCCCCAACTCGAACAGCTAGCAATCCACTCCAGAGAGGCCAAGAGCCTGGTACTGCTCGGTACAGGGTGGAGCGGCGTCGAGATAGACCTGCTAGCGCCCATGGTCCTGGCGCCCGTGGTGGTTATCGATAACTCGTGGAGTCACAGGCTGCCCAGGAGGCCTAACGTGTTATTCCTCAACCCCTCGCCGCGCGGGGACCCCAGGGCCAACTGGCCCACAACCGCCAGCCTAGTATCGAGCATAACCGGGAACCCCCATCCCTTCCTAGCCGCCTCCAGCATAGTCTCCCTAATGGGCGATATGGCGCGTGGGAACAGGGTCTATCAATCCCTAATGAGCCTCTCAGGGCTAGACCACAATAGGGACTACCAGATAGCCAGTGAGTGTGCGATGCAGGCCTACGGGATAACCAGCATGTCGCAACCCACAGTCCACTCGGAGGTCGCCAGGAGCCTGGTCGAGGCCGATCCGGATCCCTGTAAGGCGATGTTGAAAGACGTGTTACTCACAACCTATAGGGCCGAGGCAGAGGCAGCCCTGGACTCCGTCTATAAGAGCCTGGAAACCGTGGAGGAAAACAGCATCAGAGTAGCCGTGGCCGAGGGGGAGGGCAGGCACTACCTGGCCCTAGCCAGGGTGATGGCAATGGAGGCTCCCGAAAAGGTGAACCTCCTAGTGTACAGAGACTCCCTTAGCCGGGAGCGCATAGGGTGCGCGTGGAGCATTAACCTGGGGAAACCCCTGGCTAGGGCCTCCTCGCTCCTACGGGCTAAAGGCTACGAGGTCTACGGATACTACCAGGGGCCCGCCAACTTCGTGTGCTACAGGGGTAGCAAGGGAGAGGGCCGGTTTATAGAGGATCTGAGGGAGTCCCTCGGGAGGCTAGGCTATGTAGGCTAGGCCCCGTTCCGCCCTCCTAGCGGCTACATAGGTTGCCAGCCCTATCGCGGGGAGTAGTGCTATGGCTAGCTTCAGCCATGCTATTGGGCCGTAGCGCTGCATGAAGGCGCCCGCTGCTAGGGTCCCCAGCACCCAGCCTAGGTTGAAGGCGAACCCGTAGAGGCTGCTCGCGGTGTACCTTATCTCGCTGGGCGTCCTCGATATGATGTATACATTGCCGGATATGTTTATGAGCGCGTATGTTAGGCCTTGGACCGTCTGGGCTATGACCGCCGTGGCTATGTTGTCGGTTATGTAGTACAGCATGAATACTATGGCGGTCGACGATATACCAAGGGAGTATAATGCTAGCTCCCTCCCCTTGACCCTCTTCGGGATGTAGAGGCTTGCCAGGGACTGCACTATAGGGTTCACCGCCAGGGCCAGAGCTGTCTCCACGAGGTTCAAGCCGAGTATCTGGTTGAACAGTATCGCCAGGATAGAGTATACCCCTGTGGCTAGGGTGTTTCTACCCACGAGCCCTGCGAGCGCAAGCCATACGCTCGCCGGTATCCTCCTCAGAGCGTCGCTGAAGTCTATCCTCGACTGGATCCTGGGGTAGTCGGTGGCGTGGGATATTAGGGCTGCTATGAGGCTTATTGCTGCCGCCGAGTAGAACATTGGCTTGAATCCTAGGTACTCTATGATTAATCCTCCAAGCACGGAGCCTAGCGACATTCCAGAGGCCATTATGAATGCGTTGGAGCCTACTCCCTGGGAGACTCCGAGTGCGAGGCTCAGGGCTCCCAGCGCCACTGGGATTGCCGCTGATAGGCCGAGCGCCTGGACTACTCTCACCGCCATTAGGGGGACGGGCTCTACTATGTGGGCCATGAGTAGTATCGATGCGGCGTTGAGGAGCATTCCTGTGGAGGCGATTATGCTGGGCCTGCCTGTTTTGTCGCTGAGCCAGCCGGCTATCACCGTTGATGGCGTTAGGATTATGAAGTAGACTGTGGCGAGGAGTTGTACCTCTAGGTAGCTGAATCCATGGAGTTTAACGTAGAGTGGCAGCCAGAAGCCCACACTGCCAATAGTGTACATGTAGGCGAACACTGGTACTCCGTAGACCGCCGTCTTGACCCGGTTGCCCTCCTTCATTCCAGCTCCCTTGGCGCCGTGTCGCTCGGAGCCATGCCCTTGATATATCGGTTATAGTTATAATTATTCCTTGTCCCGGCGGTCCCGGGACCCCTCCCGCCGAGCACCTAATCTAGCACAGAAGCCCACTACTGTAGACGAGCTAGGAGGGCATGTGGGATGGCTTCGAGGAAGACTGGGATACTCCTGGTCGCGGTGCTCCTAGTATCAACCATAGCATACCCCATAAACAGCTATATCGCCCACACGAGCCAGGCCGCAGGCGTTGTAGATGGGGAACGGCTGGCGGAGTCCAGGCTAGCCGCCAGACTATACATTAAAAAGATATCAATGATTATAAATAAGACTCTTGCACTGGCAGACGAGGACAATATAACAATTCCAGAGGCGATGCAAGACCGTATAAACGAGTCGATAACCCTGCTTGAGCAAGCAGAGAAGGCTCTCGATGAGGGCCGGATTAAGGACGCGGTTAGATATGCCACTATGGCCTCTCAGAAATTCATGCCAGTGGTTAGATACGTCTGGAGCCACCTAGAGCCAGAGTACAAGGCCGAAGCGGAGAAGACACTGCTACTCAGGGCAATAGCAGCTAGGGAAATGGTACTCAACCGCCTCTCCACTGTGATAATCGATCTAAACGCGAGCGGGCCGCGGGTCGATAGGCTCATGGCTGGCATCGAGAAGGTGAATGCCAGCCTGGAAGAGGCTCGCCGAGCAGTAGAGGACGGGGATCTGGGGAAGGCAAGGACGCTCTTGAGGAATGCCGATTATACGATTAGAAAGCTCACGGAGCTAGTCCACGCAAGTCTATCCAAGAGACTACACCTGGCTAATGCGTACCTGCACGTGTTGAAGAGGCTTGACGCTGTGCTAGAGAGGACTACGGGAGACCTAGACGAGGCGGCAAGGCTGATCGAGGAGGGCGACACTAACGGGGCAGTCTCCCGTCTAGACTCTGCACTCGAAGAGCTATCCAGGCTAGAAGCCTTCCTGTCACGGGTAGAGTATAGGTTAGAGGCTAGGATAGGCTATGGCAACTATACGAGCCTCCTCGAAGCACTAGCCGAGTCGGTGAACGAGAGCATAGTCTACATAAACGCCTCGATAGAGGCACTTGGAGAGAACAATACGGATGCCGCCAGCGCCTACATAGCGCTAGCCGCTGACACGCTAACGAACGCTACAGAGGGGATAATAGAGTCTGCATTTACTAAGCAGGCTATGGAGCACGTGAGAAAGATAAACACAGCCATCATGAAGATGAGGAAGCTCGTGGCGGCCGAACGGGCGAGGGTGTACTCGGTGATCTCAGTCGAGATAGACAGGGATATGGCGCGACTACGCCATCTATTGGCCTTGGTGGACGAGGGCAACGTGTCTAGACAGGAGGTGGTCCACGAGGCGGCTAAGACCTATAGACACCTCGCCATGCTTAAGCACTCGCTCGGCTGCAAGGCTCCCCGATGGCTTATAGAGAAGATCGACCACGCCATGACTTGGATCAGGGAGAACATACCCGAGGCTGTAGGCCGAAGAGGATAGACGGTCCCGGGGGGTCACTCTCAGACTTAAGGGTGTGGAGGCTCCGTACCGCCAGCTCCCGGGTATTAGCTGTAGCCCCTTGGCTTAGGGGGCTTCGAGGCGGTGGTAGCGCTATTGTATCTTGGGGGTCTCCAGCTATACTCGTGGGGGAGAGGGGTAGTCTTTGTCAGCCCGTATAGGGTCCCTGCTTTATAGCCTAGCCATATCCGCCATTATATTTATATTAGTATTTTATAGTGTTATTTCCTACTCCCTCTACGGCTATAACGAGTGCAGCCTAGTCCTGCTACACGTCTATCCCGATGGAAGCGTTCTGGTGGAGGAGAAGATAGCTGTGGGCAACGCGCCGTCGAGCGTGGCTATCGGTTTGCTAGGCCCGGCCCTCTATTTGAGTGCTGTGGACGATGATGGGACCCCTCTCCCCGTCGAGTATAACGATACTATAGTGGTGGTAGATACGTACGCTAATGGCAGTATAATCCTCTCCTACTATACGCTAAACCTCACCCGCAAGGAGGGAACCCTGTGGACCCTAAAGGTGGATACAGGCTGCGAAACCGTAGTGGTGCTGTCAGACCCCATAGTGCCTGTTGAGATGGAGCCTACGCCGGCACCTGTCACCATCGGTAATGTGACGGGCTTCGAGTTCGAGAGTGGAGTGGTGTATGTGAAGTACTACGTCCTACCCGGTTCCATCACGTCTAGAGTACAGGGACCTCCTAGCAGCTATGAGACTACGACTAGCGGGGGCACTAGCGTGTTTCCAGGGTCCTGGCATAAATATATGGCCATAATAGTTTCATTTATAACTATATCTATCGCCTTGTGGATTCTCCACAGGCGACACGTTAGGAGGCTAGGCGGTGTCAAAGCCGACGCACCAGAGGCGGTCGCCGAGCACCTAGACGACAGGGACATCGCCATCCTAAAGGCATTAGAAGCCGGGCCAAAGACCGCTACCGAGATAATGCGTGAAACGGGGATACCTAAGACGCCCCTGTACAGGAGGCTGAAAAAGCTGGCCGAGGCCGGCTACATCGAGGCTGCCGATGAGAGGGGCGTGAGAAGGTATAAGTTGAAGACGCGCTAACTCCTCCTCTCCCCGGGGGGTTTCGGCGTTGAATGACTACAGGAAGGTAGAGGTCCTAGGAGCCGTACTAGAGGAGTTCCGGAAGCCGTTCCGGATACGTAGGTTCGAATACCAGGTGCCAGGGGATTGGGTAGAGGTAGAGGTCAAGGCCGTAGGCGTGTGTGGCAGAGACCTAGTGGTGTGGAAGGGCGGCTTCTCTAACCTGAACCCGCCCCTGTTATTGGGCCACGAGGTCTTCGGGCTATACAATGGAGAGCCGGTCGGCGTGTTCCCGGCTATCGTGGCATCCAGCGAGTGTAGGAGTAGGATGGAGAGGGACCCCAGCGCTATATGCGATGTGGGGGAGGTGTTTATACTCGGAGAACAGGTGCCCGGCGGGTACGCTGATAGAGTATACGTCCCCGAGTGGAATCTCGTTAGGCTCCCAGACGACGACTTCGAGAAGTATGCGGCCGCCACCTGCGGGGTCGCGACTCTTATGCACGCCGCCAGGGCGGCTAGAGTATCGGCTGGGGAGAGGGTTCTCGTGACAGGCGCTAGCGGAGGTGTAGGGATCCACGGGGTGCAGTATCTTAAGGCTATTGGCGCCGAGGTGATTGCATATACTAGGAGTAGCGAGAGGGCTAGGATCCTTGAGGGGCTTGGCGTTACAGTGGTTACGAGCCTAGACTTCTACAGAAAATACGGCCGGGTAGACGTTGTTATGGAGCTTGTGGGCAAGTATACTTTCAACGAGTCCATGAGGGCCCTGAGGCCCCGGGGGAGGCTAGTGCTCATAGGCAACATCTCGGGGGAGCCCGTGCCTATTGAGAGGCCAGCCCTGCTAGTTATGAGGGAGCTGGAGCTACATGGAACCGCTGCTTTCTCCAAGAGGGAGTACGAGGCGGGTATAAGGCTTATAGGCGAGGGCCTCATCAAGCCCTTCTATCGCGTGTTCCGCCTCGACGATATAAACGAGGCCTATAGGATCGCGTTAGAGGGGGAGCTTACCGGGAGAGCGGTTCTGAAGCCCTAGCCCCGGCAGAGGGATACGAGCCCCTCATCCACAGCCTTCCCCAGGCTCTCGGATACCTTGAAGCCCTTGGGCTCGCTTGGCGGCGTCTTGGTCACGCCGGTAAGCACTAGTAGCGAGTCTATCCCCCTGGCCAGGGCCATCTCTATATCGATCTCCATCCTGTCGCCCACTAGGAGGGGGTTGCGGGGCCTCCCAGCCTTCTCTAGTGCAAGGTCTAGTATCCACTGGCCAGGCTTTCCGGCGTTGTAGTCGGCTTTTCTGCCGGTCGAGGTCTCTAGAAACGATACCAGGGCTCCGGCCCCTGGTATCGTGCCCTCCGCCACAGGGTATGCTGGGTCCCTGTTGGTTACCAGGAAGAATGCGTTGTTCTCTGTCAGGGCTTTGTGCGCCGCCATTAGCTTCCGGTAGTTCAGGTGCCTGTCTAGCCCCACTACTACTGTATCTGCGTATTGCCATTCGGTCACTCCGAATATCGTGTGGCCCGCGTTGTTTAGCTCCTCTACTAGTCCTTCCTCTCCCACGACGTATACCCTGGAGGGTCCCTTCTCTCGTAGGAGCCATTCGGCTGCACTGTAGGCGCTGTTCACAATCGTCTCGACGCCTATGTCTCTTTGGATGGCGTTGCTTAGTAGTATGGAGTATGTTTTCCTGCTCCTCGTCGCATTGTTTGTTAGAAAGACTACTTGTACCCCCTTGTCTACGGCTTCCCGTACTACCCTTATGTTCTCGTCTATGAGGGTCCCCTCTAGCCATATGACACCGTCTACGTCCAGTATCAGCGCGTCGTAACACTCTTCAGCCATCCGTACTCTATCCCTCCTTTACGCTTTCTATGATCCTCTCTATGAAGGTGTCTAGATGCTTCTCGCTTATCCTAGCGCTTGCGTAGGTCTTGCTCCCACCGCCCCGGCCTCCGAGCTCGCTCGCTATCTCTCTGACCAGGCGGCCCAGGTTTGCCTTGGCCTTCCTCCCAGAGGCTATCTCGACCTGGACTAGATCGTCTCCTACTCTATAGTATAGGATTGCTACGCCATCCTCTACCTCGTCTGTTAGCTTCTTGAGTATCTCCTGGATCGTCTTTCTATCCGGCTCCAGGGCCTCCCTAGCCACTATCTTCCTCGACTTGAGCTCTTCTATCAGCTCCCTGAGCCATAGCTCCCTGTACCTTTTGAGCACGTTCTCCTTCTCTCGGTAAGATTCCAGGAGGCTCTTCAGACGCGACTCGACTTGGCCGGGCTCCGCGGCCAGTAGGCCTGCTATGTTGTTTATCCTATCCTCATAGTCGGAGGCCACCTCGTATACCCGGGTTCCCGCAACGTATTCCAGCCTGACTATGCCGTCCTGTATCTTTGAGGCGGAGACTATCTTGATGGCCCCCGCCTCTCCCGTGTTCTTCAGGTGGGTTCCCCCGCATGCCTCTATGTCCCAGTCTCTTATCTCGACTAGTCTTATCGTGGGGGTCATTGGGACTCCGCCCTGGTATATCCTGAACCCGTATCTCTCCTCTGCCTCTGTCCTGGGCAGTTCCAGGAATCTCAGGGGACGCCTATCGTCTACCACCATGTTGGCTAGGGCTTCTATCTTCTTTAGCTCTTCCCTGGTCAGTGGCTTGTGGTGTGTTATGTCTAGCCTGGCCTTCTCGGGGGTTTTCTCCGCTCCAGCCTGCCAGACGTGGTTTCCTAGGACTCTGCGTGCGGCTCCGAGTATGATGTGGGTGCTTGTGTGGTGTCTCATCAGTCTATATCTCCTGGCCCAGTCTATGACGCCCTTTATGGTAGAGCCGGGTTTGATCTCGGGCTCTCTTTCTAGCACGTGTACGACTACGTCTCCCACCTTCTCAACGCTTACAACGCGTATCTCCCGTGGCCCCGCGATTATTACCCCAGTGTCGTGGTACTGGCCTCCTCCCGTGGGGTAGAATATTGTCTGGTCCAGTACCAGGTATCTATCCTTCAAACCTACTACTCTGGCGGTGATCTCCCTCTTGTAGGGGTCTTCGTAGTATACCTTGCGTGTGGGGGGTAGTTGTCTGGCCCACTCTATTATGTCCTGGGGTAGCCGTGTCTTTTCGGCGGTTTTGCGCAGTTTTCCTGGTGATTTGTGTCTTGAGGCTACTATGCTGTAGAAGTTGTGGGGGATCTCTACTGTTATCCCCTTCTTGGCGGCTATCTCCGCCACTATCTCTGGTGGTATGCCGTTGCTGTCGTATAGCTTTATGAGGTCGTCTATCGATAACTGTTTTTTACTTTTTAGTATTTTCTTTATTATGCTCTCGCCCTTCCTAATAGTCTCCTTGAACCTCTTCTCCTCTAGTGTGACAGCGTCGAGTATATAGTCCCTGTTCTCCCAGAGCTGGGGGAAGTCGCCCCTCCAATAGCCTATCTGCATGTCGACCAGGTCGGCTAGAGGGACCCCGGCCTCCAGCAGGCGTAGCTGGCGTAGTGCCCTCCTTATGACTAGTCTCGCCAGGTATCCCTCTCCCGTGTTGCTCGGGACTATGCCGTCTCCCAGCATCAGGGCGATCGTCTTCGCATGGTCGAGTACGCTATACAACCTAGCCTCTCTAGTCAACTCCTCTATAACAGTGTCCACGTCTATCCCTGTGTACCTTGATACCCTTGCATAATACGATTTGAGGCTCTGTGGGTCCTCGGGGTCGAGGTTCCCTGCGGCCCTGAAGGCGCCCCAGAGGAGCTTCTCCTCGGGCTCCTCGACTCCAAGTAGCTTCCTATACTTTTCCACGAGGCCGCCGAAGATCGCCTGGAAGGCTGTCGGGGTCTTCTGGGTATACCATGCGATCCGCTCCACACCGTATCCCGTGTCTACTATCTTGAGGGGGATCTCCTCGTACCTGCCGTCGACTACCTTGTATTTCATGAATACGAGGGTCGCCAGCTCTAGGCCTCCGACCGTGACCTCGAAGCTGGGGCCAGCGTTTCCGCCGCCCTCCCACCAGGACTCTTTAAACACTATCTGGTCCTCTGGTATGCCGAGCCTCTTGGTGAAGAACTCGAATGCGTATCTGATCGTCTCCTCCTTCCAGTACACGGTCCTATCCGGGTAGTTGAAGGCGTGGTGCGCGGCCATCTCGAAGCTTGTGAGGTGCCTGCCAATTGTCACGCCAACGTTGTCGATGTCCTCTAGCCTTACGCTGGGTTGGCTGATCACTAGGGGATTGGCTGGCGGGGGCACTAAGCCGCTTGTGACGTGGGGCTGGAACACGACGATGCTGGCGATAGTGAGGTAGAGGTCCTCCCTCCACCGGGCTACCACGGGCCTCGGTTTTACAGGCGTATGCCCGTTTTCTTCAAAGAAGGATATGAATTCGCGGCGCGCCTCTCCCACCGATAGGGGCCTGCTGGCGGGGATTTTGTCGAACCAGTAGTCGACGCAGGGGGTGTCCTGGGGCTCCTCGAACTCTGGGTTGAGGGTCCAGAAGAACTCGCCTTTACACCTCTTCCCCTCTTTCCTCACGAACCCGTTTTCCCTGAAGAACTCTAAGTCGTATTCTTTCGGGTCTGCCTTGGCGTCCATACCCTGTTCTCCCTAGGATGGGCTTGTATGGGTGGGGGAAATTAATGAGTGAATTGAGAATGTATGGTTTGTGGCTGGCCTAGAAGCCGAAGAGGCCTCCGAGGCCCTCGCTGAGATCGACCTCTTTCTCCTCCTCTTCCTTCTCCTCTTCTTCCTCCTTCTTCTCCTCCTCGGCAGCTGCCTCGGCTGCTGGAGCCGCCGCTGGGGCTGCGGCTACCGCTGCTACTGGGGCTGCTGCCGCGCTCTTGAGTACCTCTTCTAGGTTGATTTCGCCTAGGCTTGCCACCAGCATCTTTATCTTGGCTTCGTCGACTTGGAGTCCTAGGGCTTCTATCACTTTCTTGAGGTTGTCCTCGTTTAGCTCCTGGCCTGCGTAGTATAGGGCTAGTGCCGCGTGGATGTATGCCTTACCTTCCTGGGCCATCTTCGTCCACCCTTACACGCTCTTCCACCAAGCGGAGCCATGGTTAGAATATAAAAATCATACCTGGGGTTAGAAGCCGAAGAGGCCTCCGAGGCCCTCGCTGAGATCGACCTCTTTCTCCTCCTCTTCCTTCTCCTCTTCTTCCTCCTTCTCCTCTTTCTCTTCGCTTGGGGCTTCGGCTGGCGGTGGAGCTACTGGCTGTGGAACCTCCTCTATGCCTAGCTCCTTTGCCTTGTCTCCGAGGGCGGCGATTACTGCTAGTGCCTCTGCTGATGCCTTGCCTATCACGTATTCCGCCACGTCTGGCGTTAGGAAGCCGGTCTCGCCTGCTAGCGCTCTTATAGCCATCTCGGCTGAGAGTAATGCTGTCTCTACGGCCTCTGGTACTGGCAGGTAGACTATCTCGGCTGCTAGGCCCAGCGCCTCTTTCGCTGCCTCCAGCACGTCCTTCTTGATCTCTTCTAGGTCTACTAGTAGCTCCTCTCTGGGTATCACTACCCCTCTGTCGTATACGGCCGCTAGCTTGAGGCCTACTTCGAACGGCATTATGCCTAGTTGTTGTAGTAGTCCGGCTAGGTCTGTGCTTATCGTGTCTCCGGGCTTTGCGACTACTGTGTCCTTCTTTATGTAGACGGTGCCCTTCCTGATCTCGTAGGGAATCCTCAGTTTCCCGAACACGCTTAGCATGGGGCCCGGCGTTATGCCTGTGTCGCCTTCAGGGACTACTATCTCCTTGTCGGTGACCTGCCCTGGCTTCGCCGGTATGGGCACCTTCTCCTGCTCTATGAGCCTGGCCATCTTGAAGGGGTTCATGTCAGTGAAGAGGAGCATGGTGGGCCCGGTTATGTACTTCTCTATCTTCTCCTTGTCTATCCCGGCTTTCTCCGCTGCGAGTAGGATTAGGTTCTTCTTGGCCACCTTAAACACTATCTTCTTCCTGAATTTCTTCCTGATAAGCTGTAGCTGCTTCGTAGGCATCCCCGTCAAGTCGGCTATACCGACTACAGGATACTTCTTGAAGTTCTCTTCTAGCTCCGCCACGACCCTCTTCTTCCACTCCGGGATCTCTCTCTCCTTCTTCGCGTGTAGAGCCTCCATACTCATCCCATACCACCTCCAAGCCCTAGAATACTACCTGGACTGGCGGCCCCATAGTCTTCTTGACGTAGAGCTTGGCGATCTTCTGCCTGCCCAGTTTGCCCTCGACGGTTGACAGTACGGCCTTTATGTTATCCGCTATGTCCTCGGGCTTCATGTCCTCGGTACCGACTCTAACCATTATCTGGGGCTGGTTCTTAGTCCTAACCCATACGGCCGTCTTGAACCTGTTGACTACAGCTTCTATATCGGCATTGGGGGGTACTGGGGTCGGTGCCTTACCCCTCGGGCCTAGGGCGGGGCCGAGGGTCCCTCCGGCTAGCCCCATGAGGGGGGCCATCACCAGCACCCAGTCGCACTTCTTGGCTAGCTTCTTCACCGCCTTCTTGTTCCCCCTAAGCTTCTGTAGGTCCTCTCTGTTCAACACAGTGAGTCCCAGGGCCTTCGCCTTGACCTCCATATCTCCCTGGGCCACGACGCATATGTTCGGCTCCTTTGGGATCTTCTTTGGCAGATAGACTATCTCCCTTATCCTGCCCTCGGGGCTCTTCAGGTCGATGTCTCTCAACACGATCACGAGGTCGACGCTCTGTTTAAACCTCCTGGGCTTGCCTAGGGCTAGGGCCTTTGACACTGCCTCCACGATCTTGCCATCAACCGACACTCTTCACGCACCTCTCGGCGGGCTCCCGAGTGGAGCCCTCCTCCCCGAGGCTGTCTCGGGGAGTCGGTTAGTGAGAATCCCGTTGTGGGGGGTTTAATAGTTAGTGCCTGTGAGCTACTCTTCCTCCTTTTCCCATTCCTCCTCGTATTTCGCTAGTATGGCGTCGTAGAGGCCCTCTTCGATCTCTCTCGTCACTTGTTTCGGGTCTTTACCGTCTACCGTTATGCCTATGCTCCTGGCTGAGCCGAGGATCGTCTTGACCCCGGCCTTGAGGGTCTTCGCCAGTAGCTGGGGCTTCTTTTGGAGCGTGATCTCGATTATCTTCTCGATTGGCAGATCGCCTATCTTCTGGTGCATGGGGTCTCCCGGCGGTTCCTTAGCGCCCACGGCTTTGAGTAGGAGGGCCGTTGTCGTCGGTATGCCTACCTCGATCCTATACTTCTTCGTCTTAGTGTCGACTATTATCTTGACTGGTATCGTCATCCCCTCGAACTGCTTCGTCTTCTCGTTTATCTCGTCGACTACCTGCTTCACGTTTAGGCCCATCTGTGATAGCATCGGCCCCAGCGGGGGGCCCGGCCTCGCCTTACCCCCCTCTATCTGTACAGTTACAACCTTCTCTGCCGGCATCCTGCCTCCACCTTACACCACGTGGGGAGGCTAGATAACCGCATTTTAATGCTATCCCCGAGCCCTCACGACGGGGTTGAGGGCTTGAACAAGCTGGGGGCTCTCCAGGAGAGGCTCCTCGCCGTCAAGTTTCTAAGAGCCGCCAGGGCGTTCTACAAGCTCTCATACCTCGCCTCTAAGACCGGGGTTGACGCGACCCTACTATCGAGGTACTCCAAGGGGCACGTGCTTCCAGGCCCCCTGCAGGCTGCGAAACTGATTAATGGGCTCAGGGATGCCGTTGACCTGCCCCACCTGATTATTGAGGAGGCTAGAACGCCTGGAGGCATGGTTG
Source organism: Thermodiscus sp. (assembly GCA_035615875.1). Taxonomy (GTDB): domain Archaea; phylum Thermoproteota; class Thermoprotei_A; order Sulfolobales; family Acidilobaceae; genus Thermodiscus. Next base: position 5,513 of record WWDN01000074.1, on the reverse strand, counting down.
ACACCACTCTCCCCTTGATGAATAAGGACCTCCTGACGCTGGTGCTCGTGGAATTCTATCTTAGGTGGAGGGACAAGGGAGTGGACAAGATACTGGTCCCCGAGACGAGCGGCGTCATACTAGCCTCGGGTATGGGCCAGATGCTTGACGTCGATGTTGTAATCGCTCGCAAGAGGAAGACCAGCCCTGGCCTGAGGTGGATAGAGTCCCATATAAGTGTCCCTCCGAACATAAGCAGGGCATTCTATATCCCCTTCGGTAAGATAAGAAGGATGGACAGAGTCTTGATAGTCGATGACCTAGTCAGGTCAGGCTACACCCTCGCCGCCGCCAAGCAGCTGGTGGAGGCTGTAGGCGCTGAGGTGGCCGGCGTAGTATCGCTTATAGTGTTTGGGTCCGGCTGGGGCAAGGTATCTGGGATAGAATCGGTCGATTCCCTAGTGTATGTAGAGTGATCCCTCTAGACCTCTTCCTTCACCGGCCTAACCTGCTCTAATGGGACAGTTATAATCATCCTGAAGTCTGACTCCAGGAGGACCAGGTCCACCTCTCCCCGGGTCTCGTAGACCTCCACTACCTTGCCCTTCATACCCCTGAAGGGTCCGCTTATTATCTCGACGACTTGGTCCTTCGAAACTGTTGGGACCTCGACGACTGGGGCGGCGAGCTTAACGGCCTCCTCCTTCTTTATCAGGACGGGCCTCCTCCTCTTTACATCCCGCAATCCGCGGACCAGGTCGAATAAGTCGCCCGGACTTCCGACCTCTATCACGATCGTGCCTCTGAGATCTGGGGGCACGATTATGCTCCTTATGTCGAGCCCCATGGCTATAGTCCTCTGCCTTAGTATCAAGGCAACCCTCTCCTCGGTTCCCCCCGTTACGTATACCGCGTAGAATCTTGAGGGGCGAGCCTGCTCGTCCATGGATTCTTCACCTGTCTTCCTCAACTGGTGAGTAGTACGTAGACTAGGTGTATGATGTAGGCGATTCCCCCCACCAGGGTGAAGCCCAGGAAGTTCAGCTTGGTTAGCAGCATGAACTCCTCCTCGTCGGGCCTCCTAGCGAGGACCAGTATCCTCTTCCACGCGTTAATGTACTCCCTGATCTTGTCCATCACGGTAATCCACCGTTCCCATCGCGTCTAGACGGCTTCCTCGAACTCTGTTGGATCTATGTCGGCATTAATTAGTTTCGCAAAGTATTCCTTCCTCAAATCCCTATACTCGACAGGGCCCCGGGGATGCTTCTCACGCCACACGCGCGCGCGATACCTGTAGACCCGCGTCTCCTTGTCTAGCCAGCAGTCGGGCCATAGACCCGCTTTTACACAGGTCTCCGAGAGGAACGTGGTCTTGTCCCACACGTGATCCACTGGCACGCTGGGCAACAGTAGGCCAGCGTAGGGAGGGCGCTCCACGACGAGGCCGTCGCGTCCTATCAAGATGTTCTCCCGCCTCTCTTCGGGCGTGTCGCCTAGGTACTCGAAGTCTGATAGGACTGAGACCTCGAAGGTCACCTGGTCGAGCTCGTACTCCTCCATGGGTGGAAACCTTGGGTCGTGGAAGGCGGAGTTCAGGGTCGACTCTATGACAGCATCTATGAGGGGCTTCACGGGCCTTGTAACACCTATACATCCCCTCAGCTCCCGGTGGTCCTCGCTGTAGAAGGTTTCTATAGTCACGAAGACTGCCCCTGGCCTTAGGAGCAGGGGGTCTACATCGCTCGGCCTGCTGGCTCTGCCCTTCCTGAAGTATTCTTCGAGGACTCGCCTGGCGAAGCGAACTAGGAATTCTCCGTGCTCGTGTGAGAGTTCCTCCGGGTCAACGGGGTTTCCCCGCATTTCTAGCCACCTCCGCGAGCTCCAGGGCCTCCCTCGCCACACGCCTTATGTTGCGCCAGTGGCCTCCCTCCCAGTATACCCTGCCGCAACGGGGGCATAAGTAGAATGTATCGTAGCGTTGTAGGGCGCCGGGCGGGACCCTGTCTTTCACCTTCTCCTTGTCCCTGATGGCTACTAGGGGCGAGTTGCATTCGGGGCACCTGCTCCTGGAGGGGTCTGGTTCAAGCTTTATCCCGGCTTTTAGTACGAGCTCCGCAAGCCTCTCCCCGATTTTATCGGTCGCGATATATACAGCCTTCACCTTGCGCTTCCTGGCCCTCACGTAGAGGCCCCAATCCCTCGTCAGCAGGATCCTACCTGTTCTTGAGGCTATGTTTAAGAGCTGGTAGTCGGTGTAGTTCCTAGAGTATAGGGTGTCGTAGCCGAGGATCCGCAGCCACCTAGCCACCTCTCCCAGCATGGTATCGGCTACAAACGCTTGCCCTGTATGCTCTTTGTCCCTCGATTCATCTTTATCCATAGCCCTAGTCCTCCTTTAGCCCGCTGATGTTCCCACGCTAAATAGGTATCCCTACCAGTAGCGGTGATATAATCTCTTGACTTGATTAGAGCACGATTTACCTTGTAATCTTGCTGCCTAGCGATACGGCGGCCTTCCTCGACGCATAGAATAATAATGAGGTGGAGATTACACCGAGTATACTAAGGAATAATCCGAGTATCCAGGTGAATAGCCGCTATTATAAACAGGCTCCGCGGCGGCACCGGGTATCCCCTCTCGTGGATCCCACCTAGAAGGTATATGAAATAGCCCAGCCCCAAGGCCCCTATCACTATAAGGGCCGTGGAAGCGAGCGAGAAGAGCGCCACTAAACCCACGGGGGGAAACAATCATCGATATGAAGGCCAGTAAGGCTAGGCCTAGCCCTCCGATAACGATCTTCACTATAGTCAGGGCCACGCCATAGGTATGGCGATCGTACTCGCTGAAGTATTGTGCTGCATCGTGGGCGACTATAACTGCGTATAACGATGTTACAAGAGCGATAAAGGCTAGTATGGGATTACCGATGTCCATTAACCATCACAGCGATACAATCTTTTGACTATGCATTAGAAGATCTATTAATCTTGATAATATACGATATTAGAGTTAAAAGGGAGAACTTGGCGGTCTCGCTAAAACCAGACACAAGCAAGACATAGACCCTAACCCTCCTAACACCATAACCACCACTCAACTCGGACATGCTACGCACCACAAGCCCCGAACGCCTCCTTAAGGCCTTGGCCAACGTTACAAAACTACACTGACTAATAAAATAACGTTGAATTAATCTTCCCTGGCTACTCTGCCGTTACAATACAAGTTACTTACTCTACTCTCCCTTCCTCCAGTTGGTCCATCAGCTCTTCGTAGCTAATTGACGCGAAGGCCGCCATATAGTCTGCCGCTCCGTAGGATAGGAGTATCTCATTGTTATGCCGGGCTATGCCGCAGGGGAAGACTGTATATGGCCTGTCCCCGAAGGTCTCGTAGGGTTCTCTTGGCTCCATTATGTATGTCGGGGTTACTGCCTTGATGATAGGAGGCTCTCCAGGTGGGAGCTCTATTATCGCCGCGAACAGTCTGTACGCTTGGAGGCTTACTCCGACTCCGTGTAGGATGAAGAGGTAATCGTCTCCCCTGAGCCTGATGGGCGGCGGACCCCAGGCAATCTTCTCCTCGAAGGCCGCGTGGGGAAGCGCTAGCCAGTCGGTTTCCGGCCTAATTTCCCTCAGCTCTCCGCCATGTTTTAGAGCGTCTCTCACGTCCTCGGCGGGTAGCTTTGAGATAAGGGCTATGTACTCGCCGGTCTCTAGCTGTGGTCTATGGAAGAGGTAGTATTCCCCACCATTCTCTAGTATGAACGCGTTTTTATCGTTATGTATCTTCCCTTCTAGACCAGCGGATGCCCTATGGACTATCACCTTAGACCACGATCCGTTTCTTTTAACCGCTGTTATTGGGAGTGTCTTGTCGGATCCGTCGGGGGAGAAGTAGCCTATGGTTCTACCGGTGTATGTCATCAACTCGTAACCGTGGATTCTGTAGGCCCTTGGATCTTCGGCGCCCCACAAGTCGTACCTGTTAGATGGAGTTATTGCTAGGTTTGAGGAATATACGTTCAGGTTAACGTGGCCTGTTAGGATGTCGTTGAGGGGGATTAGGGACTCTACGATGGCCGACACGTACTTGTAGTAGCCTACTATTATCCTGGGATAGAGGCTTACAAGCCCGTTTTCGAGTAGCAGGCTTGGATTGAACACCGCGACCGGGTTCCTGGCGGGGAATCCATTTAGAAATAACCTGTCGGGAGATATGGTTCCGAGCCTCTCTGCTAGATCCAATACTTTGCTAGTTCTCACCTGTCTGACTTTCTCGAAATTTACAGCCTTCTCCAAGAGGTCCACTGGTGATTGCAATCTCATCTGCACCCATCGATTCATAAGATTATCCGCTTATAACTCCTCTTCTAAATCCGGGACCTCGCCCCTCAAGTCCCGATACGGTGGAGGGGCATGTAATCCACTAGTCTACGACGATTTTAGCGTAGGAGTCTGGAGTAGAGGCGTAGGTGTCTAGAGGCCATCCGAGGCCACGATGTACGTACAGCGTAGGAGTATAGTGGGCTGGCATAGGGGACTAGCCAGTCAAAATACGCTTGACTAGTAAATTGCTTGAGGAGTCTAGCCAGGTCCCATGGATCGCCAGCGCGGAAGACTAGTCTAGGGGCTAGGGTATAGAGTTCTGACAACCTCGGAACGTTGGATCCGATGATGGGTTTCAGGCTCCCCATGCTTAGGTGTAGTATGCCGCTGACCGCGTACTTACCCGGCGGGTCACGGTAGGGGAGGATTATGGCGTCGGATAACGCGGCTAACATGAGGATTTCCTCGGTGGAGAGGTATCTCGGTATCAATACTACTCCCTCGCGGGAGTACCCTTCTATCAGTTTCAGCAGGGAGGGGTCTCGGATCTCGCCTCCTACAATAACCGAGAGGGAGCTCCGAGTCTCCAGAGCCTCCATAGCTTCCAGTAGGGTGTCGATCCCCTTATCAGGCCTGAGGAACCCGATGAAACCTACGATAAACTTCTCCAATAGGCTCTTATCGAGTCCGAGAGCCCTCGCTATCTTGGCACGGGACCATCCCAGGTAAGGGTTAACGGCGGTACCGTGGGGAATCCGGTATAAGTTGGCCGGGTAGCCTCCGAGTTGCGCCTGTAGCTCGTACTCCTGTTGGGGGCTGTGTACTATAACGGCGTCGGCGGAGGATAAGACGTGGTCTTGGAACTCAAGTTCACCGCTTTCACTATTCAGCGGGTGATAGACTGTGTGAAGGGTAAATACGACTCTCCTGGCTAGTCCTTCGCGCTTAGCTTCTAAGACCTTGTCTACGATTTCGTATCCTCGACCGTAGATGCCGTATTCATGTTGCACGTGCAGTATGTCGACTCCTCCAACCATTTGTAAGTTCTCTATTATGCCTTCGAAGCTAGCTGGGTCTCGGTACCTAAACGCCGGGTACACCCTGGCTTCAACGTCATGGTCAACGTAGCTGCTACCGATGGACTCTTCGGTGAAGACCACGAGTTCGGTATTCCGGGCCTTATCCTTTATGCCAGCAAG
>WWDN01000073.1:0-8833 GCA_035615875.1 Thermodiscus sp. | reverse complement strand
CTCTATGACCTTGGGGTTGAGGGGCTCTCCGGCGCTGACGGCCTCGCGTAGATTGTCCCAGTTGTAGCGTTCCAGGTCTTCAAGGATGAACATTCTCCACACTGTTGGGGGTGCGCAGAGGGTGTTCACCCCGTACTCTGTTATGAACTCTAGGACCTTGGACGGGTTGAAGCCGCTGTAGGCGTATACCATGCTCGTGGCTTCCGCGTTGAAGGCTGAGAAGAAGGTGGACCAGGCCCACTTGGCCCATCCTGGGCTGGATATATTGTAGTGCCTGTCCCCGGGCTTGTCGCCTATCCAGTAGACTGTGGTTAGGTGCCCGGCCGGGTAGGAGGCGTGGGTGTGGAAGACCATCTTGGGCTTCGCCGTGGTGCCGCTGGTGAAGTAGATCAACGCGATGTCATCGGCTGTGGTGACGACCTTGTTGTAGCCTACCCCGCCCTCGCCCAGCAGGTCGTCTAGGAGGGTCCATCCCTTCCTGGCCTCGCCTACCGCTATGAAGTCTCTAACGCCAAGCTTCTCCAGCTTACCCCTTATGCTCTCTATCTTCTCGAAGGCGTTCTTGTCGGCGAATACCGCCTTTACCCCTGCCCTTTTGACCCTGTCTAGCACGTCCTCGGTGGAGAGTAGTATGGTGGCTGGCACCATCGGCATGCCAGCCTTCAAGAGCCCCAGCATTATCGTGAACAGCTCTACAACGTTACCAGTCATCACCAGCATACTGTCGCCTTTACTATACCCACGCGACTCCATGGCGTTGGCCAGCCTATCCGACGACTCCCCCAGTTCGTGGAAGGACACTTTCCTACTGTCACGAGACTCCAGGAGCTCGTCGTCGACCCAGATTATAGCCGGGTCGCTCTTCTCGGCCAGCACCCCGTTGTAGTACTGTACTCCCCAGTTCCACCTGCCTAGCCTGGGCCACTTGAACTCCTTCCTCGCCTCATCGTAGAGGGGCCTTGAGAGGATGTAGTCCCTCGCCTTGAGGAAGCTGGATAACGACTCATGAGGGGATATGTCTAGAGTCACGAGGACCACCCTTGTGGGGTCATGCAATTAATGTCGTGGTGTTCGATAAATAAGGTATTGTGGGCGGCCGATATATGTGGGGCCTGGGGATTTAGACAATTAGCCCTCCTTCATCTTCTTCAGTTCCTCCTCTTTTAGGACTCTCCTCAGTATCTTCCCGACGGCAGTCTTCGGCAGGTCCTCCCTGAACTCGATTATCCTGGGGTACTTCACCTCTCCCAGCTGCTTCTTGGCCCATTCTTTTATCTCGTCTGCTGTCACCTTGCCCTTGCACTCCTCCTTCAATACTATGAAGGCTTTGGGGACCTCGAAGTAGTCTGGGTGGGGGACTCCTATCACTGCGGCCTCCCTTATGCAGGGGTGCCTGTAGAGTATTTCCTCTATCTCCCGTGGGTAGAGGCTGTATCCCTTGTACTTGATTATATCCTTCTTCCTGTCCACGATGTAGAAGTAGCCTTCCTCGTCCATCCTAGCTATGTCCCCGGTCCTAAGCCACCTCCTACCACAGCACTCGAAGAACACGGCCCTGTTCTCCTCGGGCATGTTGTGGTACTGCTTCATGACCTGGGGCCCGCTTATAACCAGCTCCCCCACCTCGCCAACAGACAGGAGCTCCGGCTCCTCGACCTTGGCCACGGCCGCCAGCGTGCTCGGCACTGGAAGACCTATACTACCGGCCCTGGCCTCCCCCAGTATAGGGTTCACGTGGGTGACCGGGCTCGTCTCGGTGAGCCCATAGCCCTCCCTAAGCTTGGCCCCGGTGATCTCCTCGAACTTCTCCCGTACAGCCACTGGCAGTGGGGCCGCGCCGCTTATGCAGACTTCGAGGCTCTTGAGGTTGAACTTGTCCCTCTTGGGGTGGTTTATTATGGCTATGTACATGAGGGGGACCCCGTGGAACACGTTAGCCCTATGCTTCTCGATGGCCTTCATGACGGTCTCCACATCCCACCTCGGGAAGACTAGTATCGTGGCGGCCTTGTAGACCCCAGTGTTGAGGACCGCCGACTGACCATAGATGTGGAACCATGGCAGGGCCCCTACGAAGACGTCCACACCCTTCTGACCCCTCTTGTACCATGCGTCGATCTGCACGACGTTCGCCAAGAGGTTGTAGTGGGTTAGCTCGGCCCCCTTGGGGACTCCTGTCGTGCCCCCGGTGTACATGAGAGCCGCTATGTCCTCGCGCGGGTTTATGTAGGGCTTCTCCCTTATCCTCTCGCTCGATGCGAGTATCTTCTTGAACTGCTTGTTCCTCTCGTCCTCGCGTATCTTAGGTGGCTTGGCCTTGAGCTTGTATAGGAGGGATTTTATGCCTGGCAGGTAGTCCTGTATCCCGGTCCATATGATCTCCTCTACGCCTCCCGGCACCCCGGCGGTTATCTTCTCCTTGAAGAGGTCTATCGCGACCAGTATCCTGGCCTTGTTATCCTCTAGCTGGTGCCTTATCAGGGCTGGCCCGTAGAGCACGTTCATGGGAGACACGGTGGCCCCCGCCATTAGGGTGCCGTAGTAGGCTATGGCGAACTGGGGCGTGTTGGGGAGGAACAGTCCAACCACGTCTCCCGGGCCTATTCCCTTGCTTCTGAGGTAGCCGGCGAACCTCTCGGCCGACTCAAGTAGCTCGCGGTAGCTCATCCTGTAGCCGAAGAAGTAGAGGGCGGTCCTATCAGGGTATCCCCGGGCGGCTTCCTCCAGGATCCAGTAGAGGGGTTTCTCGGGGACCTCTACGTCGGCTGGGACGCCCTCGTCATAGTTCTTCAACCAGGGCCTGCTGGCATACGCTCTAAACGCGTCTTCCGACCCCACAATAGGACACCATAAAATAAGATGCCCTGGGAAAGGGTATTTATCATTGGCAACGGCCAGAGTCCCCGTAGAGGAGGAGGATCAGGGGTTTATAGTCGGGAGTTTAGAGGGCGAGGGTCCCTCCTAGGGTCACTATATCCTCCAGCACCTTGTCGCCCGGGTGCCCTATCGGCTTCCTCGGGAGCACGTACTCCTTGAGCAGCGCCGCCACGTTGTGATACCTCTCTTCTCCCAGCCTTGAGGCCATGTTCTCCAGTATGATTATGGAGGCGGCGTGGCCAAGGTCCTCTAGTATGTACTTGGCGTTGTACTCGGCTAGGCTGGGCGGGGTCTCCATCAGCCGCGCCAGGGTCTCCTTCATGCTGGCGAGCGCCGCCCCGGCGGTCTCCCTGTCGAAGGCCTCCCGCGAGAGGGCCTCCATGTCCTCTAGCAGGGGCTCGTGGGCCCTCTTCTTGGCTATCGCTTCAAGCATGTCGAGGGCCTGTATGTTGCTTGTCCCCTCCCATATGGGCGTGATCAACGCCTCCCTATGCCACCTCTCTACCATGTACTCGGAGAGGAAGCCTATCCCGCCGAACAACTCCATGGCAAGCATGGTGGTCCTCGCGGCGTTCATGGCAGTTATGTTCTTGGCTATGTGGGTCATTAGCCTGGCGTAGTGGTATTGCCTCGTGTAGGGCGGGGTGTCCCTCCTTGCCTTCTCGAAGAGGTCTACCGCCTTGTGGGTTATCGCGAGGGACTCTTCGGTGAGGATCTCCATCTCAAGCAGGTCCCTCCTAACAAGCTGGTGCTCGATGAGCCTCTTGCCGAAGGCCCTCCTGTGCAACGCGTACATGTAGGCCTCCAGGTAGGCCTTACGCGATATACCAACGGCCCCCGCGGCGTTCGCGAGCCTGGAGACCATCAGGTCCTCCAGGGTATAGTATATGCCCTTCTCAGCCTCCCCCACCAGGTAGGCCTCGGTATCGATGAACTCGACCTCCCCAGTGGGAACTGGAACGGTGCCGCTCTTCTCCTTAAGCCTCCTCACATAGAAGTTCAGCGATCCATCACTCCTGTAGCGTGGGACGACGAACAGGGCTAGGCCCTTCGCGCCGGGCCTCCCGCCCCGGGGCCTCGCGGTTGCTAGTGCTATATCGGCTATCCCGGCCCCGCTTGAGAAGTACTTGTAGCCGTTGAGCAGCCACCTCCCATCCCTGTAGTCCGCGGTCGTAGTGTTGGCTCCCAGGTCGCTCCCGCCCTGCACCTCTGTGAACCAGGTGGCCCCTAGCATTAGGGGCTTCTGTAGCCCGGCTAGGTTCTTGTAGTAGTCCCTCACCTCGCCTGGCCCGTACTTCTCTAGGGCGTAGGCTGTCTGTATGGTTATTGTGAGTATGCAGGAGAGGCCTGGGTCTCCTATGAGGTTGAGGCCCGCGTAGTGCTCGTGCCAGCTCCCCCCGTCGAAGGGGTACCTGTTCACGCCGTACTCCTCGACCAGGTCTCGTACTATCCTCCTCTCCATGGGGTCGAGCCAGGAGACGTCGACCCTCTCGCCCCGCACACTCCACATCACGTGGACCGGCTGGCTCATCCTGTCGACCCTATACATGGCCTCGTAGACCGTCGACCCCGTATACTCCCCGAGCCCGTCCATATCTGGCTCGCGGCCGAGGAAGTAGTTGAGCACGTCCCTCAGGGGCTTGTCAAGCCTGTAGTGGTTGAGGCCGTAGGCCATGGATAAGTGCTCGGGTCCCTCCAGGGGCATAGGATCCACCCCAGGCCTTATACGCGGGGCCTAGAGTGGTCTTATCAGTTAGACGATGCATGCTAAGGACGCGGCTGGCCCGGCGCATAATATATCCCCCAGGGAGCTACAGGACCACGGGGGAGCGCCTCCGGAGGACTCTGGCATTGGAGGGCCTAGGCATCCTAGACGGCTCCACGCTCAGGAAGCTATTCGACTACAAGGAGCTAGTCAACGACATTAGAAGGGTCTTACTGGGCGATGCAACCGCGCCCATGAGAGCCAGCCTGACCCACGGGAACGCCTGGCTGGGCGCAATGCCAGCCGCGGGCCTGGGCCTACAGGTCGTCAAGGTGGTCGGGGTCTACTACGATAACCCCTCTAAGGGACTCCCCCTGGTACGAGGACTAGTACTAGTCCTCAGGGAGAGCGACGGGGAGCCACTCTACCTCATGGACGCCGGCGTACTGACTGGCTACAGGACCGCGGCCGCGACATGCCTGGGGGTAGGCCTGTTGGGCTATGAGGGCCAGGAGCCAGTGGGCCTCATAGGCTCCGGCGTACAGGCCCGCTACCACGCAGAATGCCTCAAAGACGCCTACAGGGTCAGGGATTTCCTAGTGTACGATATCGACTCGGAAAGGGCCAGCTCCCTGGCCCGGGAGCTCGGAGGCCGTACGGCGAGTCTGGAGGAGATACACTCTATGGCCAGGCTCATAGTAGCGGCCACAACCAGCAGGGAGCCCGTGGTGAGAGGGTCCCTCCTGAGGGACGACGCGGTAGTCGCTAGCGTAGGGGCTCCAAAACCCGTCTGGGAGGTCGACGAGGAGGCCATGGAGAGGGCCGGGTGCATACTAGCCGATACAATAGAGGGATTCCTTGAGGAGGCGGGAGAAGCCGAGCACAAGCCAGCCAGCGTGAAAGTGGTCGGGCTGAGGGAGGCCCTACAGGGCGCCATATGCCCGGGCAGGGGGCCTAGGATATACAAGTCCGTGGGGACAGGCCTCTTCGACCTGGCCGCCGCATACCACATCCACAGGAAGAAGACCGGGCTAGAAGCAGGTAGCACACCGGCCTAGAGGGTCCCTCTTAGAGGCCTCTGGGCTCGTGCAAACTTTTTATGGCCTCAGACGGTGCATCCACTATACAGGGATGGACCCGTAGCTCAGCCAGGAGAGAGCGCCGGCCTCCTAAGCCGGTGGTCGGGGGTTCAAATCCCCCCGGGTCCGCCACAGGCCCCAAACGTAAGAGCACAGGGCTCCCCCAACACCCTCCTTATAGTCCTGCATAGTATAAGGTCTGGAAACCTACATTGGGAGCGAAGAGCGTCAAAACAGACACTTGCCTAGGTGTGATCCCAGCAAGCATTTTTCTATAGCCAGCTAGGGTCTAGCGTCTGGATCCTAGTAGTATTACCAGGAAACGTCATGTACCGGGGCGGCGGGGATAATGTAAACCCCCTGTGCTGACCCGTGATGCGCGGTTGGCACGCTGAACCCGCCGCCCTCATATTATTCTTCCCTGTCACAGGGTTATAATCCTTCACTTGGGAGAACCCTAAAGGCTCGATCTGAGGAAGTTGTGTGTCTCTGCTCCCGGATGCTTCCCCCAGGTGTTTGGTGACCAGCTACCCTTAGGCTTTAAGTGATGGCTCCGGAGGGTTGTTTTCCTTAGTGGCCTCTACTAATTACTATATTTAGGTTGTAGGGCTTCAGCTTATGTGGGTTTTAGGGGTTTGACTAGGAGGGAGGCTGTTCTCTGGCTCCGAGCTGCTGAGGAGGACTTGCTGGATGCGGAGGACGCTCTCAGACGGAGGCGGTGGTTTAGAGCCGCTTTTTTCGCACACCAGGTTGTTGAGAAGGCCTTGAAGGCCCTCTACTATATTGTGCTCCGAAGGGAGCCTCCGAGGATTCATACTGTAACCGAGCTCTACAGGGAACTCTACGAGGGTGGCCTGCGTCTGCCCCCCAGCCTGGAAGGTTCCCTCTACGTGATGAACAAATACTATACCGTGACGAGGTATCCTGATGCGGCGAACGGCCTACCATCCGAGAGCGTGGATGAGGAAGAGGCTCGGAGGGCCGTCGAGATTGCGCGGAGGATCCTCGAAGAGGCTAGGAAGGCGATATACAGGGCTCCCTGAGCATGTGCTGGGAGCCTTATGCCATCTAATCGAGCTGCTTGAGAAGGAGGGGTATAGGGTTGAAGAGGCCTATGTCTTCGGGAGCTATGTGCGCGGCGACTGGATCGAGACCAGCGACGTCGACCTTGTAATCGTAAGCCCATCCTTCAGGGGCACTAGGTTCATAGACAGGCTGGAACTCGTCTATAGGCTTGAGTGGAGGGCCAGGCTGAAGCCATGGATTGAGGTAATACCACTCACCCCGGAGGAGTTCGAGGAGAGGCTGAGAAGCTCTGCCGTACTGAAGGACGCCAGCAGGTACTGGATACCGCTACGATGCAGGGAGGAGGCGAGGGCTGAAAGAGCTCGAATATAGGTTTAAGCCCTTAGAGGGACACCCTCTAGGGCGTGAGTGAGTAGGGCTTCCGGGAATGAGGATCCTCTACGCGGTATCGAGCATCGGGCTCGGGCACGCCGCCAGGAGCAGGCTCCTGGGAAAGCTACTACGGGACCTGGGAGCGGATCTCCTATACTATGCTCCAGGCAGGGCTGGAGACTACCTGGCCAAATGGGGCATGCCTGTCTCACGGGGCTCCAGGCTCTCAAGCGACCTCTCCAGTATAGCAGAGGACTGGTACCGTAGGACCGGTGAGGCCCTGATCGGGCTGAGGGCCGCCCTCCAAGAGCATAGGATCGCGTTGGAGAATGCCCGGTGGCTGCTCAGGGATGTGGAGGAATTCAAGCCGGACCTGGTCGTGTGTGATGAGAGCTGGGAGGCTATAAGCGTCGCCGAGAGGATAGGGGTTGCGAAGGCGTGGATAGCGGACTTCCCCCTCTACCCGCCCATAGGGGGTCCCTCTCGTATCGTGGCTGCGGTTGCGGTTAACAGGTTCCTCCTAAGGAGGCTACCGCTCTTCGATGAGAGGGTGTATGTGGGGCTCGAATGGGAGCACGGGGGTTTAAGGGCATTTAGGGTTCTGGGGCCGAGGCTCCGCGAGGTGCTCGAAGAGTTCCACGTTATAGGCCCGGTGCCCGCCGTGTCTAGCAGTGAGGCCCTCGATAGGAGGACGGCGTTGTCGAGCCTAGGCCTCGACCCCGGGGAGCGCTATATCCTGGTGCAGTCTGGAGGGACCCTCATGGGCCTGGAATACCTAGCTGAAGCCGCTAGGGCCCTGGAGGGCCTTGGCTACCGGGTGGTCGTGGCTTCTGGGAGGGATCTGGGAGCGGGGAGGTGGATTGGCTTGAATCCAAAGCTACCGTTGTATCTGAGGGGTTTTGACTGCGTCATAAGCAATGCTGGGCTGACCACGGCCTCTACACTGGCTCACCTAGGCGTTAGGGGGCTCCTCAAGCCCCTCCCTGGACATTTCGAGCAGGAGCATGTTGCCACGGCCGCCTCTAGGCGCTGGGAGTGTCTTAGGCCCCTTAGGGGTTCCTCGGGCCTGGACTGGTGTCTCAGTGGGGAGGAGTGTGGTGGGGATCCTGGGTTGTTTGATAATGCTTTGAGGGTTGCTAGGCTCCTGTACTCTCTCGTCTAGCAGCTGTGGCCTGTGTGGTGTTTGTGGTGGCTCGTCTCTCCTGGCATTCCCTGTGGGCCGTGTTCTAGGTAGTAGTCTGGCCTGGCCTTGAATTCCTCTAGGCATGTATTGCTGCAGAAGTAGTATACCTTGCCCTTGTGTATTGTCTTGTAGGGCGTGGTCGAGTCGACCTCCATTCCGCAGACGGGGTCTATGTGCCTGGCCATCGGTTTACTCACCGGGTTAAGAGGGGATGGGTGCGGGCTGACAATTAATATCGAGTATATACTATATCCCTAGACCTATAGATTTACCCGGGTGAACCTATACCGTGGACTTCCTAGGCCTCCAATAGAGGATCCTAGCACCGTTCGAGGTCACTGTTATCGAGCTGAGGCTCATGGCCAACGCGGCTACCTCCGGGCCTATAGTGACTCCCATAGGAGACAAGGCCCCCGCCGCAACCGGTATGAGCACCGTGTTGTAGGCGAAGGCCCAGAACAGGTTGAACCTAATCGTCCTAGCCGCCCGCCGCGCCAACTCCATAGCATACACCACTAGCTCCATGTTGTTGCGGGCCAACACGATGTCCCCCGCCTGCCGGGCCACATCCAAGGCCTCGTTAACCGCTAT
>WWDN01000072.1:0-11678 GCA_035615875.1 Thermodiscus sp. | reverse complement strand
ACGATGGGTCTATAGTCGCCTACCACGCCGTAGTCTGATTGCTTGAAGATGGGCGCGTCGGGATCGATGTTTATAGCCACGATTCTCCCGGCCTCCCTGACTCCGAGCATGTGTTGTGCTGCACCGCTTATGCCGAGGGCTATGTAGAGCACTGGCTTGACTGACTTGCCGGTTTGGCCGACTTGTCTGTCGTGGGGGATCCATCCGGCGTCAACCGCCTTCCTAGACCCGGCCACCACGCCGCCTAGTATGCTTGCTAGCTTCTCCGCCAGTTTTATCCCGTCGGGGCCGCCTATTCCCCTGCCTATGGAGACTATTATCTCGGCCTTCTCTATCAGCACCTCCTCGCGCTTCACGGGCTTGTAGTAGGCTAGCTCCATTCCGGGCTTGATTATCTCGGCCTTCTCCTCGATGATCCTGCCTGTCCTGCCCTCGTCCCTCGGGGGTACTGGAAACACGTTGGGCCTTGCCGTGCCCATTTGGGGCTTCCTGAAGGGCGTCTTGATGAACGCTAGCATTATGGCCGCGAAGGGTGGTCGTATCATGAGGACGTCTCCGGTCTTCTCGTCCACGTCGAAGTCTGTACAGTCGGCTGTTATACCGGTCCTCAGCGTGTTCGCTATGTAAGGCGCCATCTCTCGCCCTTTCATCGTTGCAGAGACTAGTATCACCGAGGGCTTGTACTTCTTGGCTAGGTCGACTATTATGTGGCCGTAGACTCGGGGATAGTAGGTCTTGAGCCTCTCATCATCGACTACTATGACCTCGTCAGCCCCATGCTTTATCAGCTCGTCAGCCCACTTCTTAACATCATACCCTACTAGGATCCCGACTATCTTCTCGCCAAGCTTAGACGCTATCTTCTTCGCAGGAGTTAACATCTGTAGGCTAGCTTCATTCAACTCCTCCGAGTCGGCCTCGGCGACAACCCAGACGCCTTTAAACTCCTCTGGATCGTCACAGGGCCACTCCGGGCACAGCTTCCCGCAATCGGGTTTCTTCGCCATCTACATCACCCCCAGAGCGCCTTCTTCAAAAACGGAGCCACTGCCTCGTCCTGGAACAACTGTTTCAGGATCCAGCGCGCCGCGTCCTTCGGATCCTTCGGCTGGTATACTATCTTCTTCCTGGGGACCTCTGGCATGAAGGTGATGTTAGCTACTACCGTGGGAGATCCTCTCAGGCCTACGCACTTCGGGTCTAGCCCTAGATCCTTGTTGGTCCACCAGACTATGGGCTTCTCTATCTTGGCTCTTAGCTTGTTGAGTAACCTGACCGGCCTGGGCTCCAACGCCTTTATCGCCGTGGCCACTACAGCTGGGAGCTCTACGATGTACTCCTCTACAGCCCTCTCGGTCTGCCTCTTTACCTTGAGCCTTCCCTCGCCGACCAGCTCGGCGTCACGGGCGTAGTAGACATAGGGCCAGTCTAGCCAGCTTGCGACCTGGGCGCCTATGTGGGCCGTGCTGGAGTCTATTGTCTCGTGGCCGAATATGGCTAGGTCGACGCGCCCTATCTCCTTGTCTATCTTCTCAATGCCCTTCGCCAATACATAGCTGGTGGCTAGCGTGTCGGCGCCGGCGAAGACCCTGTCGGTCAAGAGTATGGCCCTGTCAACGCCCATGCCGAGGACATGCTCCAGGCCCTGCTCGGCCGGTGGAGGCGCCATGCTTATCGCTATAACCTCGCCCCCATACTTGTCCCTCAGCCGGAGGGCCAGCTCCACTGCCGGGAAGTCGTGTGGGTTTACTATGGACGGCACTCCGGCTCTGACCAGCGTACCTGTCTTGGGGTCGAACCTTACCGCCTGGGTGTTTGGAACCCACTTAATACCAACCACTATCCTCATACACATACACCCCCGCTACGTGAACCTATAGTGGATCCCCCGTCCACTCTTCGGGTACTCCCACTTCATCCTCGGATTGTTAGAGACAACCCTGCATAGCCCGCACTCCAGGCATCCCTCGTAGCTGTAGAGCAGCTTGTTCCCTACTAGGGTGTAGCAGCCGCAGGGGCATAGTAGTGTTAGGGCCTTCGGTATACCGGTCTGGTCGTCGCTCGGAATTGCTATGTGGGGCTCCTCGTCTACGTCATACACGTTCCTCTGGAGTAAGTCCTCTATCTTGAGGGGCTTGTCTAGGACCTTCTCCTCGCTCATAACTTGCTCACCACCGACAATAACTTGAATACAAGCCTTGAAAGCGAGAGGTTCTCCTCCTTAAGAGACTCCAGGAGCGCCTCCATTACAGTAGGCTCTTCGTAGTCCGCCTCATACAGCTTTGCCAGTATATTGTTGACTAGGGCTGGGATCTGCGTGAAGAATAAGGGATCTGACATTACCTTCTCTATACCACGGTGTTTGTGGAGCTCCTTGTATATGAAGCTCTCCCTTATCTTCTTCTCGTAGAGGGCCATGTTCTCCTCCGTCGGTCCTCCATTATCGTGCGCGTGGATTATTGTCTCCGCCGCTAGTTTGCCGCTGTAGACCGCGTAGTCGACGCCTCTTATCGTGTAACCGGTGTTTAGTAGCAGGCCCGCGGCATCGCCTACGACCAGCAGGCCTGGGAGGTATAGCTTCTTTGGCATGTAGCGGAGGCCTCCCTCGATGGTCATGTGCGCGCCGTACTCCATAACGTCTGCATCCCTCCAGAACCTCTTGAAGTACTTGTGGAGCCTGAGGTTCTCGACCAGGCTCGGGAGGCTTTCCTTCAGCTTACCGGTCTCGGCGGCTTCCAGGGCTTTTCCTATGTGTACGACGAGTCCTATGCTCACCGTGTCTTTCATGGTGTATATGAATCCGCCGCCGGGTATCCCCCTGGTCACGTCGCCTGCCAGGAGCCATGCGAGTCCCTCTCCCTTGTCGAGGCCGAACCGCTCTTCTATGTTTTTCTCCCCGACCTTTAACACCTCTTTGACGCCGAGCGCGACCGTTTCCGGGTTTATCTTCTCCACAAGGCCTAGCTTCTCTAGGAGCTTCCTGTTCACGCCTTCAGCGTCTATCACGTAATCGGCGTACAGCTTGTCGGGCCCGCTCCTAATACCAATAACCCTACCGTTGTCCTTGACTATCTCGTCCACAACGATCTCGTCCACCAGTATGGCTCCGGCCTCCACAGCTCTCCCAGCCATCCACTTAGCCATCTCCGTGAGGTAGGTTGTGAACGCAACGCCCTTGGAGAGCCTGTAGTCTATAGTCGTTATCCTGTCTCCATACACTAGGCTCATCTTCTCCTGCGTAACCCACCTGTGTATGGGCGCCTTCTTATCGAGATCCTGCCAGACCTCCCTCAAGGGGGCAGCATAGATCTTACCGCCGTAAACCTCCTTCGAACCAGCACCTCTGCCCCTCTCGACGATAACGACCTTGAATCCGGCCTTCGCCAGGAGATAGGCGGCGGCACTCCCAGCGGGGCCTGCTCCAACCACTATAACGTCGAACTTCGTCGGCGTACCTGGCGGGGTACTCAAGAGTATTCCACCCAAAGAGTGGGTGGGGCCAAGGTTGTATATTAGACAATATCGAGGGAGGCTACAGCAAAGTCTAAACAAATACTTATTAAACCCCTATTAGCTAGGGGCCAGCTATGCCGCTAAAGTTAAGGGCCACACCACCGCCCGCACTTACACCCGTAATACGAGACCTGCCCGGTATCCTAGAAGCCAGGTCCTCGTCCGGAACCGCCAGAATATACTCCCCCCTATCTTCCAGCAGCTTGTAGAGGCGTTTCTTCACCTCCCTGGCAGCTTCTATCCTCTTCAGCTCTCCCGGTATGAGGCTCACGTAACCTATGGAGTGCCTTGCTACAACCTCTCTAGAGCCCTGGATGAGCCTCGGCACTTGTTCCTCATCTAGCGTTATCCCGAGCCATATCCTTACCGAGATCGGCGGAAGATAGTTCTTTTTGCCGTAGACCATTATCCCGCCCTTAGCCAGGTACTCCCCGGTAGGGGGAGACAAGGATACCTGGCTCGCATCAACATAGAAGACCCTTACAGATCCTAGCCCGGCCTTCCACGCCTTACTGTAAGCCACCGCTATAACGGCCGCGTCCATCAAGTCCTCCTCGCCGACGCTACCTCCCCTGGTCTTGATTACAACGGCTGGGGCCCCGTGTATGTCTGCATGCATGAAGATGTCATGGGGGGCCAGGTACCTCCTCACGAGCAACTCGTTCTGGCCCGCGTCCCTTCCACCTACTACCAGGAACCCGTTCCTGGTCACCGTATAGTGGAAGTTCTCGAACCAATATCTCCTCCTGAGTTTATACCTCTCATATAGGCTCCTGGCCCTCGCCTTGATGTCCAGCTCTTTGAGGCGTCTCTCGACGTCCACCCTAGAGGACTCCGCCCTTTTAGCCTTACCCTCCAGCACACCAGCCCTCTTGAAGTACTCTAGTATGAGGTCGTCCACACTCTTCACGCCGACGGGGATATCCAGTCTCCTACCCTCAACAGATACAATAAACCTGTCGCCTCTCCTCTCCACGGTGACGCCGAGCTCTTCTAGGCATGCCTGGTCTCGTGCCGCCAGGCAGTCTAGCACTCTAGACATGACATGGTAGTTCCTCGACACAAAGTCCGCCGCGGCCCTCAGCATCTCGGCCTCTCTCCTGTATTCCTCCGCTTGCTGTCGAGCCCTCTCAAGACTAGCTATCAGCCTCTCCTTCTCGGACTCGATGCCGTCCCGGGCATCCCTCGTTTTTACCCCGATACCGCTAGACTCGAAGTACTCTTCCAGCGCCTCGTCAAGCCCTCTAAACTCTATTATATTATACCTTGTATCTGTATAGCGGGTTGGCTTGAAGGGATCCGCCTCAATATACCCAGCCCCCTCCTTCTCCACGATATATCCTCTTCCGGTGAGAGACTCTTCTAGGATCCTCCTGATTTCTCCCGCGATGGCTTCAGCATCCTTGGCCTTAACCTCCTTGAGGTCATAGTCCAGGCCAGCGCGATAAACCGCCTCCTCGGCTACCTCGCCAGGCACGCCTAGGAGAGAGACGAGGCCCGAGACAAGCCTTCCCCTCTCACTTGTAGCCTGTATAATATCGTCTGCCGTGATCTCCTCTAGCGACTTCCCACGGGCTGGTGGAGGCTTGTAAACCGTCTTCGGCTTTACTTCCCTGTCTCTGACCTTGAGATACTTGGTTGCTGCTAGTATAGTACCTGTTGGGGATAATAGGACTGCGATCCCGCGTGGAACCAGCTCTACTACGAGCCTGTAACCGGTGCTAGCTTCGAGGTAGAGGATCCTGTCGAACCCGATCAATCCTATCCTCTCTAGCCTCTTATCGCGCATGTACTTCCTGGCAAGGACCACGAGTGGATCCTGTTTGAATTGTTGGGGTGGTTGGCGTCGTCTGGTCACGTGGATCCTCTTCCCGGGCTCGGCTAGTATTATGTTACCTCCCCTGATCTTTACGAAGAGGATATTGTTATCCTTGTCGTAGTATATGTTTGAGAGGTACTTGCCCGTCGCCCAGGCAGCCGCCCCGGCAGTCCATGCTTTTAGATCAACTATGTTCATCGACCTTCTAGCCATACTCCATTAACCCCCAGTACCCCTCCTTCAAATATCACGGGGGACTGTATTAGGGGAATCGGTGGAGGGCATGGGTTCAAAGTTAATCGTGACGCGCACCTATAACGCTATTGCTGCCCTGGCAGGTGGGGTCTTGGGGGTTCTCCTAGGGGTTCTAAGCTACATAGGAGTCCTGAACGGCATTGATCCCTTTGTTAGGGGCCTGCTAGGACTAGTCTCTTCAGCGCTCATCGGAGGCCTGTTAGTGCGAGTCACAGGTTTAGCCCGAGGAGAGGCTGGTAGGGGTGTAGTGGTCGAGGCCGCTATAGCGTCGGCTCTAGCCACTATTGTCGTGTGGCCTGTAGTCTATTCTATGCTGGGCGGTTGAGACTGGCTCGTGTAGAATATGTTTTTAAATTGTATCCTGTGCATGTGTGAAACCTAACGAAGGAGCCGGGGGGTCAAGGGTGGTAAGAAATATCGTCGTCGAGGAGTATCTCCTCCCCTCTGTAGAGGACATCGAGGTGGAACTAGTCGAGAGGAAGGGGCTTGGACATCCGGATTATATTAGCGACGCGGCAGCTGAAGTGGCTAGCAGGGCTCTAAGTAAACTTTACCTCGAACGTTATGGTGAGATACTCCACCATAACCTGGATAAGGTGTTGTTGGTTGGGGGGCAGGCTAATCCCCGCTATGGGGGAGGCGAGGTACTGCACCCGATCTATATCATAGTATCTGGTAGGGCCACGACTGAAGTTAAAACGCGTGACGGCGTAGAACACATCCCTATAGGCTCGGTTATCCTCTCGTCGGTCAAGGAGTGGATCAAGGACAACTTCCGGTTCCTCGATCCGGAGAGGCACGTGGTCGTGGATTACAAGATCGGTAAGGGGAGCGCAGATCTGGTCGGGATCTTCAGGGAGAAGGAGAGGACTCCCAGAGCAAACGATACCAGCTTCGGATCCGGCTACGCCCCCCTATCGACGCTGGAGAGGCTTGTGCTCGAAACAGAGAGGCTATTGAATAGTAGCGAGGTTAAGAAGAGGATCCCTGCTATAGGAGAGGACGTCAAGGTCATGGGGCTGAGGAGGGGTAGGAATATCGACTTGACGATTGCCATGGCTACGATAAGCCAGTTGATCCTAGACCGGGATGAGTACATTAATGTGAAGGAGGAGGCTCGCGAGCTCGTATTGGATCTTGCATCCAGGATCGCCAGCGACTATAACGTGAACATCTATATAAACACTGGCGACATACCTGAGAAGGACATCGTCTACCTAACTGTTACGGGGACCAGCTCAGAGCATGGAGACGACGGGATGACAGGCCGCGGGAACAGGGCTAACGGCTTGATAACCCCCCTGAGACCCATGAGCCTGGAGGCTACGGCCGGTAAAAACCCGGTGAACCACGTGGGCAAGATATACAACGTCGTCGCGAACGACCTGGCTAAGAGGATATACGAGGAGGTATCCGGGTTGAACGAGGTCTACGTGAAGATACTAAGCCAGATAGGTAGGCCTATCGACGATCCCCTGGTCGCCGATGTCAAGGTAAAAGCCGAGCGGCTGACCGCGAACATGAAGAGCGACATAGAGGGCATCGTGAACGAGGTTCTAGACAACATAACAACCTACACGAACCTAATACTAGAAGGCAAGATCACACTATTCTAATCCCCCTAATCCCGTTGAGACCCGTGGCGGCGAGACATCCTATACTCGGTTATAATCCTTTCCAAGTCAATCTCGGCTCTCCTATACTCCTCCAGGACCCTCCTCCTCTCCTCCAGCAATTCCACAACAACGCTAGACACATAGTAGACGCCCTCAACCACTCGTACACCTTCGTCTAGGCTCGATAGAGGGAGAGCCGGGATACCATACCGCTCAATCACGGTAGCCACACCGCCCTCCGGAACCAACACGCCTCTTATCTGTGATTCGAGTAGAACCCGCAGGGCGCTCGAATCAACTACAGGGGACTGTAGTAGGATGACCTCGCCGGGTAGAAGAGGACCAAGCTCCTCCTCGCTTTTCCGGATGCTCCTAGGTGTTAGGGACGGGAGTGGTCTTAAGACTATGACCTCGCCCCGGCCGACGCGAATGACAAGGTTCCTCAACGCGTCTATACCAGCCATGAATTCCTTGAGCCTTTGCTCAAGCCTACCAGTAGCCTGCTCAAGCGACTGGAGCCGCTCCCTAAGCCTCCTGACCTCGCTATCCTTCATCACCTCCGCCTTGGCTCTCCTAAACGCGCTTTCCACCTCGATCTCCAGGTGCCTGATCCTCCTCTCGTACTCTCTGAGCCTTCTCTCTAGGACTCTTTTCTCGGCCTCAAGCGCCTCGATACGCCTTGAGAGTTCCTCAACCCGGCCAGTAGACCTAGAAGCCTCGTCTCGCCCGGCTGGAGGCTTTTTCCCCGAAGGACCAGTCCTGGTGGGGGTCAGCATGTCTTCTATGGCTTTTTCAATGGCCTCGGCGACTGTCACGCCTCTGATTACGTTCTCCTTGACCTTCTCGACGTCAATGCCGACCCCCATCCTCCTGACTTGTTTCTCCACATGATCTAGCTTGTTCTTTAGGAACAAGTACGCCTTGTACGCTGCCGCCAGGGCGTCGCGTTGATGCGTGTCCTGGGGCGGCTCGCCCAGCACCCTTGAGGCTATCTCCCTCTTCTCAGACGTCTCTAGGTCCACGGAGGGCGAGTATATGGCCGCGCCGAACTTAGCCGCGAGCCATCTAACGCTCTCGGGCACTGTTGACACGTCTATCGCGAATAACACTGGTTTGCCGAGCCTCGATATCTCCTCTATTATAGTACCCCGGTCTAGGTCCTTCGAACTGGCCAGGTAAATGGGCTTACCCCGGAGATCTAGAACTGCGAGGCCCGTGGTGACGCCTGGATCGACGCCGACTATAATTGGCCTGTCGCTAGCGACAGAGTCCTCCAGGAGGTTCAGCCGGGTTTTGTATACCGTCTTGATCGTTATAGTGTAGTCCATTCCCCTGTGGGGGCGTACGAGGCCGTACAGCCTTGTCCTTGGAGCGTAGACCGTGAACACTGCTGATTCGAGACCCCCAACGCTCTTCCTATAACTCATATCATATTCTATACCGGCCTTGTCTAGAGCTTCCTTGACCCTCATAGCTGCTATATGGACGCTTGCCCTGACCCTCCTCTGTAAGCGCTGTTGGCTGAAGCCCCCGCCCTTCGGCGACCTGGCCTTCGAGACCGTTATGATGGTCTTCTCCTCAAGTACCCTGATCGGCGTGCCGACGCCCTCCCTGGCTAGGAATGCTAGGAGATAGGCTGTCTTCACGCTGCCAAGCTTTTCTCGGCCAAGGTTTAGGCCTTGTTCCCTCGCGATGCTCCTGAGCTTCTGGTATCCTGTATCCCTGTCTAGGGTTACCTGTAGTATCTCGGTTTCCGGTGGGAAGAAGCCTAGTATTCGTTCTAGCTCGCTCGTGTTCCTTGCAAGCTCGAAGGGGTTGTCGAGCCCTATCCTCTTGGGGTGGTAGTCCCAGGCTAGCCTGATGGCCCTCGATAGCGTTACCGAGGAGTGTACTACTATGGGTTTCCCTTCATCGTCGATCAAGACCACGGAGTATCTGGGCTTCTCTGACGAGAGCGGGCTCCCCTCTCTTATGTCTATGCCCATGTAGAGGTCGCGGTTCTTCACGGGCTACCACCGGTGATGCCCGCCATAACCTCCATATAATCTATATCAATACTAAATTTTCTCTTAAAGAATGACGTGATATATCTCACATCCCTCTCCAACAACTCCCCAGCATGCGGCTCGTCCTTGTAAACATACTGAGGCCAGTCGATTACATATCCACGCCCGGTTTCAGCCACCAACACGTTATACTCCGATAGATCCCCGTGAACCACGCCGACACGCCTATACGCAATCCTAATAGTCTCTATAACATCCTCTAATACCCGCTTAGCGACGTCCTCGTCTAGCTCCCTCACACGGTAAAGCTCGACCCCGGGGATGTATTCTTGGACCACCGCGTTCCTATTCCACGCTATGGGTCTCGGCACCATAGCTCCTTCGCGCTCCAACACGACTAGTATCTTGAACTCCCTCTCGCCGAGCAGCTTGGCTATATCATGCCACCGCTTCCTATCGACCCCGGCTAGATAGCTCCTCAACCTCCTAATCCTCTGGAAGCTAGACCTTCCCTCTCTGTGGAACTTCACAACAACCCTCTCACCGCTGGGAGCGAGGCCTAGGTACACCTCCCCCTCCTTGCCGACCCCTATTCTATCGCCTAACGCCTCGACTATACCCCTGCGGTGTAGTCCGTCGAAGGCGAGCACGTTCAGCCCATAGAATGTCAGGGAATAGCCTATAACACTACCCAGGCCCCGCTTCACCAGCTTACTCTTATTCAACCTGTCCAGTGCCTGGAGCACTCTCCGGGGAGGTAGCTGGAGGCGTTTCTCTAAGACCTCGACTGGCACGTACTCGAACTTCTTCGAGAGCCTTTCTATAACCCTGAGTACGGCTATGTCGGCTGGTTCCAGCTTCTCCCAGAGCCTTTGAGGGTTCCTGACCATGAAGTGTTCCCTTGCCCCGCCTCGGCCGCTCATTCATAGTATAGCGTTCGGCCTAGAAGTCTTTTAGCTTCCCCGAGCCAATACCGCCAATACAGTATTTTATATAATGTTTTATTTGTATATAGTTGCTATAAGATGAAAACAAGTTGTTTCTAGAAGAGAACCTATTTATCTACAATGTTACCTTTTAGGATAAGCGGTGGGCCTATTATGGATCAAGAAATTCCGTTTCGGAAAGAGGGAATCTATGCCAGGGACAATATATTATATGTAATAGGTCCCAGACACATTGCAAAAGTATCAAAGATCCTCGCAAGCGAGACCAGGACAAAGATACTAGAAGTACTGGCAGAGGGACCCACCGACCTAGACTCACTGGCAAAGCAGATAGGCCAGAGCAAGGCCAACATAAGCAGCCAGATAAGACAGCTGGAATCTATAGGGATCATCAGAGCCTCATACGTCCCGGGGAACAGAGGTATAAAGAAGATCCTCGAATTAAACGTCGACCGGATACTAATGGCTGTAAAACCAGGAGCCTAGAAAGATCGTAGAGACTAGACGCCAGCCACAGCTTTAAGGAACCCCAGAAACACGGGGCCCGGCGAGAGCGGCCTACTCTTATACTCTGTGTGAGGTTGTGTACCGAAGAAGAAGGGATGCAGCCTCCTGTCCAATTCAACGAACTCGGCTAGCCCCTCGGGGCTCCAACCACTGACCCTCATCCCATGCATCTCAAGCTTGTCGACATAGCTGTTGTTGACCTCATACCTGTGCCTGTGCCTCTCATAGACTACCTCTCTACCGTATATCTCGTGGGCTAGGGTGTTCTTGACTATACGGATGGGCGATGCTCCAAGCCTCATGGTACCTCCCAGAGCCTCGACCTTCTCCTGTCCGGGCAGCAAGTGTACTACTGGATGCGGCGTCTTGGGGTCTATCTCCTGTGAGTGTGCCTTCTCTAGGCCGAGCACGTTCCTAGCGAACTCGACGACTGCCAGCTGCATTCCAAAGCATATGCCTAGCGTGGGTTTCCGCTTCTCTCGTAGCTCTCGTATGGTAGCTATCTTACCCTCGACCCCTCGCGTGCCGAAGCCCGGCAGTATGATTGCGCCGTCGACCTCGTCTACGAAGTCCAGCGTAACGCGCCCCCTCTCTATATCAGTTGACTCTATCCACAGAAGTTCTGGTTTCACGCCGAGATAGGCTCCCGCGTGTTTCAGGGCCTCGACGATGCTAATGTAGCTGTCTCGCAGTTTCGTGTATTTCCCAACCATCGCTATCCTAACCCTGCGGGGGGCGGCTACCAGCTTCTCGACGAACTCCCTCCACTCCGATAGATCGGCGCCAGGGTCCCTGACTCCATACCTCTTGAGGATTAGCGATATGAGGCCCTGCTCTTCCAGTACTAGTGGCACCCTGTATATGGTGTCTAGATCGTGGTCGCTCAACACATGATCCTCTGGTAGGGTGGCGTATAGCGCTATCTTGCGCCGCGCATCTGGTTCCAGGGGCCTCTGGGTCCTGACTACTATGACGTCCGGCTGTATACCTATCCTCCTAAGCTCCTGTACACTGT
>WWDN01000071.1:0-47926 GCA_035615875.1 Thermodiscus sp. | reverse complement strand
GGTCGAATCCGGGTCCACTCGTCGCGGTCGCTGCTCGGGCCCCGGTTAGTGCGCTTCCTATAGCCGCCGATATAGCGGCTATCTCGTCTTCGGTCTGGAAGACGACGACTCCCCCCAATTCATCGCTATAGGCGCCTAGGTCTTCGTGTGACTCTATAGTGAAGCTCTCGTCGGCGGCTGGTGTTATTGGGTAGTAGCTCTGGAACCTGAGTCCACCAGCTATCTTGCCCATCGCGACTATCTCGTTCCCGTTGACGACCAGGTACTCCTCGGGTGGGTTTACTGGGTCGCCCACCCTCATTTTCCCTTTCAGCTCGCTTGTCTTCTCGTAGATTAGCTGTGAGAGCTTCATGTTCTCCTCTATTATCTTCTCCTTGGCCATGAACCTCCTCTTGAATCCCCTCCTCAGCTCCTCTAGCGTTAGACCTGTGATGTTTGCTATTGTCGCGACTAGTATGGTGTTTATGTATCTCTTAGCCTGGTATCTGGGTATCTTTAGGAGTTCGGCGAACTCGTTTAGTATAGCCTGGTAGTCTAGCCCTAGGGGTAAGGCTCCTAGGCGGTCTCTCGCGTATTCTAGGGCGCCCTTGATCGTTGCCTCGTATCCTGCTTTCTCTAGGAGGCTCTTTACCCTTTCCTTTAGTTGTCTCTCCATGGTGGGTACGTTGGCTAGCTTCGTCGCCACGCTCCTAGAGTCGTATATTATTATCGTGCCTTGTACTGCCTCGGCGAAGTGAGTGAATATTGTCTCCGGGTCTATTCCGGCTATGATGTCTGGGGCCTCTGCTGGGGCTAGTGGTTGCATGGCTGGGTTTACTCTTAGGTTTATGTAGCTGTGCCTGCCTTTTATGTTGGAGAAGTATTCTCGCATGGAGTATACCCTGTACCCCCTTATTGCGTACGCCGCTGATAGTATCTGCGATGCGGTCTCCAGGCCTGTGCCCTGCGGCCCTCCAAGTAGTAGGCGGATCTCTTCTCTCGGAGCGTCTCCCAAATCTGTTCACCGTCTTCCATCCTACCCTATAACTTTAACGGTGTTAAATAACATTATGTAAGTAAACCCCGTTATAGACAATAAAATAAACCCTATTACGCTATAGACGATGCCACCGACACGACCTCATCGTAATCCGGCTCTACCCTTGGATCATCGCTAACCCACTTCCAAGCAACCCTGCCCTCCCCGTCTATGACGAAGACCGCCCTCTTAGCTAGATAGCGCAACCCCAGTATCTCGTCGTGAACCACCCCATACAGCCTAATGACCTCTCTATTATAGTCACTCAACAAGGGGAATTGCAGCCTGTTTGCGGCTTTGAACTCCTTCAAGCACCAGGGACTGTCGGTGCTTATTCCCACGACGGTTGCATTGACTTTCTCCAGCTTCGCCATCTTGTCCCTGAAAGCGCATAGCTCTGCTGTGCAAACGGGGCTGAAGGCTGCCGGGAAGAAGACCAGGATGACGGGTTTGCCTTCTCCTAGGAGTTGCTTTAGCGTGACCTGGTTGAAGTTCTCATCGGGCAACCTGAAGTCGGGTGCAATATCGCCTACCTCGACCACGTAGTTCCACCGGTACTTTGAGCTAGCCGTCATAAGTATTAGATATAGGTATATATTATATTAAAAGAATATAAAATTAGTTTACTGTCTTTACTGTCTCAATGCTTCCTCTGCCCGAGCCTGGCATTCAACATGAGCACAGCCTGCGGGGTCTCTCCGCTGAACTCCAACAACTGCAGTATCTCCTGGAAGATCTTCTCCTCCTCAACCTGCTCCGTCACAAACCAGTGCAGGAATACCTCCGTTGGCTTGTCATCGAGCTTCCTAGCCAGATCCACGAGGTCGTTTATATGCTTCGTAACGATCTTCTCGTGCTCTAGGGCCTCCCTAAATACGTCAGTCACACTCTTCCACTCCCTAGGTGGCTCGTCTACCTTGTATAGCTCCACCCTGCCTCCACGGTCGTTTATGAATTCGTAGAACTTCATTGCATGCTCTAACTCCTCCTTGGCCTGCACCCTCATCCAGTGGGCGAATCCGCTGAGGCCTTTGTAGTCGAAGTATGCTGCCATTGAGAGGTATAGGTACGCCGAGTACAGCTCCCTGTTTAATTGCTTGTTTAACTCGTCCTGTAGCTCCTTCGGGATCAAGACTGTTCACATTTCGGCCCTGTGAACCATGCTGGTATATATCGTTTAGTACAGTATATTATATAAACTATAATAATATTATGCATGATATGTAGGCCCCTATATAAGGGCGTTTCCTAGCACGCCAGTAGAGGCCCAAGACAAACCCGGGTGGAATACGGGATGGACGAGGAGCTAGTACTGGAGAAAGCCAGGGAAAAGATCATACAGGAACTCTTAATGCAAGAGAAGCTAAGGAAATGCTGTAAGATAAAACCCAGGAAGGAACTTGTCGAGATCAACACGATAGAAGAATTCAAGAAAGCCATCTCGACGTGCAGACTAGCAATAGGCTTCTTCTACACGCCCACATGCCCCTACTGCAGGATGATGGAGCCCCTCATGGAGGAGGCCGCCGCCATACTAGGAGACCGAATATACTTCTTCAAGGTAAACGCTGCGCGCCTCTTCGAGCTAGCAGGAACGCTATACATAATGGGCACACCAACCACAATAGCATTCCACAACGGCAAAGAAGTGGATAGGCTCGTGGGGCTTGTGCCGCCAGAGATCTTAGAAGAGTTCCTGGCTAATCTCCTGGAAAAAGGCCGGTGCCCGATACCACTCGCTGAAGAGTCCGATTAGGAGTACTTGCTGGCCAGCTTCTTAATACTACTCTTAACCAGCTTCAAGGCCGCCGGCTTCGATATTCCAAGCTTTCTAGCGAGCCTCGATATGTTAGAGGCCTCGCCATTAGCCAGCATGCGCAAAGCCTCCTTTTGTCGTAGAGTTAAGTAGACTTCTCTGTAGTCTACCTCGCCGACATCGACTATGTCATCGTTGTGTTCTCTGAGGAGCCTCCTGGTATACTTGTTGTCCCTAACTATGAAGACTATAGTCTCGTCGCCTCTTATAACGGGCTGTCCTATGACGTGTGTAGCACGCATGAGCTTCGCTAGGACACAGTCATCACAGCTCTTCTTCAACACGTGTACCCGCCGGTTCGACACTACGATATGCTCGATCTTGGCCGGACACGTGCCTATTCTAGTGCCTAGGTACTCGTCTGGCTTCAACTGGCGGAGTAGGCTGCACTGCTTCATAGTCACCTTGAGCAGCTTCATAAACCCATATACCCTCCGGAGGAACCGGTTGGCTAGCCTTTATTTAAGATGGAATATAGTTGTATATAAAACTCCCGGTCCCCGGCTGGGGAACGGTTAACCTGGTTATCCGTTGTCTCTAGTAGTCCCATAGCCCCACATCACTTCAATGAGCAAGCAACCTCCATGGGGTGGGAGTTACTTGGCCTCAAATGGGAATAACGGGTGGGCGCGCCTCGTCTTGATAGTAGCTATACTAGTCTACGTGTTCTACTTCGCTGCAGCCGCCTATACCTTCCAGAACCTACCACCGATCCCCGAGAGCGTTGTTACAAGCAACGGCACGGTCCTCTTCACCAAGGACGACATAATAGAGGGCAAGTATCTGGTGCAGAGATACGGCATACAAGATTATGGAAGCGTGCTCGGATTCGGCGGGTACTTTGGGACCGACTACACAGCCTACGCACTGAAATTCATACAAATGGAGGCCAATGGCAAGACTGGAGACGAACTCGTATCAATAGAGAAGCACAGTCCTGTGACCTTCGTTGTCGGAGACGAGGTCGCTAGGGCCTACGAGAAGATCTACAACTATTATAAATCGCTGTGGAGAGACGAGTACGTCAACGACAGGCTTGCACTAGACAAGCTGCTCACAGACGAGGACATATCGAAGATAACGGCCTATTTCACCTGGACAGCTCTGATCGCCATGAAGGGATATACAAACGGGTTCCCCTACACTCCCGGCCTAGTAGAGCAGACTATAGACGCTACCAGGGCGACCTGGATCACGATATTCGTGCTACTACTAGTGATAATGCCGATAGCGGGCTACATCATAATAAAGTTCATAGACTACTGGAGGGATGAGAGGATAACCGTCAGCCTCCCAGAACCAACACCGACCCAGAGGGTTGCGCTACTTGGAATGCTCCTAGCGGCCCTCGGCCTGATAGTGCAAGGGCTACTAGGAGGCTACATGATGCACCTATACGCCGAGCCCGAGCTCTACGGCATAGACCTAAGCCATCTACTGCCCTTCAACGTGGCCAGGGGACTACACTATAACCTTGCGATACTCTGGATCGCCGTGACCTGGGTCAGCTTCGCACTATTCGTCCTACCCTACTTCGGCCTCAAGATAACCAAGCAGCAGTCCCTAACCATACTGTTGGCGGGAGGACTCGTGGCGATACTAGGGCTACTAGGTCTATGGGGTAGCTACCTGGGCAAGATGCCGGACTCCCTATGGTTCCTCTTCGGCAGCCAGGGCAGGCCTGTCGTCAGCCTCGGAACCGTGTGGCTACTCCTTATAGCGGGTCTCGTCGGCTACCTGGCCATAACAACCTATAAAGTGGCTAAGCAGAACCAGTACCCCTTCAACGCCCTACTCAAGATACTCTCAATAGGTCTGGGCGGCACCGCCTTCGGAGCCTTCATAGGCGCGCTACCAATCGTCAAGCCATGGACTAACTTCACCATGGACGAGTACTTTAGGTGGATAACTATACACGCCTTCGTGGAAGGGTTCTGGCCGGCGATAGTGATACCGATACTACTGATACTGCTGGTAATAACCGGCATGGTACCGCCTAGGCTAGCAGTGGCTGTTGCCGGTCTTGACGCTACCCTAGAGATAGCGACCGGTATGATAGGCACGGCACACCACTACTACTGGGGAGGAGAACCCACCTTCTGGATGTATATAGGAGCGGCGATATCGACCCTAGAGGTACTCCCCATAGGATTCGTCATAGCCTACGCTATAGTACTGTGGAAGAGGGGCGAGATACAAAACGAGATACAGAAGACGATCCTAACCTTCACGCTAGTCGCGGCACTGGGAGGGGCCATCGGCGTCGTGGCCTTCGGCGCCGGGCTAATCAACATGCCAATAGTAAACTACTACCTACACGGCTCACAGGCAACAATGGTCCACGCACACCTAGCAATGCCCCTAGCCTACGGAGTGCCGACCATGCTGATGTGGGTCATAGCCTTCGTGCTGGCCGGCGGGATACCGGTCGAGGCCCTGCCGAATATAAGGAAGGCCGTAGTTATAACCGCGATAGGCTTCTACCTCCAGGTACTGCTGAGCCTTGGAGTAATGATGTACAAGCAGTTCGACGCGGGAAGCCAGCTGGGATACTGGTATATCAAGAGCCTCGTGACTCCAGACGGGAAGCTCGCCGGTATATGGACCCAGCCGACTATGCAGCACGTTATATGGGCTAGACTGGTCGGCGACGTGATAGCTGGACTGGCCATACTCTGGATAGTGTATTATCTAGTGAAGGGATTCCCGAAGGCCTTCAAAAAAGGCTAAATAATAAAACACATATTTTTTACTTCTTATTCTTGCTATCTAGGAACCCCCTAGCCCTCTCCACAGTCTCCGGTCTCGAAGCAGAATATACCAGGCTCATCAACCCCCGCTGGAGCATTAGATGCGGCCTCGCCTCCCGCAGCAACTCCTTAGCGGTTCGAACAGCCCACTGGTCGTTAGAGGCAATGGCCTCTGCAATCTCCCTTACCTTAGCCACGAGCTCACTTACGTCGTCGACAACCACATTAACTATCCCATACCCCAGGGCCTCTTCAGCTGTAACCAGTAAACCGGTCAAGGCTATGAAGGCAGCCCTCTTATACCCAATGAGCCATGGGCCCACAGTGGGCGTTGCGGGAGGCACCATTCCCCACTTAACCGCCGGGCTACCCAGCTTAGCCTTCCTCACAGCGACTGCGATATCACTGGCGTATAGCAACTCGAATCCGATGCCGATTGCATGCCCGTTGACAGCGGCGATAACGGGTTTACTGCACTCGGATAATGCTCTGCAGACTCCGCCTAGACCCTCATACATTATCTTCCACGCGTCACCCGTCCCAGCTATTTTCGCTACCGACTCTAGGTCTACTCCCGTCGAGAAGAACCTCTCGCCAGCTCCTCTTATCGCGATAACAGTGGTGTTTTGATCCTCGCATTCTCCCTTGATTGCATTGGCTAGTTCTCTTGCGTGCTCGTAGTCTAGACTGTTCCCCTTATCCTCCCTATCAATGATTATCCAGGATATGAGGGGGTCCCTCTCTACTCGGATAGGCATAAAGTGCTCACCTCAAGACCGGGATGCCGTCTATAAAGTTATTATGCTTGCCAGCAACCCTATATAGACTAGTAAAACATATTGAGAATATTGCTATAGAATATGGGGCACGGAATTCCGTGAGGAATCAACTCTTGGACCGCTTCAACTCGTACAGAGTATAGGCTAACGCTATCGATATACTTAGGGCGACGAGTATAGTTGCTAGAGCCGCTATAGCTGGCTGACTAGAGTAGTCGTTTAACCCAGGCCTCCTAGCCCTATTCCAGACCAGGATGGGCAGGGTCTCAAACCCAGGACCCTTAGTGAACAGCGTCTTCGTGAAGTCCGTGAAGCTCATCATAAAGGCCAGCCCCAGAGCGGCTATTATCCCCGGCATGGATACGGGTATAGTCACCTTTAGGAACGCCGTGAGCTTGTCGGCTCCAAGAGTCCTCGCCGCCGTGGCCAGGCGGGAACCCTTACTCCCCACAGGCGACAGTGCTATGTAGGCGTAGGCTATGTTGAAGGCCGTATGACCTATCAACACGCTGACAAGGCCCAGGGGGAAGCCCAGGTAGAGGAAGAGGAGCATCAGGGATACTGCCTCGGTTATCTCGGGGATTATCACCGGGGGGTATATGAGGAGCGATACCAGGTCTCTATCCTCCCTCCTGGAGGCTAGGGCTGCTGGGAGTGCTATGGCAGTAGATATCAGTGCACTGGCTGTTGCCACGACTATACTGTTCTTGAAGGCCATCCAAGCCTCTGTATCGTGGAGGAGCTGGAGATACCATTTCACGGTGAACCCCTTCCAGGTTCCGAAGAATCTGCTGTTGTCGAAGCTGTATACTGCCATGACTATGACCGGTATGTAGAGGAGCGCGATGACCGCATACGTGTAGTATTTGAGGATCCTCATAGCATATCCTCCCCCGTCCTCCTAGCAACAGCAAACGCGGCTACCATGAGGGCCACCGTTATTATTACTGCGAGGGCAGCGCCCACACCCCACATGCCCCCGCTTAGGAAGAGATAGTAGATGAGGCTTCCAACAGTGAATCCGGACTTCCCTCCGAGGAGGGCGGGTATGACGAACTCGGTCATAGACATTAGCAGTACCAGGAGTGACCCGGCGATTATCCCCGGCAGTGTTAGGGGGATTATCACCCTTGACAGGAGGTCTCTCGTTGACGCGCCTAGAACCCTAGCGGCCTCTAGTAGGTTGTCCGGTATCCTTGATAGCGAGGCGAACAAGGGGAGGAGCATTATGGGGAAGTACTCGTAGATCATGCCTAGCATCATAGCATGGAACCCCTCCTTCAAGCCTATCGTGTATATCACTGTCTTGATCGCTAGGGATCGGAGCAACACGTCTACCCAGAAGGGGGTTAGTAGGAGCGCTAGCAAGAGTATCTTCTCCCGTCCGGTAGACACCCTTGCCACATAGTATGCCACGGGGTATGCAAGGGCTAGGGTTACGAGCGTTGTCTCGGAGGCGATCATTATACTATAGAATACTATCCTCGTATAGGAGGGGTCCCTCACTATAGTCAAGTAGTTCTCCAGGGTTAGTCTCCCGCCTACCCCCGTAAAGCTCTGGTACGCCAGTATGGCGAAGGGCGCATAGAAGAATACGAGGAGGAAGACGAGCAACGGTATGACTGCCAGGGAGGGCTTCACTCGCTTACCACCCTGGCATCGTCCAGGCGCCATCCCACCCTGACGCGGGCGCCTGGCTTGAACCGGCCGCCGTTCCTAGGCATGATCACCTTGATCATCTTCCCGTTGACTCTCACCTCTAGCCGCAGGAGTGGGCCCTGGAATATGACATCCTCCACGACGCCCTCGTATTCGACGTCGGCTCGCTCTGGGTTCACCCTCACGCGCTCCGGCCTTACAACGAGGAACCTTCCATCACCTAGGGGCAGGACATTCGCCTCGCCGAAGAAGGAAGCTACGAAAGCCGACCGCGGGCTCTCATATACCTCCTCTGGCGCCCCCACCTGCAGTATCACACCGTCCCTCATAACGGCTATCTCGTGGCTCACCGCCATTGCCTCGTTTTGATCGTGTGTAACGTAGATTACCGTGGTCGCTGTCTCCCTCTGGATTCTCTTCAATTCGAGGAGCAGCCTCTGTTTTATCTTGTAGTCTAGGTGGGCGAAGGGCTCATCCAGCAACAGGACTGCCGGCTCTATCACTAGTGCCCTTGCCAGGGCGACCCTCTGCTGCTGGCCGCCGCTAAGCTCGTTTATTCTCCGGGACGCGAACTCCCCGGGGTCAAGCCCCACGAGCTCCAGTGTATCATATACTCGTCTCTTTATCTCGGCATCGCTATAACGCCTTATTCTCAGCCCGAAGGCTATGTTCTCATACACGTTTAGGTGGGGGAACAGTGCTAGGTCCTGGAATACAAAGCCTATATTCCTCTTCTCGGGCGGCTGGCCCGTGACGTCTTCGCCGTCGAAGTAGATCTTTCCACTGGTTGGTTTTTCGAGGCCCGCTATCACTTTTAGAAGCGTGGTTTTCCCGCAGCCACTGGGGCCGAGGAGCGTGGTTATGTGGCCCCTCCTAGCCTTCAGGGTGACCTCTCTTAACGCTGTGACCCTCTTATAGGTCTTTGTTATCTTTTCCGCGTATACCTCTACCCCCGGCAATCCCAGTGGCCTCGTCCACCCTCTATGTTGTTTGGAGGCTGTTGTACTGGTGTTTTAAGAGTATACCTTTAGCCTCTTCTAGCCTCCCATGACGTGTAGCCTGATGGTCTCTACGTAGCTCGACATCTCCTCGTCGAGTACCGGGCTTGGGATGAGTTTGGTGTCCGGCGGCGGGTATACTAGGGGGTTGTTTAGGATCTCAAGTAGCTCCTCGTCATTATTTTCCTCGGCTATCTTTAGGATCAGGCTCTTCTTGAGAGCCGACGCATACCAGACCGCCTTTACGTTTCTAGCCGCTATGTCCGGGCGCATCATGAAGTTGATAAACTCCAGGGCCTCGTTGACGTGCTTTGCATCCCTTGGTATGACCATGAAATCGACCCAGAACAGGGCCCCGTCGCTTGGGTTAACGAACTCGACATTAGGGTTCTCTTCCTGGACAACAAGTATATCGCCACTCCATGCGAGCGCCAGGCATATGTGCTCGTTCTGGAGCTCCGGCATGTACTGGGAGGCGCCGTATAGGCCTACTATGTACGGCTTCACAGAAAGGAGAAGGTCCTCCACCTGCTTCATAACCTGGTCGTTCCAGTTCTCTCTAACGCTTGGATCATAGCCGAGGGCTATCATGGCAGTCATCACTGTCTCCGAGAACTCGCTCAGCAACGAGACTTTCCCGGGATACTGTGAAAGATACGACGCGTTATAGAATTGCTTCCATGTCTTGGGCGGCTCCTTGACGCACGTCTTCACATAGCCTATACCGGTCGTCCCCCACATATAGGGTACCGCATACTTCTGCTCCGGGTCCGCCGGGTGCGACGCTATCCGTGGGTCTAGGTTTACTAGGTTGGGCAGCTTCGACTTGTCTAGCGGGTGGAGGAGTCCCTGCTGCCTTGCCAGCCCCACGTAGGAGTGAGCCGTTATTATGACGTCGTACCCAGCTCCTCCGGCTTTTAGCTTGGCCCATGCCTCCTCGGCGGCCTCATACTCGTCATATACCACTTTGACACCGTACTCCTTCTCGAAGTCCTCTAGCACCGTTGGATCGATGTACTCGCTGTAGTTGAGTACCTTCAGGACCCGCTGCCCCGGCTTGGCATAATATAGGTACCCGATGCCGGCTAAAATGATTATTACGACCACCAGTACCCCGGCTACCGCGGCCTTGCTCATTTAATGCACCCTAGGAGCTAAACCCCGGGTGGCGAAAAAGAATATAAACCTATGAAGCTTGGCCTCCTGCGAGTTCCCTAACAGCTTCTAGGGCTAGGTCGGCGTGTTTCTCGGCTGGCCTTACATTGACTAGAACCTTGCGTACTACCCCGTCAGAGTCTATTATAAAGGTCGCCCGCTCCGCGGAGATCCTCTTTTTCTTCCTTAGAACCCCGTAGGCCTCAGCTATCTTGCCGTCGGTATCGCTTACGAGTATCACTCCCTTGAAGCCCTCCTTCTCCGCGAATCTCTTGTTCCTCTCCGGCGGGTCAGTAGAGACCCCTATGATGACCGCGTTTAGCCTGGCGAACTCCTCTGAGAGTTCGCTGAAGCGGCGGCCCTCCCTGGTGCATCCCGGAGTCATTGCCCTCGGATAGAAGTATAGCACTACTATCTTGCCCCTGTAGTCGCTGAGCCTTAGCTTACCACCCGTATGGGTTGGCGCCTCAAAGTCGGGGGCCTTCGAGCCGGGCTGGATAGGGTTGACCATATTCTAGTCACCATCATCTATATAGTGCAGGGGGTTTATTTTACTGAAGTATAGTATAAGCCGCGGAGGAGCTAGATAGGGTGGTAATGGAGAGGCTCCGGAAGAGGGTTGAGAGACAAGCGACGCGCATAGGACTGCTCTTATCAAGGGTGTCTAGCAACCCCGACGTCTACACGTTTCTCGGGCTAGCCCTCGCCTGGACTAGCCCAGTCCTAGTCTACTGGAGGCACCTGCTTGCAGGTGCAATAATGATTCCCGTCTCGGGGCTTGTAGACGTGTTTGACGGCGCTGTTGCTAGGGCTACGAAGCGGGCAAGTAAAAGGGGAGAATTCCTAGACTCGGTCCTCGACAGATTCTCAGACACGGCCTACTTCTACGCCCTGCTGGGCTACGGCTTCCAGGCCGAGATCGTGTTAGTGGGCCTCTCACTGGCCCTATCGATAAGCTATGTCAGGGCTAAGGGAGAGGTACTAGGGGTCGAGATGAGGGGTGTTGGCTTAATGGAGAGGGGTGACAGGATCCTGGCCATAACACTCATAGCCCTACTAGCGGCGCTAGGCCTGTGGAGCATATCAAGAGTACTGCTCTGGGCCCTAGTAATCCTCATGGCCTATACCGTCGCTAGCAGGAGCTGGCGCGTCATCAAAGCCCTAACCGGTTAACTCTATGAGACCAGCGTCCTCTAGCGACGTCAGGAGGTTTTGGAGCCTGTCACCGCCGACTAGGTTTATACCGTAAGCGCTTGCCAGCTCTGTGTGGAGTCTTCTAACCGTGCTCCCGCCGCGGGCTGAGAAGAAGACCTCGTTTAGTATATTCAACGTGTTTGATTTGAATCCTAGTCCCTCGATCTCGCTTGTAAGCTTGAGTCTGGCCTCAAGTGACTCCAACTGGACCAGTATACCTGCGTATAGCGGTATCTTGGGTTTGACCCATCGGTCGTCATCAACGGGCTTCCATTGGACGAGGCCCTGTGATGGAGCTTCTACGTCGTATTTTAGTGTCATTATGGCTGAGGCCAGCCTAGCAGTATCGTAATCTCCCCGGGCGACGTGACGAGCTATTATTTTACGTACTAGGTTCTTCCTGGAGGTATCGGTGGGCTTGTACTCGGTGGTGGCTAGGTACAGTGTAGCTGCTGCTAGGAGAGCTGTCCTGTGGAGTCTCTCGGTGGATATAGTGTCTGCATCGTCGGAGTCTGTATGGTAGAACCTGTCGGGCCATTGGTTATACATTACCGCATCCCTCTCATAAGCCAGTGCCACGTCATGATCGCTCCCGGCCATGTAGTAGTCTATGCTCGCGTTGGCGCCTATGGCGAGGCCGACGTCATAGAATATGTCTCCTATGCGGGAGACTCCATGCGCTACAGGTGAATACAGGAGCCTAGGCTCCCCGGAATAGGGGTCCCTCCTACCGACCATGTCTAGGTTTAACGCATGCGTGAGTAGCTGGGAGAGCCAGCCCTCCATGCTTAGGAAGGAGCCCGTGTACTCGGGTAATAGGACTAGCCTTATAGTCTCGCCTGGAGGCTCCAGAAGGCCCTCGTCTATAGCCTCGGCCAGTGAGAGGAATGCCTCGACAGCCGCTGCAGAGCCGCTTGCATTGTCGTTGGCTCCGGGCCTTGGATGGCAGATATGAGCTAGCACAACTGGCCCCTTTGAATCCTTGTCTCCGATCCACGCGGCCAACACTGGTAGCTGGCCTGGGCCTCCGAGATCGGCGTCGACCCTTATCCGTACTGTCTTGCCCGGAAGGGGTTCTGCCAGCTTCCAAGGCAGTGTCACGGCGACTGTCTGGTACTTCTGGGCCTCGTCTTGGGAGAGGAATAGCCCCATGTAGGGGAAGCTGTCGTGGTCCTTGGAGGGGTCGGCCAGTATGACTGCTGGTATCCCTGCCTCCGCCGCTAGGCGGTATGCCAGTTTGTGGTGTTTCTTGATGAGGAGTATCGCGTCGCTTCGACTCTTATAGGAGTCTGGATTGAGGGGGTCTTCTAGCTCGGCTACCTTCCCCTCTATTATGCCGTCGCTGCCGGGGCTATGTGCCGCTACTAGGGTTGGATGCTGGTTCAGCGTGTATCTTTTACCTGCCGCCTCTATCCACCCGTCGTGCACCTCCCAATGGGCTGGCAGGGAGAGCCATTCGGGCCCTGCCTTTCCCGTGTACTTAAAGCTCCTCACCTCGACAATGTCTGGGGCCTCGTCTATGATGAACCTCTCTATATCGCCGACAGCCTCTACTAGGCCCGGCGAGGCCTGTATCCTATTATATAGTGTTATCCTCTTGAGTACGTCGAATACCCTCCTCTCGCTAACGTAGCCTTGGAGTGAACGTGCAACCTTGGCCGCTAGCTCTAGGCTATCAGCTATCATCAAAGCTACGCCTCGCCCTGTCCCCTTGCTAGTAGGCCCTGGGGATTGGCTAGTAGATCTACGGGTACTTCGATGTATAGGGTCCCTCCCTGCTTGACCAGCTTTATACCCATGGCTTCCAGCCTACGAGTCCCCTCGTCTCCCAGCTCAGCTATCGCCTCCTCGACCAACCTGTATCCGGTTTCTTCGTCGTGATACTTGAAGAGGGCCCGGATGCTGATCTTGACACGACTCTGCCCCCCTGCCCTGGCTATTCCAGCTATTCCAGAACCCCTAGACATGGCCATACCGTATAGTGCTCTTAGCAGTGCATCTACAGGGTCCCTTTCCGGCAAGCACTGTCCCTCCATTAGCCCCCAGGGGCCAACATATATTCTCCTAGAGCCAGGTGTATTCAAGTTAATCGGTGCTCTGTCTAAGTTGGTGCACTGTGGGGGCTACTCGATAGTCTGGGGCCTTGTACTCGAACCCCTTGCGCATCCCAAGCCGGGAGGTGTAACTAGATGTAAGAGTCACCCCGACAAGGACATCTATGACTTCGTGATGGGCGTCTATCCGGCTCTAAAAGCATGCAAGGCTGCTTGTAGCGGTGGGTGCAAGGGGTTCATCGGCAGGGGGTTAAACTCGTATATAGAATCGGCGACGAGGATCTCTAAGACGAATATACAGTTAGGCAGTGTACTTTTACTCCTCCCCCTGTGTAGGGCCCTCCACGACTCCTCCACCCCCGGGGATCTCTTCAGGAATGCTTCGAGGCTCGTCGTTGCTTGCGATAGCTTTGAGTCTGGCAAGGCCTATTACGATGCGTTGTCGCTCCTGGGAGTGGGTCACCTTGGATGGTACGAGGGCGTGGTTCCTAGCGTTGGCTCCGGCGAGTATCCTCCGGGCCTAGTCCCGGCGCTTGAGGCCTCCAGGTGGGACCACGTCCATAACGAGCTGCTATCGGGTTACCCGTTGACGGCGGAGGCCTATAGGATCATGATGGAGCGGGTTAACGACGGCATAGAGGAGGCTATACTAACCGCTATCCTAGAACTATTAGCCAGCCATGGCGATACACTGATCGCTAGGAAGTGGGGGATGAGCGCCTACCTAAAGGCTCTCCGAGAGGCGAGATATGCTAAGGAATTATCCCTTAGGCGTGGCGTTAGGGCCTCGCTAGAATACCTGGATGGCCTGTGGAGGAGGAGGGGGTGGAACCCTGGAGCCATACTGGATATAGTTGGCGTCGCCAGCGGCGTGGTTTACTCGGTCTTAATGGGCGAGCTAGTCGAGGGGTGATATGCCCGTCTTGAAGATCCTCTTGTAGTACTCCGGTGTCTTCTTGTGCTTGAGCATCCTAGCCTTTATGGTGGAGTCCGTCTTGTCTATTGAGATCACTGTTATTGGGACGCCTAGGCTAGCTGCATAAGATATGTATTCCTCTAGGTCGGTTAGGTCGCTGAACTCTAGTATGAATTCCTCGGCCAGGGGCTCGCCTACGACAAACTTCCTTATACTCTCTATGGCTGGTAACAGTATCGCTTCGCCCAGCCTCCTCGCTTCTTCTCTTAGCCGCTCCTCGCTCCAATTCTCTTCGAAGGCTTTGAACATCTGCCGTAGGACTCTTGGGAAGATGAAGGTGTGGCCCTCGTCGAATGGATACTTCATGCCCTCCTGTATATCTCTCGTGTTTATGTAGCTCGTTGTGTACTTCAGGGGAGGTACTCTGTATTCTGGGTCTTTGAGTACGACCCCCTCTCGACCAGCGGATTCTAGGCCTCTGACTATCTCTGTCAAGTCCTGCCAGTTCTCCTTGTGTATCCTCCCGAGTAGGGGGACATTCCTTAGCCCGTGTTCGTCTACTAGCATCCTTCTCTTGTCTACGGGCAATGGGTTGTTGCTGTCATCGTATATATCGAATATGAAGTAGTCCCAGTAGGGCGCCTCGGGGTAATAGTAGCGTGTATAGGGGTTCTCCATCCCGACGACCTCGCCAGCGATGACCGCATTTTCTCCCAGGTCATCGAAGAGATTGTTGATCTTCTTTCCATAGGTTCTACGCATCCTGTTAGTCGTGTAGGGGCATATGTAGCCTCCCCTGGTTATCGCAAGGATCTCGCCATCCAGGCGTACAACTCTCACGTTGTGCCCGTCCATCTTCTCCTCGACTATAACATAGTCTATGAAGTGGCGCGGCAGGGCTTTTGAGAGGAGGAGTACTCTCTCTATATGGGGATAGCCCTCTACTACCCGGTAGCCGTCCCTTGTGATCAGTACTACTGTACCCTCGTAGTGATCTGCCACATCCCTCCTCAAGGCTATGTATCGGATATCCCTGTACCTCATTACCCTCGTGCTCTTGGACTCTAACAATCTGCCGGCTCTCTCCGTGGAGATCTTCAGCGCCTCGGCTAGTATGTCCGCTAGGTCGTTTTGACTCTCTGTTTTTGACAATGTGTCTCACACCGTTATAGAGACTTAGAGGGGGATCTTCATATAATTTGGCTCTGACGGGGGATTGAGGTCAAAGACTGTCATCGCTGGGTCTGTTGATTGACGGTATGAGAGTGGATATATGGAGATTAACAAAAAGATGAGGGGAGTGATGCTACTTCTTGCATCTTACCTCCATGGGCTGGTACTTCTTCCCTACAGGGCCGACGTATTTCTCGCTTGGCCTGATTATCTTGTTGTTCTTGACCTGTTCTATGTAGTGGGCTGTCCATCCGACTATCCTGCCCATGGCGAATACTGGCGTGAACATGGGTATCGGTATCTGTAGCTGGTAGTATAGTATGGCTGTGTAGAAGTCTATGTTGGCTGGGAGCTTCTTCTCTCTCCACATTACCTCCTCTGCCTTCTTCAACACCTTCAGCCAGTAGTCTCCCTCTGGAAGCTGCTTGATGTACTCTGCCGCCACGTCGGTCCTGGGATCGTGTATCTTGTAGACTCTGTGGCCGAATCCCATTATCTTCTCCTTCTTGGCGAGCTTCTCTAGGATGTACTCCTCTATGTACTCCTCTAGAGGCTTGCCCTTCTCCTCGGCCAGCTTCTTGGCTTCGAGGAGCATTACCAGGGCTTTCTCGTTTGCTCCGCCGTGGAGCGGGCCTTTCAGGGCACCGATTCCTCCTGCTATGGCGCTGTACATGTCGCTTAGGGTGCTAGCTATTACCCTGGTGGTGAAGGTTGACGCGTTGAAGCCGTGGTCCATGTAGAGCACTAGTGAGGACTCGAACGCTCTGGCCTCTAGGTCGGAGGGCTCTCTTAGTGTGATCATCCTTAGCACGTCTTTTGCATGGTCCATGTTGGGGTCTGGTCTTAGGAACGTTCCGTGGCGGGCTAGGTTCCATCCGGCGGCGAAGATTACTGGGAGCTGTGCTATCAGCCTTAGCGCGTGGTCGAAGAGGAAGTCGTCGTCGAACTTCCAGTCTTCTGGCGCGTTGTACTGGCCTAGTAGGGCGACTCCGTAGCTTCCGTAGTACATTGGGTGGGCCTTGGGCACTATCT
The DNA here is from genome assembly GCA_035615875.1 of Thermodiscus sp. Classification (GTDB taxonomy): domain Archaea; phylum Thermoproteota; class Thermoprotei_A; order Sulfolobales; family Acidilobaceae; genus Thermodiscus. The sequence goes on along the minus strand of WWDN01000071.1, from coordinate 31,382 downwards.
TTAGAGCGTCTAGGACCTTTTCGGGTATTTGGCCTCTGTAGGTGTCGATCTTCTTCTTGATCTCCTTTAGCTCTTCCTCGCAGGGCAGTTCTCCCTTGTGGAAGAGCCAAGTGGCCTCGTAGAAGCTGGCGTTCTTCCCTATGTCGTCTATAGTGTATCCCCTATAGATTGTGTGCTCTCCCTTAGGGTCTACTCCGCTGATGTATGTCACGTCGGGGACGACGTTGACCAGGCCCTTGGGAGCTATTATATAACCGTTCTCCACTTTGCACTCCGGCTGCTTTGACAATACAAGCACCTCCTGCGTCCTTTTCAGTTTATTATTGGGGCCTGCTAGGGTATTCGCTTTACCCCAATCACATGTAAGTACACGTGCAAATACATACATTTATACGATCACGCCCACCACAGTCCCACAAACAAATAACAAGGGCCTAGAACCAGATACACCCGTACCATCTATATCCAGGGCCTAGGCATATACGGGCTCCAGGGTGGCATGATTGAAGCACAACTTCGAAAACACTCCCAGACAGCTCATCGCAATAGCCAGAGCCATAATGGGGGCAGATCCAGCCCATGGGTGGCCCCACATAGTAAGAGTACACAAGCTGTCGAGGAGGATAGCCGGAGAGTTAGATGAGCCGGTTAACTGGAGGATTCTGGAGACTGCGATACTGCTCCACGACGTCGGACGAAGTATCGAGGGAGGAGGACACCACGCCGTAAAGAGCGCTAGGTTTGCTGAAGAAATCCTGCCTAGCCTAGGCTATGGGGCAGACGAGGTAGAATCCGTTGTACACGCTGTTAGAAGCCATAGTTATTCGCTTGGAGAACCCGCTACTACTATAGAGGCGAAGATCCTGTCGGACGCCGATAAGCTGGACGCTTTAGGCGCTATCGGTATAGCTAGGGTCATACATACTGGTTGCCGGATCAATCGTTCGTTTGAGGACAGTTTGAAGCATTTCTACGAGAAGATACTGGATCTTCCAGGATACATGTACCTGGAGCCGTCTAGGAAGATAGCATATAGGAGGTTAGAGATCGTTAGGCGTTTCGTATCCCAGCTGGAGGAGGAGTTATAACGGGTCATCTCCCGGCTACTTCGGCGTAGGGTATCTTCATCCTCTCGATGACGCCGGAGTAGTTGACTATACCCTCTATTAGGAGTTCCCTGGCTTCTGCCTCGTTTAACCCCCTGCTCTTTAGATAGAATAGTTCGTCCTCGCCTATGCTAGCCACGCTGGCGCTGTGGAACGCCTCTTCGACGTTCCCAGTGTGTATCTCCAGCATAGGGCTCGCATATCCTTTAGCCTCCTCGCCGAATGTTGAGACGTGGACCTCGACGTGTGACGCTGACCATTCGGCCTCTTCCTCGACGATTGCAATGCCTCGAAGCGTTAGAAGTCCCCTGTTAAGGACGACTCCACGCCCTTCAACGAAAGCCCGTGATCTGGGACCCCTGTGTCTAACGTTGAGTAGCACGTCGCTCCAGGCCGTCTCCCTTGATACCGCGGAGGAGACAACTCTAGCCTCGCTATACTGACCGTTAAGGAATATATCTTCGTTTACCCTAGTAGAGGGGCCGCCAGAGTATAGGGTATTTAGTTCCAGTCTACTGCCAGTTCCAAGCCTGTAGATTCTTCGAACGTAAACCGCCGTGTTTCCGTGATTGGCATAGACGTATTGCTTTAGAGAAGCGCCCTCGGACACCTCATAGACCGTAGTTAGGGTTTTGAGGGACTCCCTGCTCTCGTTGCCTAGATCAGCCACCAGTAACTCCACGCTAGACTCAGGCTCCAGTATAACCCTCAGGTGGTGTCCAGTGTACGCTTCACCAGCCATGGATACTACCAGTATAGAGCCAGCGTCTACTCCCTCGGGTATCCTAAGCTCTACTATCGGCTTGGCACGTGCCGCGTGAAGGTATTCGAGTTTGCCAGCGACTTTCAAGTCTCCTATAACGTCGTAATCGCTGTATATCCTTATCCAGCTAGATTTGATACCGTCAACCGCGGCCCTATCGGTTATGACTAGTTTCCTAGGCTCCAAGGCCTCCAACCATTCCGGCAGGCTGGGATAGTCCTTGGAATCCGCTGCATCTAGTCTGCGCTCGAATTCCCTCCAGTTGGTGTAGTATTTCACGGTCGGCGAGTCTGCTATTTCTTGGAATGCCTCTCTTCTGGCTAATTCCATGTAGCGGCTCCTTAACGCGTTCATCTCTCTTCTGCCTCCTTTGCCTACCCTACCGCTCCTAGCTCCTTGAACTCTAGCTGGATGACCCTGTTGAGTATGTTTAGGTACTCGAATGGTAGTTCGACTAGGATGTCGCTTAGGAAGCCGAGTACTATTAGGCTCTTGGCCTCGTCTTCGCTTAGCCCCCTAGACTGCATGTAGAATAGCTGTGGCTCGCTTAGCCGACCGGTTGTTGCTTCGTGCGTTACCTGTGCTGTGGGCTCATCAACCTGGTTGTGCGGGTAGGTGTGGGCTTTGCTCTCCTTGTCGAATACTAGGCTGTCGCACTCGACGTCTGCTTGTGAGTGTTTTGCTCCGCGCACTATCTTTACTAGTCCTCGGTAGATGTTTACTCCTCCCCCGGCGCTTATCGTCTTGTTGACTATCCTGCTCCTGGTTCTTGGCGCTAGGTGGATCATCTTGCTCCCGGTGTCTTTAATTACTGGGCCCTTGGATAGGCTTACCACCATGCTCCTTGAGATTGCGTTGTCGCCTTTCAGTATGGTGCTTGGGTATGTGACTGTTATCTTGCTCCCTATACTCCCCTCGAACCAGTCTACCTTGGCTCCCGACTCGGCTATAGCCCTCTTATTATTGTAGTTTATCACGTTTTTACTCCAGTTCTGGACTGTCGTGAACTTTATAGTGGCATTCCTATGGGCGTATAACTCAACCATACCGTCGTGGAAGCTGTAGCCTACAAACCTCGGGGCGCTACAGCCTTCGATGAAGTTTACATAGCTACCCTCGTCCGCTACTATCAGGGTGTGCTCGAACTGGCCCTCATACGCTTTACCTATGAGGAAGAACCCCTCGATCGGCTCGGGGATCTTTACCCCCTTAGGAACGTACATGAAGACACCGCCACTCCAGAGGGCGCCGTGGAGTGCAGCGAACTTGTGATCGGCCGCTGGGAATATCTTCATAAAGTAGTCCTTTAGTATCGGGAGGTCTTTCCTGACCGCCTCGTCCATAGACATTATAACTACTCCCTTGCTACGTAGAGCCTCCTTTACCCTGCCATAGACTGTCTCGCTGTCCATGACCGCGTAGAGGCCCGAGAGGAACCTTGCCTCCACTTCTGGTATACCGAGTCTCTCATAGTATTCCCGTATCTCCTTGGGTAGCTCATCCCAGCTCTGGGCTTGGAACGCCTCTGGCTTCACGTAGTGTGCCAGTTCCTCCAGGTCGATCTCTTCTATCCCGGGGACCCACTTGGGCATAGGGAGCTTTTCGAATAGTTCGAGGCTCCTGAGCCTCAGCCTCCTCATCCAGTCCGGCTCCTTCTTTATCCTGCTTATCTCCTCGACCAGGCTACGGCTTATCTTCCCGCGTAGCTCTACCTCGATTTTATAGGGTTTCCCTGTGAGGCCGAGCATATCTACGGTATCCATACCCCTTAGGAGTTCCTCTCGAAGCTTGACAGCTCCTTTCCTAGACAAGGTCCCTCGCCCTCCGGGCTAGCTTGACTCTCTGAGGGCTTGGTAGCCCTTCTCCTCTATCAGCCTGGCGAGGTCCTTGTCTCCCGTTGCCACGACTCTGCCGTCTGCTAGTACTGTTACCCTGTCTGGCTCGACGTAGTTGAAGAGCCTGGCGTAGTGTGTGATCAATAGTACGGCCTTGCCGTTATCCCGCAGGCTTTTTATGATTTCGGCGATCTTCCTGACGCCGTCGACGTCTAATCCGCTGTCTGGCTCGTCCAGTATAACCACCTTTGGATCCATTAGCAGGGCCTGCAGCATCTCCGCCCTCTTCTTTTCTCCTCCGCTGAAGCCGACGTACAGCTCTCTTTGTAACACGCTCTTGTCGAGGCCTACTTCTTCTAGGAGGCTGTAGATCTCGCGGAGTTTTTTGGGGTCTTTGAGCGTTGTTAGGTCGTCGGCTCCGAGCCGCTTGTTTATAATCGCTATTAGGAATGTGGAGAACCTAACGCCTTGTATGCTTGGGGGCTCTTGGAAACCGAGGAATAGTCCCCTCAGCACTCTCTCGTCTGTTGGGAGGTCTTTTATGCTGGTTCCGTCTAGCTTTATGTCGCCTTCTATTACCTCGTAGCCTTCTCTCCCCATTATGGTGTATGCTAGCGTGGATTTCCCGCTTCCGTTTGGCCCCATGACGGCGTGTACCTCGCCGTAGTTTATGTCTAGGTTTACTTCTTTGAGGATGGTCTTTCCGTGTACTCTTACCTTCAGCGAGTCTACCTCTAGTGCTTTAGCCACCTGCACTCCCCCATTTAACACCGTTAAACACTGCCGATCCGCGCTTTATAAACCTGCCACCATAACGCATGGAAAACAGGTAAATATAAGGCTAATAATACACACGCCGACTAGCCGGTGTACAAGTTGGACACGATCAAAGACAAGATAGTACAGTGGCTACTGGACGAGGGGCTAGAAGTCAAGAGTGAAATGGTGCCGAGAGAGGCGCCCGTCGAGTGGGTCCTTCGAGTGGTGGCTCGGATACCGCCGACAATCGCCCACATACTAATACAGCAGCCAGCTGCAAAGAAAGACCAGCTAGTATTCACTCTAGGCATACTGATCAGTCCAGACCATAAGGCGAAGTACGATGCCCTAGATAGTGAGGACAAGATAAAGGTTATCACGGAAGTCCTGAAAACCGCCTACGGGATCTGCCCCGAGTGCATCATCGTAATCCAACCGGACTTGATAAACGCCAAGAACATACTCATAACCAAGATAGCATACCACGAGAAGCTAGACAGGGCCCTCGTAGCCGACACCATCCGAAAGCTCTCAAACATACTAGCACTGATCTCAGCGGTTCTAAACGCTGAGCTGAAGGTGCTCCCCAAGCCCAGGAAAGACGAAAGCGGATACCCTACTAGCTTCATGTAGAGGAGTCCACCCATGCCCCTACAAGTAGAATTAGAGGGCACGAGGCTAACACTCTACACCCCGGTGATAGTGGCGGAGTCGGAGAACTATGCCGTGGCGACTGTTCTAAGAGAGGGACCCTCCCCACCTGAAACCGTGGCAGACGCCGTAATAGGGATCCTCAGAGGAGGCGATGCCAGGGGGCTCACGCCGGAAGAGTATACCCTGGCACTCGCAGTACTCTACGGTGGAATAATCCTGGTAGACATTGGCGGTATCGACCCGGTGCCCCTATCCCGTATACTGCCGCAACATGGGTTCCTAGCCGCTGGTACGTGCGGTGAGCCCCATAGGCTGGATGATAGGATGGTCTTATCCCTTTGGAGGACGATTTATAGAGGGGATCTACGCGGGGCCCTGGAGCTTGTAGACCGATGCTCCTATAAGCCGTGCCTTCTGTTGGGGGTAGACGAGGAGAGGGACCCTCTTCCCGTAGGATATTACTCGGAGCCGCTTAATTCTTGAGGAGCAGTTGCATGGTTGGATCATTACACGATTAAAGCCTTCCCACATAATCGTTACCAATCGGTGAGTCCTGGGTGGCTAGAGACCTGCCCTTGAAGAGTCTCCATGAAGAGCTCGGGGCCACGTTCGGCGAGTTCGCCGGATGGAATGTGCCCATGTACTATACCTCTGCGCTGGAAGAACACGTTAGTGTAAGGGAGTCTGTCGGCATATTCGATATCAGCCATATGGGTAGGCTAAGGATCCGGGGAGGTGGATCGCTTGATCTACTTGAAAAGCTCTTCACTAAGAGGCTCTCTAAGACCAAGGAAGGGTTCATGAGCGGGCCAACGCTGGCCCTGAACGAGTACGCTAGGGTGAAGGATGACGAGATGTTCTACAGGGTTAGTGATGATGAATGGCTTGTCGTGCCTAACGCGGCAGTTTCAGATGCGATGCGACGTTACCTTATCGAGAAGGCTAGAGAGTATAGGTTGGAGGTGGAGGTAGAGGATCTGCAAGGCAAATACAGTCTCCTAGCCCTTCAGGGTCCTAAGAGCGCGGCGATAGTTGAGGATCTCGGCGGATCCGATCTCGCATCGCTGAAGCCCCTGGAGTTCGTCGTAGACGTCAAGCTAGGCCCGGCGAGGATATACGTGGCTAGCAGGAGTGGATGGACGGGGGAGGATGGGTTCGAGTTCTGGATAGATCACGGTGAGGCGGTCAAGCTCTACAAGGCGCTCCTAGAGATGGGCGTGAAGCCTGTCGGCATCGCGTCGAGGGACTCTTTGAGGATTGAGATGGGTTTCGTCCTCGGCGGCAATGAGTACGGAGAGGACCCGTTTAGGTATCCTTGCGCCCTGAGCCTGAGGTATGGGCTTGGCGCTATCGATTGGAAGAAGACCGGGTACGTCGGCGAATCCATGTTGAGAGCCTGTAGGAGAGAGGGGGTAAGATGGATTCGGGTTGGGCTAGTTATGAAGAAGAAGTACGCCCGGTTTATCCCGAGGCATGGCTACACGATCGAGGTCGAGGGAATCCCAGTCGGCTGGGTTACCAGTGGAACCTTCAGCCCTGTAATTGGGAGGGGGATCGGCATGGGTTACATCGATACACGCTACGCCATACTAGGTGAACCGGTGACGATTGTCGCGCGTGGCGGTAAGAGGAGTGGAGAGGCTAAGATCCAGGACTTCCCCCTTATCCCGCGGTGAAGTCACCAGGGCTCTGCCGCCTCTGAGAGCTTCTTGACAACGTCGTCTAGTGTGACGTCGTCTACCTCGACGAGCTTCAACCGGTCTCTGGACCCCCTGACGATGCGTATCTTCGAAGGCGATACACGTAGTGTCTTGGATAGGAACTTGATTAGGCTCGCGTTTGCACGGCCGCCCACCGGCGGTTCATCGGTGTAGAATACTAGCTCGTCTTCCTCTACTACCAGTGCAGTACGGCTGGAGTCGGGTTTTACGTAGAACTGGATAACTACGCCTTTACCGGACTCTCTCACGTTCCTCTTTATCAAATCTGGGTTAACCGGCATTGTTCTCCACCGTTTCATACATTTTCCAGGGGATCTAGCGTAATATCGGTCTCGGTGGGCGGGGATGCCCGTGTACTGCTCTAGGACTGTGGCGAGCATCGCGTTAAGCGCTGGTAAGCTTGGATACTCTCTCCACGGTCACGACGTGTGGATTAAGGTTTGTATTAAGACTAGGAGTGTAGTCGATATCTCGTGGTTCTCAGGGCTTGTTAGAGATACCGTCTCCCGATACGATCACACGGTTTTGGATGAGATCTTAGGCGATGGAGCGTTAATAGAGGATCTCTTATTTAGTATACTAGATAATATACGAGAGTCTCTTAGTAAGGATAAGATAGAGTTACTCGATGCTTGGTGCGAGGCGAGCATACCAGATGGCGATATAATAGTCTCGATCGGAGAGCTTGCATGAAGGGGGGAGTGGCCATGTTCGCATGGATATTCGCATACTGGTGGCTACTGCTGATCGAGAGTCTAGTAGTGGCTGGAGTAATGGGTCTGCTAGCTCTAAACGCTAATAGACTCGTGGGGAACACGCCGACGAGTCTCGCCGCACTCAAGGGTAGCATGGCTTTAACAGCACTTGTCACCGTAGTAGCCTACTTCGCCTTGATAATCGGGATAGCGAAGTATCTCGGAGTCGTTGGGGACCAGCTTGTCATAGGAGCAATGATTCTATCAGCCGGCCTCGTGGTCTTACAGTGGCTGATATCGCCCTGGCTGATAAACACTCTCTATAGGACCCGGGAGCCCGCCACCCACAGAGAGAGAATCCTTGAAGCCATAGTCAATAGAATAGCGGAGAGGAGTGGTATAGGAGGGGTGAAAGTCAGGATAGCTGATCTCAGGATGCCGAACGCCTTCGCCTACAGCAGCCCACTCGCCGGTAAGTACGTTGCATTCACCAAGGGACTCTTAGATCTGCTGAGCGAGGACGAGGTAGAGGCCGTTGCCGCCCACGAGATAGGCCATCTAAAACACCGGGATGTAAGCTGGATACTGGCTTTAAGCATAATCCCCCTAGTGGTATACTTTATGGGGAGGATACTCATTTTCACAGGCCTACTAGGTGGTGGCGATAGGAGGCGCGAGGAGGGCAACCCCCTTATACTGGCGGCTATAGGGGCCGCGCTACTGGCTCTAAGCATTGTCTTCCGGTTCCTCATAGCACACTTCAACCGGCTTAGAGAGTACTATGCCGATGCCCACTCCGCCCTGACTACGGGCCGGCCGAGGTCGCTTCAAAGGGCCTTAGCCAAGATCTATATTGCAGTCAAGAGGAGTCCCACGGAGGCTGTTAAATCGTCTTTCGCAGCCCCGCTCTTCATTGTAGCCCCGTTAGTGGAAGTGAGCGGTGGTATGCTGGTTGATATAGATGATATCGTGGAGACGCTGAAGTACGAGGAGGAGAGCCCCCTAATGGAGTTGTTCTCGACGCATCCACCGATCTCGAAGAGGCTGCGCTTCCTCGACAGGCTATCCCTCTATAGCGGGGGATACTCTGGTTGAGTAGAGCTAAACAGGTCATGACTGCAGTCATCGCGTTACTACTCCTCGCTACAGGCATATACTTCCTCCTAAACAGTATGTCACTAATCACGGGAGACCCTCCCCGCGTGGCCGCTAGCCTACTGGCAGCCATACTAGGGTTATCCCTGGTCAGCGCGTCCGTTACGCTGGTTAGGACTTGGATATTAGCGGAACAAGCTGAAAGGCCTCGGTCAGGGGTTCGCTGACCTCACCTAGACCCCCATGCCGGGGGTCCCTCAGCAGCGGCAGAGGACCTCACAGGCCTCTCTTGTATGCACCATAGCCGAGGGAAATAAGCATGACCCCAGCGTGGATGTATAGGGAGTTCGTTATGGTGTCCTGCGATGCCAGCTACTCGATGCCCCTGGGTATCCTAGGAGAGGGACCCTATTTCTTCAAAATATACAAGGATCCCCTAGGCGGAAGGGAAAAGGACATAGGAGAGTGCCTCCTCCTCCTGGCACCCCTCGATCCCCTCATATTTTATGAAAGTATGATGCATAGATTCGAGAGCAGGAATGACCTCTGGGATCTAGACGTCTTAGCCGGGCTGGGTAGCGTGTTTACCTGCAACCCCGTGCGGGTCGGAGAGGCCCCCGAGTACGTCCTCTACGAATGCGACAGGCTGAGACCCATCAGTATCGCCTCCTGGAGGGGTTACAACAGGGGCTATGGGTGCCTGATAGAACTCCTCATATTATATAGCAGGGTGAAGGCCCGCGTTATAGAACCGGACTGGGGCGTGCTTGACTACCTGCTACGCTGTATAGAGCGATCTATCCCTGGCGGTGGTGACGTTGATAGCGTTGCGAGGAGACTACTGCAACTTATACGAGAGAGTCTGTAGAAGACTCGCGCCGGCAAGGAGACTATACATTGACACCGCCGAGAAGAGACTTGGGTTACCGCGTAGGAGGGAGGTTGAGGCAGCCGAGCTGGCGGCCCGCTATGCCGCGCCATCCAGCACATGCAGCTTTCTCCGATGGGCGGTATCAAATATACCGGATAGGAGGGTGTGCGTTCTAGGCCCCCTCTTTGAGGGCGACGGTCTCGGTGATTGCGATGTAATTGTCGGGGTTGAGCAGGTAACGGCACTACCATATGAGGTAGATGTCCTAACTGGCGACTTAGACTCGTTGAATGGAGCCGGTATTCACCCTAAGTATGCTTCATTGTACTGGCTTGTGCATGTCCACGGTGATAACACAATGCTGTTACCTAATAATGGGGTGCTTGACCGTGTTCAACGGGATGAGGGAATTGTATTCACAAGCCAGGCTATCTGCCTCTGGCCGGTGCTTGGTATTGGGGGGTTCACGGATGGCGATAGATTAGCTGTCTTCTCGATGTATATGGGTGCCAGTGCAATTGCTCTGTTGGGGTTTGATTTCGACCGTGCCGGATGCGTTGGTAAGGCTTTCTGCAATGCTAGAGCTAAAGAGGAGAAGCTTCGTGTCGCTAGGGAGATCATATGGCGTGCTTCGATGCTACTTGGTTATAGAATCCTCCAGGCGTCCGGAGGTGTGCCAGGCGTCCTTCTAGTACAGTAGAGTCTTTGGTGCTTACTTGGGAGATCTGATTGGAATTATTGTTGAGTCCATGTTAGAGGTTAATTGAAAAACTATGAATATAACCTTATAAACACCCTGTCAACAATTATGTTTAGTGGGGGGCGCATCCCCGTGGCAAGAGAGCTTTTCCCTGGGACCCGGAAGAGGCCTGTAGTCGAGCTTATGGACCCCTCTCCTGTAACCGTCCGTCCGAGGGACCCTCTGACTAGGGCGCGGGCACTCTTTCGGTCTACAAGGGCGCGAGTCGCATACGTGCTAGAGGACCGGAGTAGGAGGCTCTTGGGCAGGATAACGCGGGCCGACGTATTAGCTATAACGAGTGCTAAGAGTAACGCAACGGTCGAGACCGTCATGGAGGACCCTCCCGTCATCCTAGGTCCGAACGACAAAGTTGCTGATAGCGTAAAGCTGATGTTGAAGGCTGATGAGTGGTATGCGCCAATCGTAGACAACGAGAGGCTAGCTGGCCATATCGGGCTAGAGCACGTGATAAAGAGTATGATCGACGAGGATCCGGATGCCTTGAAGAGTATGAGCATTGAGGAAGTCATGACACGGGAAGATCTTGAGGCCGCCAGCGTTGACGACTTCGTAATGAATATCTGGGAGAAGATGCGTGAACTAGACTATGCTGGGCTCCCAGTCGTCGATGAGAAGGAGAGACTTGTAGGCATTATAACACAGTATGACCTGCTCGTCGCTGGTGCCAGGGTCAACCTAGAGTCTTCAAGCGGAGCACAGAAGGGCCCCAGGGTTCGCGAGATTATGACTACTAGCGTCGTCTACCTCTATCCATGGTCCAAGGTTTTTGAGGCCGCCGAAGTAATGATTAAGAAGGGCTTTGGCAGGGTACCTATAGTAGAGTCGGAATCATCCAGGAGGCTTACCGGTATAGTTGACCGTGAGGATATAGTGAGGATTATGTTGGAGGGGATTGGAAGTGAGTAGGCCTGTGCGTGGAGCTAGGAGGGAGAGGAGACCTCCCATTAAAAAGGTGTCTGTGGCTCGTGTCAGGAGGAGGCCAGTCCCTCAGACAAGGATTATCGTAAAGCCGGAAGGCATTCGGTGGCTGAGGGCTGATGGAACCCCTAACTGGCGCCAATGGATTCCGCCTAGGGAGGGAGAGGTAGCCCTAACAGCCTCCCGGCCCCCCGTGACCATCGCGCCTAACTCCACTATACTTGAGGCTGCCGAGACTATTGCTGAGAAGAACGTTAGAGGGCTCATTGTAGCCGATCCCGCTAGGCAGTTGCTGAGGGGTTTGCTGACTGCCATGGACTTAGTCAATTATCTGGGCGGGGGCGAGTACTATAGTATCGTTGTTGAGAGACACAAGAGGAACATATATTCTGCCTTGAGGGACGAGTACGTCGGCTCGATAGCGAACCCCACGCCTATATTCGTGACCAGGGACGAGGCCCTAGACAGTGTCATACAGTTAATGATAGAGAATGGTGTGGGGATTATACCGGTGGTTTACGAGGACGGGAGTGTATATGGCGTGGTGACCGAGCACGACATTGTAAAACACATAGCGGGCAAGAAGCTTGGAGTAAAGGTTGGCCAGATAGCCACTAGGAGTATTGTAACCGTGAACATAGAGGATACATTAATGGATGCTGCTAGGCAGATGGTAAAATTCGGGTTCAGGAGGCTACCCGTTGTGAGCGAGTCTGGAGATGAGGTCAAGGGGATCGTCACTGCGAAAGACTATGTCAGGTTCTTCGGCAGCCACATGGCGTTTAAGGAGCTCTCCAGTGTCGATATCGAGGAGGTATTGAGGGTCCCTGTTTATGAGATAATGACGCCGGGCTTCTATACCGTGAACGAGAATGTCGATGCCGGCGATGCGGCGGCTTCGATGATGGAGTATAACACGAGTAGTCTACTCGTTGTCGATGACGATAACGACATTATCGGTATTGTGACTGAGAGGGACGTGTTGACGGCTATACTATGGTGATGTAATTTGCCCCCGAGGATCTCGTCCTATATGAGTACAGAGGTCATAGTAGTCCGCCCATGGGAGAATCTAGCCCACATACGCCGACTGATGCTGCGCCACGGTATCGGTAGGATAATAGTTGCTGATGAAAACGACAAGCCGGTTGGTATAATAACTGTATCCGATCTAGTCAACGCCCTCCTAAGCCGATACCCTAGCAGGCCTATCAACACTCTCACGGCCTCTGACGTAATGACTAGAGACCCCAAGGTGGTTACCCCGAGAAAGTCCATCAAGTATGCAGCCCAACTGATGAAGAAGTATAAGATCGGGGGGTTGCCCGTCGTAGAAGATGATGGAACCGTCAAGGGTATAATCACTAGAACCGACCTGACTAGGGCGTTTGCAGACATCTATAGGGGAAAGTTCCTGGTGGGCGATCTGGCCCGGGAACCCTATGCCGTGGCGAATCCCTATCACGCCGTGTTTCATGTGGCTAGGCTCATAGCGCTCGATCCAGCTGGTAAAGTCGTTGTAGTTGACGATGATAATAGACCTGTCGGCATAATCACGAAGAGAGACCTGGCATTCGCCAGCATACCCCTGGAAACCAGGCTTACCCGCGGCAAGGACCGCTACAGGAAGGTGAAGTCGAGGGACTATATGGGTAGAGACAAGATAGTAGCACTCCGGGAATACATAGTGCCTCTGGCCAGAGATCTAATGAGCGAGGACGTCATAACCACCAGGAAGGACGTCGACGCCGCCGAGGCCGCCAGGATAATGGTGACCAACGGTATAGGAGCACTTCCCGTAGTGGACGACGAGGGCAGGCTAGAACTACTATTAACCAAGCACGAGCTCGTATCAATAATCGCGGAACACTAGGCTCCCACTAAATCCTTTACAAACTTTTTCGCATCAAACCGTATCAAGTCATCATAGCCCTGGCCAACGCCGAGATAGGCTATAGGCTTCCCTATGACGCCAGCTACAGACACGGCAGTACCTCCCTTAACGTCTGCGTCCGTCTTCGTGAGTATGACAAAGTCGACTCCAACGGCCTCATTAAATCTCCTAGCCTGTTCCACCGCATCGTTACCCGTCAGGCTGTCAACTACCAGCACCTTGTAGTCCGGCTTGGAGACCCTCACTATCTTCTTCAACTCACCCATTAGATCGTAATCAGCATGCATTCTGCCAGCAGTGTCTACCAGGACGACCCTATACCCCCTAGCCTGTGAATAACTTATAGCGTCGTGAGCGACGCTAGCCGGATCCGCCCCATACCTGCCCTTTACCAAGGGTACCCCAAGCCTCTCAGCGTGCACTGCCAGCTGCTCCTGGGCTCCAGCCCTGAAGGTGTCCGCGGCGGCGAGTACGGGGGTTATACCCTCTTGCTTGAGCATATAGGCCATCTTTGCAATTGTGGTCGTCTTGCCCACTCCATTAACCCCTAGGAAGACTAGGACTAATGGCCTCTCGCCGGGCTCCCTTGATTTAGCCTCTCTTACAACGTCAGGAGCCGGCTTGTCAAGGATCTCCAGGAGTTTCTCCTCTATGGTCTTCCTAACCAGGGCCTCTAAGTTGACGCCTCGACCCACCCGTAACCCCACAAGAGACCTCTTAACCGCCTCGGCCAGGGACTCGGCGACTTCGTAGGCTACATCGACCTCTATGAGCTCCATCATCATTTCATCTAGTATCTCCTCTAGATCGTCTTCCTTGATTTCCCTCTGTAGTTTCTCACCTACCCTCTCCTTTAGGCTGGATACCGTCTTCTTTATGGCATCTCTAAATCTGTTGAACACTAGACAACACCCGGGGGCAGTAACTCCTTTTCATCGCCTGGTCCTAATGGATAGGGTTAACCAGAGGATATGCCTCCAGGCGGCTCTATTGCTGCCGTCTAGCTTGGACTTGCTTCATGGCCAGCTGTTGGAGGATTGACTGTATCGCCTCATATTGCCGTCGGGCTTCTTCGAGCCTCTCTGAGACGATTGATATTTCCTTGCTTATCTCGGCCTCTTTCTTAGCCAACGATTCTATTGCCTTCTCCCTGCTGAGAAGCGCGTATACATCTAGGCCTAGATGGACTAGAAACTTATCCTTCTCGACCGGCTGGGTTCTGTAGAAAACTAGGCCCTCGGGATCCGCTGGAGCTAGTATGGGTTCCTCACTCTCGCCGATGGCTTCAATGGTTTCCTTGGCCTTGCTTATACTGTCTCTTCTAACGCCCAGGTTTGCCAGCAGGCTCCGTAGATTCTCTATGATCTGTGCTAGCTCCTGGGCTTGCATGAGTAGCGCGTTTGGGTCTATTACTGTCTGTTCCTGCGGTTTTTTGGACATCAAGCCTTCACCCATTTAGTTAGCATTGACAGCCTCAGCATCCTCAGATCGTCTACCTCATCTAGGGCGACCTCTTTTACCTCCTTTATCTTGATGTGATATCTCTTTAGCTTGTGCCTGCCTCCTAGATCGCTATAGATCTTCTCTATGGCGTGCTCCGGTTTTAACGCTCGAACGTATATCTCGAACTTCCTCCACTCGGGGAATCTATCGTGGGAGAGCAGCATCTCCCCCTTAACCAGGTATATCTTCACGCTCGTCATTCCTACTCTCCACCTCCTAGGGCCATTTGTATGCGGGCGAGTTCGGGTCCACTAGTTTCCTCTCCTACTATGGCGCCCCGAGAGTTCGCCACCAATCCAGTTCTGACGAATGCAACGCCAAAATTAACTGTTCCGGTTATGAAGGGCACTCCGAATACCTCGGATAGGAACTTGATCTCTTCATCGGTCGCATCGGGATGGACGAGCCCGCCTCTATTGTTCAACGCTATAATACTTCCAACAGTCGAAACGCCGGCAATAGCCCTCTGGAAGACTTCAACGTCGAGCACATCCTGTATAGTCTTCAAGGCCTCCTTCTCAAGCCCAGGATACACTAGTGCAGCCCTAGAGTTGGCGACGAGTAGATTGCCGACCGCGTTATTCCTTGAAGGCAAGGTCTCCACGACGACCCCATCGCCAAGGGACCTCCTGAGGAGACGTAACTCTTCGTCCGAGACACTGGATGCGACCAGCAGTCCCTTGTCGTTGCCCGAAGCGAGGACACCGATGAGTCTGGTCCCGGCTATTGTAGTTTCGATAGGTTCGACTCCGAGGACCTCGGTTATTATATCCTTGTCCTCCTTATCTAGCCCTGCTGGAGCTAGGACATAAGCGTCGGTAGCGAACATATACACACCTACGTTGGAGTTGCCCATCACGGTCATAGTCTGTATCTCGAACTTACCCGTAGACGGCACCTTCTAACGCCCCGCTAATCCCCAATACCCATATAGAGTATGGCCTGTGGATCCTTAAGTCCTCGGTCACTTGGACTCCTTGACTTCCATCTTACCGGGCTTCAGCTTAGGCGACGCGAGGTAAACATAGGCTTCTCTAGTCTTTTCCTTCTCTTCCTCCTCCTCACTCTTCTCGACGACCTTGACTAGGACACTAACCCTCCTCGGAGGCTTCTCACGGCCCCTACTCCATATATAGTTGTTAACCTCGTTGGCTATGACTACCCTATCCACCTTTGTATGCCTCTTGACGAACTCCCTGACAAGCTTCACAGCCCTGTCAGCACGGTTAGTCCTCCTACCCCAGTACACACGAGAGAGGTTGACATTGTAAACAGCCTTGAACAGAACCTTCTCCTCAGCCATGGCTAATACCACCCATTCCCCAGCTACTTCTTCAGCTTACTCATCCTCCAATGTCTTCTAACAGGGTTGAATGTAAATCTCCTCATGGTCTTTACTATAACCCAGGCTGGCAACGCCCTACTCCTCTTGGCGGCTTTCGCGAGCCTAAGCTTCCTTGCGTGGGGTTTATTCCTAGCCATCTAGGCCCACCTACTTGCGCTCGAACCGTATCTTGAAGCTGCGCCTGGCCTGTGAGTCTAATCTTAACAATATAGCCTTTACCTGCTCGTCGGATACTGGAGGCACCAGCTGGCCCGCCTGGACTAGTTGTATTATCAAGTTCTCTGCCGCCTCGGCTAGCTCTGGCTTTACAAGCCTTATGTTAGCAAGCCTCTCCCGGGCGGAATCGGTCAGTATCCTGCGTAGCAACGCCTCCTTTCTAGCCCTAAGTTCAGCCTCAAGAGCCTTCCTCTTCTTCTCCTCCTCCAACTCCCTTTGTAGCTCCATCAGCTTCCTCCGCCTTATCTCCTCCAACTCCCTGTCATCTACGCTCAAGCAGTAACACCTCCGGGTAGAGGTAGTCCTAGGGAACGGTTTTTATATTGGAATAGAATGCTGGGGGCTCTTAGAGGTATATCTCTAGATCCTTCCTCTCCTTGGCTAGATCCTCTAAGATCTCCTTGGCTGTTTTATCTAGCAGGCTCCTCCCGGCCGGGGTGAGGACCCTTCCCTTCCCGGGAATCTTGGCTACAAGCCCCGCATCCTCTAGCTGCTGGAGCAGCTTCCTCACAACGCTACCCGAGGCTTTCTTGAAGTGTTCCGGCGCCGAGCCCCTGTCTTGTCTGCCTCCATAGACGGTCCTGAAGGTCTCTATCCCTATAGGCTCCCCGCTCTTATACATTTTCCGGAGCATGGAGGCCGCTCTCATATACCACCAGTCTGGGTCTTCTGGGGGCTTCTCCTTGTGGACTCCTGTTTTAGCAAAGAAGGCCCATACAGGCGGCTTGATCTGCTCGTATTTCTTGAGCTTCTCGGCGACTCTCTTGACTAGCAGGTCCGCTGGAACCTCCATTGCATTAACCACGGCCTCTTACACCCATCCATCGGCTACGCTGTTCACGGGAATTAAAAACACTATTTCTTCCTGGGCCTGTAGAGTACGAATGTACGGCCCCTCACACCCATAAGCCGCGCGCCCAGGCTTTGGGCTACCTTCTCCGCGGCTAGCTTACGCTCTCTACCTGTCCCCACCGCTGTTCTCAGCATCTTGACTTTCACTACCTCTTGTCTGTCGAGTCTGTTATCGATCTCCTTCAAGACTTCTTTTGTGAAGCCCTTCTTTCCTATGATTACATGGGGACTGTCATGGTGTGCCGCCTTTACCCTCTTTGTGTTCCTCGGGGGCATCTCGTCGACCTCCCTTCTTGTAGGGCATCCTATGGATCCACCCGCATCTAGCGCACCTTATTACTATATATGAGAACCTGCCTTGGCTTTTCAACCGTAGCGACGCTGTTACCCCCGGTATGAGCGGGAGGTTGCATCTCTTGCATAGAGCCCTCTTGATCCGTCTGGGGGGTCTTACCCTCGTGGTAGTTGACATTTCTTTTATCAGTGATCCAAGCCTTGCGGCGTAGTCCCACTCTCCCTCTCTGGCTTTCTGGACTGCTATGCCGTAGAGTATTTCTATCCTCTGGAGGACGAGGTCCTTTAGGATTGCCCTAGACCTTCGCCGGTTCCTCTTCAATCTTCCTCAACTGCCTCCTGTACATCTCGAAGAGTTCCTCCTCAGTTGTTGCATCTTCGGGAGCTTTGTCCGGCCTCCATCTAATGAACCTCGGGAACCTGATCGATATACCTACTCCAGGCTTGACCGCGCCTAGGCAGCAGGTGTGCATGGGTGAGAGTGTCAGTTCTGCTCCTAGGATCTCCGCCACTATCTTTGGCTCGATCCATACATCGGGTTTTGCCCTGGAGTCTACTCGCGGGTGCTTGTGCGGGATTATCAGGGGCTTGAGCATGTCTTGCATCTTCTCTAGCTCCTCGTCTGTGAATCCAGTGGCGACTTTACATACCGTCCTGAAAGTGTCTGTCTTCGGATTATACGCCGCCATGAGTAGGCTACTCAGCTTTCCACCCCTCTTGCCTCTGCCGTAGAACGCGCCGACCACCACCAGGTCTACTGTATCGGTCATCTCGCTCTTGTAGTCTTTCTTGAGCTTGACCCAGAGCCATCCCCTTATGCCAGCCCTGTAAATGCTCTGATCGTGTAGTGCCTTGACCATCACGCCCTCGGCACCATCCTCTATTGCCTGTAGGAAGAAGTTCCACAGTTCCTCGGGATCACTTGTTACAATCGCCTTGGCCAGAGAGAAGGTGTCTGACTCGTTTATTGACTCCTCTAGATTCTTCCTCCTAACGGGTAATGGTTTAATCGTGAGGTCTTCCCCGTCCTTTAATAGCATATCAAATAGGAATACCGCGACGGGGACTTCCTTCATGATCTTGTGTATGTCGTGTTTTCTCTTCCTCTGCATTAGCTCCTGGAATGGCTTCAGCTCCAGCGTCTCCGGGTCAATCGCTACTATCTCTCCCTCCACTATGGCTTCATGGACTTTTACATTGCTCTTGACCATTTCAACCACGTCTGGATACATCGAAGTTATATTCTCTAGGCGTCTAGAGAATATGTATACCGTGTCGCCTTTCTTGTGTATCTGCCCTCTCTCCCCGTCATACTTGTACTCTACAAGTGCCCTACCACCAACCTTCCTCAGTATCTCAGAGGGATCCCTCCCCCTCTCGGCCAGCATCGGCCTGATCGGCGTGCCGACTGCTGGTTTGATCTCCTTGAGAGACTCCAAGCCCTTCTCCACGAGGAGCCTAGCTATTAGGCCCAGATCCGCTCTAAGGTTGTAGGCTCTCTCGATAATCTCTCTCGCGAACGCTCCTCCGCCAAAAGCCGTCGCTAGCGCGTCTAGTACAGTGGCGTCGCCGATGCCGACTCTTAGACGGCCTTCGACAAACCTCACTATGTATCTTGCCTCCAGCGGGCTTGCATCAGCCAGTAAACCGGCTAGGATCCTGAGCTTGAGGTCTCTGCTACCCTCTCCTTGTGCATAGGCTATCTTCACTAGGCTGTTGTACACCCTTGAAACTGTGAGCCTGGATTCGGCTTCCTCGCCCATGAACGCTAACAAGCCCCGGGCCGTTTTTCCTGCACGTGACTTGTGTTCTCTGCACAGCCTCTCGGCTACTTTGCCTAAGTCTCCCAGTTCTTTGTACAGCTTATCGACCCTGTCCTCGGGGACCTTGTATGCTAGTGCAATAGCTTTTATGAGTAGCTTCTCCCCGACCCCCAGTTCCGGTATGTCCTTCCACTCTGGCCCCAGCTTTCCCTGTATTATATAGACTATCTTGTCTATGACCTCGGGTGGGGTTTTCTTAAACAGTCTGACTAGGAGTAGTGTTAGCTGTGTTCGGGCCGTTATCCTCTCCATGGAGTCGAATGTTTCCGCTACGATCTCGAACTCTAGATCGCCCAACAACGACACCCATATTATGTATCTCTTGGCGAGAAGCTATAAGGCTAGGAGCCGGGCCAGGGCTCTAGGATGCAAGCTGGTTATTAGCGTCTATCGTGTTAAGGTGGTTAGTGGCGATGAGGATACCCGGCAAGCCCGTAGGCAGATGCCGGATGCGGATCCTTTTGGGCCCGAGCCCCTCTTGGAGTTACTCGCTCTTTTCCTTGGCCTTGTAGATCTCCCATGCTAGCTCCGCGACGTATTTGAGTGCGGCTTTGGCTTTGATCACCTCGGCGATACCCTCTATATTTGAAATAATTATCTCTTTTATACTGCCATTTGTTCTCTCCCTAATAGTGAGTTTGGCCTGGTCTTGTTCCTCTACACCCTCTTTGACCTGTTTTTCCCTGATCTCGTCTATGATCTCATCCAGGTACTCCTTCATGTCGCCAATCAAGACCATCTCGAACTCGGGAACAATCCTCACGTAGTTGTCTCCGATGTAGAGCCTGGCTATCCTCCTCCTACCAACCTTCACTTCCTCGACCTTCTCGTCGATAGATAGCCTCCCAGGGGCTCCCTCCTCGTAGTGGTAAAGTATGCTCTTCAACATCTTCAACTCGTTCTCCAACTCTTCTATCCTGTGCTTAATCCACGATACTACTTCCTCTCTACTGGCCAGTTGTTCTTTCTCGCTGTAGCTCAATGGCTAACCCCGTCTATGTATTTGCCAGGGGAGGGTGATCTTGTGGCTCGCCCGGTATTACGCTGTTATCACTGGCCTTGAAGCTTGTTCAAGTCTGGAATCTTCATGAGGCCCTTTACTTCCTCGGGAATCCTATCCAGGTACTCCTTGACGAATCTCTTGTCTATCCTCTCATCCCTGTACTCGTCGTCTAACATGACGGCTATAGTCTCGATTATCGGATACCACCTTCCACAGTCGCGACAAACTATCACGCCAGTTTTTATCCTCTTCTTAACGCATACTCTACACTCCTCTATGGATACTTCGCCGGCCGGCTTGCCGAGATAGTGACAATAACTTCTGCATTTGACCTTGCCAGGATCTAGACCCGTGTCCTCTTCCTCCTCTTCGATAACGTGTAGTTTTAGATTAGTGCTTTTGCAAACAGGGCAGGCTAGTAGGTCTAAGACGAAATACTTCAATACAGGGTTCACCCGATGCCGCATTTATTCTTTAACAGGGATTTTACCTCTCTCAACAGCTCGTCGGCTTTCGACGGGTCCCTGGCCTCCAGCATTATTCTCACGACTGGTTCGGTACCGCTAGGCCTTACTAGAACCCAGTAGCCGTCGCCGAAAACCTTTACACCGTCAATTGTTACTTGGCGTAGATTAGAGTAGTGTTCTTTGACGGCTTCAACCGCGCAGGCGGCCTGTTCGCGTGTGGCGGGTAGCTTTGTTTTGACCGGGTAGTACTGGGGGAGGGCCTTTAGTAGGCTTGAGAGGGATCCCTCCTCGTCAACCATGTGTACTAGTAGAGCAGCCTTCATGGCTCCATCCCTGACCGTTTGGTGTGGTACATGCATGTAGCCCCCGTTCTCCTCGAAGCCAGAGATCGCTCCTCCGTCCCGCTGTATCATCCTAGAAATAACTACGCTACCCACCGGGGTCCACACAACTTCTATGCCTAGGGGCTTAAGGTAGTCCTCTACGGCAGTGCTACTGGATACACCGGTGTACACTCTGCGTGGAAGCCCCTTCCAGCGTCCCGAGACGTAGCCGGATAATAGCGCGCCGGTCCTGTCTCCCCAGACCACGTTCCCCGTATCATCTATTATAATGGCTCTGTCTGCGTCGCCGTCATGACCTACACCGAGCGATGCCCCTGTCCTTACGACCATCTCTGCAGCCTCCTTCAGAGTCTCAGGCGTCGGCTCCGGCTCTCTGCCGGGGAAGAGTGGGTCTAGGTTGCAGTTTATGGTCCTGACCTGGACCCCCATCTCTCGTAACACACGTGGAGTCACAAGTGACCCCACGCTGTTTGCGCAGTCCACCAAGACCTTGTGCTTAGATTCTAGTGAGGGGAGCCTTTCGAGGTTGCCTAGAATCCCGTCAATGTACAAGTCTATGGCGTCGTGAAGTACTATCGGGTCATGTACATACGAACGCCACTCTAGGACTGATCCCGTCCCCTTGAAATAATATTCCTCGATGACCTCCTCATCCTCCCTAGACACCTCGATTCCATCGCCAGCTATCACCTTGATGCCGTTATACTCCGGCGGGTTGTGGCTAGCGGTTATCATAACGCCCCCATCATAGGGGCCCTCCTTGACGTTATACTGCAGGCCCGGAGTGGGAATATAATTGGCGTCGTAAACCTTGACTCCCTCCGAGAGTAACCCGGCCACGACGGCAGATTTGATCATCGATCCACCAGCTCTTACATCCCTGCCCACAAGTATCCTCGATCCCTTGCCGAAGAAGGCGCCAATGGCCCTGCCAAGCCTCAGAGCCAGCTCCGGGGTAAGCTGAACGCCAACAACTCCACGCACCCCGTCGGTCCCGAATAATCTGCCCATAGATGCTCTCCCTCGATACAGCCAGGTATCCCTAGCTCGCCCTCCCGTTAAATAAAACTCCCAGGATCTCCTATAAGGCCTGGGATCCTCGCTTTAGACCCGCGCTCATTCGTGGCGTAGCTTCTGACACTGGATCCGTTAATAATCTTCCACCGTCACGGCATCTATGGCGAGGGACCCTCTACTATGGATACGTGGCTGGTTGGCGCTGACGAAGCTGGTCGCGGAAGCTTAGTGGGGGAGATGATTGTCGCGGTAGCCGCTGTTAGATCCGACTGCGTCGAAACACTGCAAGCTCTGGGGGTGCGTGATAGCAAGGATCTATCGCCTTCTACTCGCGCTTCGATTTATAAGGAGTTCTCAAGGCTGGATTGCCTGGCATTCTCGGTGTACCCAGTCAAGCCAAGTGACATCGACAGGTACAGCCTGACGAAGCTAACCGAGGAAGCTATATACAAGGCTTTCAAGCTGCTACTCGGGCGGGTCGATCCGGCATCCATATCTCGGGTCACAGTAGACAGGTATGGCAGGGTTGTCAAGTTGAAGATACTTCTCCGGAAGCTCGGCTATAGAGGGCCTATTGTGGTCGAGGAGAGGGCAGATTCCAAGTACATAGAGGTGTCAGCAGCTAGTATAGTGGCTAAGCACGTTAGAGATGCTAGAATACGGGTTCTATCGAGCCTTTACGGGGTGAGGGGAAGCGGTTATCCCAGTGATCCAAGGACTATTGACTGGGTAATGGATGTCGTGGGAAGGGGCGAGAAACCGCCGATTATTAGATATTCATGGGGCACCTTAGAGGGTACCGGGTTTAGGGTGAGGAAGAAGAGAGGAGGAGAACACCGAATAACTCTAGACGACTTCCTCTAGAGCGGAGGCGTGCCTCGCAAGGCGATGACGTCGTGATTGCAGTGCCTCGGCCAGGTGATGCACTAGCAGCCCTGTTAGAGGATCTCGGAGTTGACAGAGTTGCTGTCCTTAGGCCCGTTAATAGGAGGAGGCTTGCGGAGCTGGGCTTGCAGGAGCTTGCGGTTGAAATGCTTGTCGAAGAACTAGATATCTGTGTATCAAGGGATCCCGTTCCCTGCCGGGTCATCTGGGAGGAGCGCGGCGTCGCGATAGCTGTTCCCGGAAAGGGCGAGTCCTGTAGGTATGTTGTCGGCCTGAGGAATTGCCTTAGAAGACTCCTTTCTTGGAGGACGCTGAGGGAAGCGCTGCCAGCTAATCCTCTTCCAGCATTTGTCGTCGATCTAAGTAGGCTAGGCCAGCATAGTGACGAGGAACGTGCGTCCCTCAAGATACAACTTGCCATGACGTTAACTGTCGTGAGGAGGTTTCTATGGGATCCACACTTGATACTGACTAGTGCTCCCGAGGATGCCTGGGAGTGGCTCTATCCTTCCATGGGTAGATCAAAGATACAGGTTAGGAACGAGAGGCCTGGAAGAATCCTCTGGAGCATGAACGCTGATAAAGTGATAATACTAAGGCCAGATGCCGAGAAGGTGCTTAGCGAGGATGAGATACGGGAAGCCGATGCCTTTCTGGTGGGGGGAATCGTTGATAAGATACCTAGGCCGGGCGTTAGTAGATTCCTGGACACGGCCGTCCCATGGGGTAAGCCCAGGAGGATAGAGCTGAGAGGCTCTCTCGTGGGGGTCCCTGATAGAATCAACAGAATAGCTGAGATCGTATTTAAGGTACGCTTCGAGGGGATGACTCTTGAGGAGGCTATTATATCTTCTATGACGAGGAGGGATATACTGAGGAGGCTTCAGGTGGAGATACTTAGAGCCTCTAGGGGCGGAAGGCTGGCCCTAGACAGGGATCACTATGAAAGGCTAAGCCAGTGGCTACCAATAACTTGTAGGGATTACTTGGACGTGGCCAGGAGGTCCAGAGTCGAGATCGGGTGGGAGTGTGAGGGTTAGGGTCATAGCGGCTGACAGCATGGGGGTTAGGAGCCTGGCTACTGTAGTCGAGGTATCGGGTGTGGTTATTGGTTTGGATCTGGGTGCGAGTATCGCTCCTAGGCGCTATGGCTTGCCACCTCACGAGACGGAGTGGAAGGCGCTTGAAAGAGCCTTGGATGAGGCTAGGAGGTGGATCCGTGAGAGTCATATTATCACGGTTACACACTATCACTACGATCATTACATGAGGGATGAACCGGATCTTTATAGAGGTAAGATCCTAGCTGTGAAGGATCCTAAGAGGAATATTAACAGGAGCCAGGCAATCAGAAGCTACGTTTTCTTGAAGAAGCTTGGTGTCGAGGAGCTAGCCGACGTTAGGATAGCCGATGGCCAACTCCTAGAGTTCGAGGGTGTCAGGATAGAGTTCTCGCCTCCTGTATGGCATGGGGAGCCGGGCACCCGTGTCGGGAGGCTGGTAATGGTCAGGATACTGTCAGAGGAGGGGACAGTTGTATTTACCAGTGACGTTCAGGGACCAGCGGATCCCGAGGCTCTAAGGATCCTTGAAGAGTGGAGCAGGCCTAGACCAGATATCGTTGTCGTCGGGGGTCCTCCGACGTATTTTGCTGGTTTCAAGGTCCCGGTTAGGGCCGTTGAAGCTGGGCTCGCTGGGTTGAAGAGGCTCATAACCCTCCTCCGGCCACGGGTGGTGGTTGTCGATCATCATCTGCTACGCGATATAAACTACTCTGAGAAGATTGCTGAGCATTATGAAGCCGCCAGGGATGCTGGCGTGAGATTGGTAACCGCTGCGGAGTTCATGGGTAGGCCGGTTAACCAGCTTGAGGCTAGGAGGAGGGAGTTATGGAGGGGATCCTCCGGGTAATTCTCTTGGAGGCTGCCCTTGAGAGGGTCCCTCGCGAGCTGTGGAGCCATCCTCAGGTGGTTAAGAGCGCACGCCGGTATGGAGTTAGGCCTGGAGACATGTTGCTGGAGAAGAGTCTACACTATAATGCGATGGCCGCGCTACCGCAGAAGTGGAAGCGCGGCAGGCCCGATATAGTTCATGTAGCTCTATTGTCTCTTCTGGACTCGCCCTTAGCGAGGGATGGCTTGCTCGAAGTGTATGTCCATGTGTATGATGGAAGGGTTTTCCGTGTTGACCCGGGTACCAGGATTCCCAAGAGCTATGAGCGGTTCCGTGGTTTAATGGCCCAGTTGCTGGAGTATGGGAGGGTTCCTCTGGAGGGCGATGCTCTCATCTATATGACGCACGAGAGACTGGGGGATTTCGTGAACGAGTATGGCAAACTCCTACTTCTCTGGGAGCATGGCGAGGATAGGAGTCCTGAGTGGATTGTTGCTAGGAGTCTCTATGCGGGCATGCCCCTCGGCATAGGGGCCTTTGCCAGGGGGGACTTTAAGAGGTCTACTCTGAGGAAGTCTGCTGAGAGGTATAGGATAATGTCTGGTTTTGGATTGAAGGCTTGGAGCGTGGCGTCCCGTCTTGTCTGTGCGGCTGAGAGGCTTCTGGGTTATTTATAGAGGGTATCCTGTCTATCTCTTTCTCCTTCCGGTTCTCCTAGCAGCTATATGGCCTACCTTCCGGCCTGGCGGCGTCTCTCTGGCTACTGTTGAGGGGTGGCTCTTCCTTTGGTGGCTCCCGCCTCCGAATGGGTGGTTTACGGCGTTCATGGCGACGCCTCTTACTCTAGGCCATTTCCTGGCTTTCACCTTCCATTTATGATATGCGAGTCCGGCTTTCATTATTGGCTTCTCTACTCTTCCAGCTCCAGCCGGGATCCCTATTGTTGCCCTGGCCCTGTTTGGCACCTCTTTCTCCTTACCGCTGGGCAGGCGTATTCTAGTCTTGCTCCCGGCCCTGCCTAGTATTAAGGCATAGCTTCCTGCCTGCCGGGCTAGTTTGCCCCCGTCGCCCGGGACTATCTCTACATTGAATACCATGGTTCCTTCGGGTACGTTGCCTATAGGCATTATATTGCCTGGATCGGGCTTGGCATCAGGACCTATCTCTACGATCTTCCCTACGTATACGCCTTCAGCGGCTGGTGTTAGAAACTCCCTTCCATCTTCCGTCACAATCCTTGCCAGCGGGACGTAACGACCTGGGTCATGGAGTAGCTCGACGATCTTGCCCTTGACAGTAGAGTCTGTAAGGGGCGGGTACTTAGCGGGCCCGGGGTGTATATGACCTGGGCTGCGGTATGTCGGCGTCCCCCTGCCTGCTCTTTGCTGCCTGAGCCGTTTACCCAATTTAGCTCACTCCCCTGTCCGATCCAGGGATACTCTGTTCTTCCACCTTTTTAACGTATTCGTGGAAGCCGAATACCCGAGTCTCCGTCGGCGGCAGATCTTTGACTTTTACCATAGCTGTCCCGATCGGCATCTCCAGTAGGCGTCTAGCATCGTCCAGTCCGAGTCTCCGGGCTGCTTCTGTATAGCTCCGCGTATACCCGCCGAATACTATGAGGGTCCCTGTGTTGTTCAGCACGGAATCGGGTAGATCCTCGGGCGACTGCGTCGCGTATACTACGTGGAGCCTTCTACTTCGACCCTCTCTGAGGGCCCATACCAGGTGCTTGGCTCCACTCATAGCCAGCCTCCACGCCTCATCTATCATTACCACGACCCTGCCGGGGAGACTCCCCTCGCTGGCCTCTAGTACTAGACTCGACAAGATAAGTGACGCGGCCACGTCTCTATCCTCGTTAGCAAGGCTCGACAGGTCGAAGACCACCAAGCCTCGCCTGAGCAGGCTTCCCTCACAAGCATTGACGCTCTTAGAGGAATAGCTCTCGAAAACAGACTCCAATAATATCTCGGCTAAACCCTCCATCCTTGGTATTTGTATACAGTCTCCAGGTTCTAAGGCTTCTACAGCTGTTGCCTGTGCTGAGAGCATCGCTACTAGGTCGCCTTTCGGGTCTATTACAGCTACCATGTAGGGGTCTAGCCTTGATTCACTCCTGCTAGCCAACTGCGACGCTATACCGTTTAGCAACACAGTCTTGCCTCTACCCGTGGGGCCAAAGACGCCAATGTGCGTCTCGAAATCCCTCGGCCAGTCCAAGACAACTAGCCTACCGTCGAAGTCTCTCCCGATGACAACGCCGGGGGAGTCATAAATGCTAGCGAAGATAGACGGCGACATGGCTCCCAGTCCCTCGCCAGTAGAGGGTAAAAGGGCCTTCAACAGAGGCTCTTTGACCCTCTCAAGTCTAATACCGGCTTCGGCCTCGACCATTGACTTGAAGGCTTCAGCCTTTGCACGCGCCTCGGTATCGCCCTTCTCACTCCATACCACGAGGAGGACCCTATGAGTATAGGGTGTATGGGTCCTAGCTACCTCATTGTATAGTTTCTTGAGGAAGCGTAGTCTCTCCGCATATCTGACATGGCCTGTAGCCTGGTACCCGAATTGCGCCTTGTTTATCTGGTCTTCCAGATACGAGAGCAGCCTTCCCTTATCCACTCTGAACAGGCTAGTCATGTATGTAACGTTTATCCTTACGCTCCGAGCCAAGTTGGCCAGTCTCTCGCCAAGCCTGCCGGTTTCATCGCGTATCGGGTCCTCGGAATAGTATATGATCGGCTCGTAGGTCTTCCCCTCGAATACTATCGCCTCTATACCCCTTCTATCCGCTATTGACGCTCTACTTAGACTAACTCCGAAGTCTCTAGTCGCCCTCGTATTCTTGATTATTAATATGAGCGATGCTACTGCCATCCCTCCTATTAGAACCTCGAACCACATGGCTGACACCCGCTAAACCTTAATGAAGAGCCTTTCCCGCCCCCCGAGTATCCTGGCCAGGCCTGTTGTTATCGTGAACAAAACGAAGGTGTAGAGTAGAGGTATAGTGGTGTAGTAGAGTAAGATGGACGAAATGAAGTCTATATCCATGTATGTTCCGAGCTTTCCGACTCTCTCCAGGTAGTTCTCCGTGTCTCCAAAGTCCGGCGAGACCCTATTGCAAGCATCTATGGTTAGACTTAGCGTGTATTCGCCAGGCTGCTTGGCTGTATACTTTACTAAAGTCCCCGTCATACCCATCCATTCCCAGGTGGAGCTGGTGCTTTCTAGGCCGTTGGAGTGGTTAACTGACACGCTACACTCTGAGGGGGTCCTAAATGCTATGTATTCACCGCTGTTAAGATACACTGTAATGGACGCATGGTTGCCCCCCTTAGTGAAGCTTTGAGGCTCGCCTGTAGTGTATATTATAGTATAGTTCCCAACCCATACAAGGTACTTGTTGGAAACCACCGCCTCCCATAGAGTCCCATTACCTTGATAATCAGAGGGGTGAAGCGGGTAGGGTTTTAGATTGAAGCGCACGTTATCGATTTCCAGCGCAAGGTATACCTCTGTTCTGCTTGGCACGGGAACCGTGCTACCGAAGTCGTCATCCCAAGCTAATCCATTAGAGACTATGTACTTAGCCCACTCGTCCCCAGCACTATTATACATGTAGAGGATTCCTCCTCCAACACTCCTGTTGGTGTAGTCGATGACATGTAGCTTCGCTATCGCGAGGCCGTTCGCCTCTAGCTCCGATGGATCCGGCCTCCCAGGCTGTTCGGCTAGTGTAGCCAGGAAGGATGGGAGCACTTGTAGACCGGCATTGAAGACTAGGACAAAGGATAGGAGCCATGCACCAGCACTGCGCGATATTCTGAAGGGAACCGCCGACAATGCTATTCCGATGGCCGCGAGAGCTTTGCCGAAGTTGCTCACTATTATCATCAAGGCCGATATCCATGCTATGGTTATGAAGCCTATATCAGCTACTCTATCTACCGGCCTTAGAGCTGATCCGATTGCACTGGCGAATGGGAATTGAGAAGTGATCATCGTTATAACAAAGACGAACCCTTTGAGCGAGATTAAAGTACTTATAGCGGTGGAGAGCCATCCCTGAAACAACTCCCAGGATCCACCTAGCACGCGAGCTACATAGTCGCTTGTTGAAAGTAGTCCATAGAATAGCGCTGCTAGGGCAGCAGTGAAGAACCCGTCTATCATTAATCTTGGGGCCCAACGCTTTAACGGCGGCCATGGTATTGGGAGCGCGTATATCAAGACTCCGATGTAGAATGAGAGTATCGATAGTTCATACGCGACTCTCAGGTAGTCTACCTCCATATCCATCAACTCGTTATGACTTGTATCAGGTATGTTATCAGGCTGAATATCGTCGACCCGAGCGCGAGCCAGAGAGCTGCCCAGACGGAGTCCTCTATAAAGCTTGACCCAGTCCTTTTCAACCTACCGAGGGGTATCGGTGCTCCTCGTAGAGTCCAGCCGATACTCCAGGTTAAGAGGAAGACTGCCCACGCCAGTATCGAAATCTGCTGAGTGGTATCTTGTATTAGGTTTAGCAGGTCTTGGACCGCCATTTACTCCCCGTATCCGTAAAATGAGGGCCTATGAAGAGGAGAGGGGGTGTTGAACGGATCTAATCAGCTATTCCACTGTCTGTAAAACCCTTATGCTTTGAAATAATCTCCCCGGCTTTCTCGGCTATCTGCCTGTCCTTATCTTCGTAGACCTTATAGCCTATAAGCTCGTAGAACTCCCATCTGGTCATCATCCTCTCTAGAAGGGGTTTCTGTGTACCACTCTTTCTTAGCACATCCAGCGCCTCCCGTATAGCACCCATAGCGTATCTGAAGGTTGTCACCGGGAAGATGACTATCTTGAAGCCAGCCTCTTTGAACTGGTCAACTGTTAGGTAAGGTGTCTTACCAAACTCAGTCATATTCGCTAGTAGCGGCGTGTTTGGTAGAGCCTTTGAGAACTCCTTAAACTCTTCAAGACTCTTTAAAGCTTCAGGGAATATGACATCCGCACCGGCTTCAACATAGAGTTTAGCTCTATCTATTGCCGATTCTAACCCCTCTACGCCCCGGGCATCAGTTCTAGCTATAATTATCGTCTCCTTTTTCCTCGCTTCTACAGCAGCTATTATCTTCTTAACCATATCCTCTGCTGGGATTAGCCTCTTTCCAG
This sequence comes from Thermodiscus sp., assembly GCA_035615875.1. GTDB lineage: Archaea > Thermoproteota > Thermoprotei_A > Sulfolobales > Acidilobaceae > Thermodiscus. Next base: position 1,500 of record WWDN01000071.1, on the reverse strand, counting down.
TCAAGTGTCCACACTTCTTTGGCAGGACTTGGTCTTCAATCTGGATTGCGGCTGCACCCGCAGCTTCTAGCTCCCTAACCGTTCGTTGAACATTAATAGCTTCCCCGAAACCGGTATCCGCGTCCACTATTATTGGTATCGATACTACCCGTGTTATGTAGGAAGTAAAGTTGGCTAGCTCGGTTAAGGTAATTAGCCCTAGGTCCGGCATTCCCAGGCTACCGGTTAGAGCCGCTCCCGAGAGGTATGCGGCCTCGAAACCCATCCTTTCAACAAGTAATGCCACTGCTGGATTAAACACACCGGGCGCTACTATTATGTCCCTCTCTTTAATCAGCTTACGGAGCACGCTACCGGGGTCCTCAATTGGAGACGAGTATAAGAACGCCACCTCCGACACCCTCATTGAATATGGAGGGCATACTACTGTATATAACCCCGTCCCGGGGAGACACATTATGGGTGGTGAGGCTAATGGGCGGGAGACAGAGGACTACGCTCTTCATGGAGAAAGGAAAGAAGAAAGAGGAGGAAGAGGTAAAGACGAAAAGCGGATATAAGAAGAAAAAGAAGTAGAGCGGGCGGCTCTCCCATATTCTTTACCTGGTTCGTCGATCGAGGTCTAGGGTTTGCCTTGCACTCAATGGCCCCCACGAAAAAGGCGGCAACCGATCGCCATAGCTATAGCGGCGAGTGTCCTCTCCACTGAGGAGACTCTACAGTTGAAAACCCTGAAAGCGGGGGCCATAGCTAGGGCAGTCGCCTTATATAGAGTTGACAAGGCCATCATATACAAAGATAAATTTTCCAATAAAAAAGATTATAAACTATTGAGGCTTCTGTTAGAGTACACCTCGACTCCGCCCTACCTTCGGAAGAAGCTCTTCCCGCTTCTACCCGAGTTGCGGGCAGTAGGTTTACTACCCCCGCTGAGAACCCCACTCCATGATATACCACATAGACCCGTCAGAAACCTGATTATGGAGGGTTTAATAGAAGAGTGCACAAGCGATCTCTGCAGAGTATTTCTCGGAAGCTACGGTTATGGCCTTGTGAGAGGAAGCTTCAAGCCCGGCAAAAGAATCCTAGTTAAAATAATAGATGAAAATAAATTAACGCTGGAGCGTGTAATAAACCCGAATTTCTACACAGGATTCCACGTCGAGGCGAACCCAGATCTGCCAAGTGTCCTGAACCGTTATAGAAACCATGGATATACCATTATAGGTACGAGCAAGAAGGGCGAATGCTATAGTCGAGAGGCCCTTCAGAAGTATGAGAAGAGCAAAGGCTTTCTAGTAGTATTCGGCGGTCCCATAGGAAGCGTGGTAGACGAGGCCTCTCCCGACCTTTACGATCTTATCTTAAACACAATACCGATGCAGGGAACTAAGACTGTGAGAACCGAGGAGGCAATACACGCGACGCTAGCCCTACTGAACAGCACGCTCGAATCACAGAGGCTTTATAACCCGTAGGGGGACTTGGCTAGAGGGGGTC
>WWDN01000070.1:0-1733 GCA_035615875.1 Thermodiscus sp. | reverse complement strand
TAGAGGAGGTCGGGAGCGGCAAGCTGCTCTTCGGGAGCGACTACCCCTACATGATAGGATTCACGATACTAGACTCCGTGAGGGAGCTAGAAGCACTAGACCTGGACAACGCCGACCTAAGAGCCATACTCTTCGCAAACGCGTTCAACCTACTACGAGAGCTAGGCAGGATTTAAGTGACGCAATTAGTAACGTGTTCCTAAACGTGTATAACGTCCTTCGACCCAGCATTACCTCGGGGGAGGCCCTCCGGGATGGTAGTGCTGTCCGGGTACAAGTGGCTTGAGGTCGTCCCCGGTAGGCGTGGTGGGAGGCCTACTATTAGGGGGACCAGGATAACGGTAGATGACGTGTTAGAGGCTTTGGCTAGTGGTTGGAGGGTTGAGGAGGTTGCAGAGAACTATGGGGTCCCTCTAGAGGCGATATACGAGGCGCTCCGCTTCGCATCCGCGGTCGTTAGGGTTGCCTCTGGGCTTGTCCGCCATGGGGATTCTACTATAAGGGGTGATTCGGGCGGATCAGGCTAAAGGTATTATTTGGCGCGTGTTCTAGGGGGTCCTATCTGTGTCTTATCCCGCTGTTGTCGTTTTCCAGGATGTTGGGTTTATTATAAGGTAATACCGCTACAATAATACCATTGGACGAAACCATAAAACCAGGACCCCCGGGGGCCCGATAGAATTGAAGACATCACACATAATAGACATAGCCAGAAAGACCATCAAAAGAGCCGCCAAGAAGCCAGCCTACACCGCTCCAAGCGTCCTAAGGCTAGACGAGGCACTGCTCGCAAGGGCTACTAGCGAGGAGCTGGGAGAGGTATCAGTCGACACGCTACTACTATACCCGAGAGTCCTACAAGCAGTGAAGGCCCCCGGGCCCAGGGACTACAGGGACACCCTGGTCATCGGAGTCGATTCCAGCTCCCGGCAGATAGACATACCCCAGGAGTCGATAGTGGTTGCGTCGGTGAGTGTATCCTCAAACTCCACCCCCAGCCTGGGGGACTGGCCCCCTCTCTATGGTAGGGCCCTGGAGGGGCTTGAGGAGCCCTTCATATACGTGCTCCCCTCCAGCGATGATGTAGACGAGCCTGTTGAGGACTATGTAACCATGAGCAACCCTGCCGGGGCGAGGTACGATGAGAGCTACAGCGTGTACCAGGCCATGGACGAGGCCAGGGTCAACCTAGAGAACAAGGCCCTAAAGGCCCTAACCGGCTACGTGGAGGAGCAGGCGCGCAGGAGAGATGTAGTAGTGTTGATAGATGGTCCCCTGTATTTGGTGACCGGGGCCCTCACCTCTCCAGGAGTCCGCTACGAGTACAGGATGGCCTGGGAGGCGCTCCTAAAGGAGAGGATCGAAGCGGTCAAGAGGCTTGAAAGGGCCGGCGCAATGGTCTATGGCGTGGTCAAGAGGATCGACAGGGCCCGCCTACTCTCCATGAACCCGGCAGTCGACGGCAGGGTTAGGAGTTGCATAGGCGACTCAAGCTATAGCGATAAGCTAGCCCTCTACAGGGCCCTAGCCAGGCCCCCCTGCACAAGGTATACAGGCAACGGAGGAGGCTATGCGCTGGCCTCATCACTCCTAGCAGTCAGCTACAACGGGCTCGGCATAGGCAAGGCCGTGCAGTACACGGTGCTACCGGTGCCCAGGTGGAGGCCCTCGCCCCACGCTTCCAGGTACTACCGGGTCGAGGAGAGCCTTGAAGCCTGGAGGAGCCGTGGGGG
>WWDN01000069.1:0-11189 GCA_035615875.1 Thermodiscus sp. | reverse complement strand
ATCATAGAGCCATACCGCCACATACTATCCACGAGGCCGGACAGGATACCGGGGTCGTTAAGGGATAGGTATAAGGCGGTCGTAGCGGATGGCTGGGAGAGGCTGGCTTCACACCACGCCCTCACACAGCTAGCCCCGCAGCTGGGCATAGCAGTGTCGGAGGCCGGCAAGCTAGTGTACAAGGGCTATGAAGTCGACTACGTGGTTGTCGACAGTGGAAACCGTAGGGTTCTAGCGGTAGAGGCCAAGTGGAGTCCACTCGACAAGAGAGAGATACAGGGTATAGTCAGGGAGACAATGGCTAAGGTACACAGGGTACTGCCAGGCTACGACGTGACAGTCGCGCTGTATGCCCGTGAAGTCAGCGAGTCAAACCTGGATGACGCGATAATAGTTACACCAGAGGACCTCCCCTGGAAGAGAGACTGTAGGTGAGCCGCCTGGACGTGGGCGCCATCTAATAACCTTACTGGCGTATAACCTTCTAGGGCGCTGGGATGCCGTGGGCGATCGTCACCGCGTCGTCCAGGGGCATAGGATTCCATATCTCCAAGGCTCTGGCAGAGCTAGGCTTGAACCTGGTGTTGGGCTCCCGTAACATGGATAGGCTGGTCGAGGCGGCGTCGAGCCTTTCCCAGGAGTACGGTGTCGAGGCTCTTCCTGTACAGCTCGATATGAGGTGGAGGGAATCCGTGGAGGGTTTCATAAAGGAGGTCGATGGGATAGTCGACTCCTTGGAAGTCCTAGCAGTAAACTATGGTAACCCCTCCTGCGAGCCCTGCACACTAAGGGAAGCCGAGTGGAGCGACTGGATGGAGGCCGCGAGCATGTACATAGCCGCAACAGCAGAGCTCTTCAAGTATGTAGCCTCCAGGTGGAGGACGAGGGTGATCCTGGTATCGAGCTTCACAACCAGGACCTTCCACCGCGGCCTCATAGTAGCAGACACTATCCGGAAGGGGCTTGAAGTCCTGGTTAAGGCGGCGGCACTCGAATACGCCGGAAGGCTCTACCCAGTCCTCCTCCTACTCGGCAGCTTCCCAACACCAGGCGCCTGGGAGACCATAAAGGCAATCTCCCGCGAGAAGGGCGTTAAACCGGAGACCTACTGGAAGAGGGAGGTCGAAGGCCTCTCAGCCCTAAAGAGGGCTGGCAGGTTCGAAGAGCTGAGAGATCTCGTGAAGTTCCTCGCCAGGGCTCCAGAGTACCTCACGGGCGCGACTATACTATTCGATGGAGGGTCCCTCAAATGCTACTAGGAGGCTATATCACCAGGTACTCCCGCTCGATATGCCTCTCAATATAGGACAGCCACCTGACCTTAAACAGGCTCCCGTCGAAGAGTTCAACCTCATCCCACCCCAGCGCCACCCCTGCAGTCACACGCCCGATGGCGTCGGCCTTGAGTATCCCAGAGCCGCTAGTGCCAGCACTAATCACTAGATCTGACCCATTGTACTCGCACACGACTGGCTGTTTATCGGGGCTTAGGTCGTAGTGGCCCGCCCACATGGATGTCGGCCTGGCTCCCTCGAACTGGGGGAAGTACACGGTGACCAGGGGATGGACCGTGTATATGTAGTAGTTCTCCTCGGCCACGGGATCCTCCTCTAGCTTGAAGGGCCTCCCCAGGTCATCGCTATACCCGGCCCAGAAGCTACTCTCCTCGGGGGTTGGCCTCAGATACGCCATGTTAGGCAGTATAGTCATAGGCGCTACCCCGTACTCGTTAAAGCCCTTGGCGTAGAGGACCCTCTTCTGCTCACCCGTCTCCGCCTTTATGGCGAATATCTGCCTCTTCTTAGGCCTGGTAAAGCTGTCGACCCCGATGGGCTCCAGGAGGTAGGGCGTCCACGCTCCAGCCGCCACGATAACCTTCTTCCTAGCGGTAAACTCCCGCCCGCTACTAGTCCTGACCCCGGATACCCTCTTATCCTGCCAGGGCAGGGGCTCCCCCTCGATCCCAATCGGCTTCCTAGGCTCCAACAGGAACTCCCTGACCTCCTCGTCGAACGCGAACACAACCCCCATACCCTTATTCCTCTCATAGTAGTAGTTCGCTAGCTTGTCGGGCATTAGGGTTCCAGCCCTCGGTATGAGTATACCGGCTATTATGTCCCTGGCGTCGAGTATCTCGGCCTCCTCCGTGCCCTCGACACTCGTCCTGACCCCGAGATTCTCCTCCAGGTACCCGGGCTCCAGGATCTTGTAGTCGAGGCCCATCTTATCGGCGTGGGCCAGGCCCGGCTTGACCTCCTCCATCCTACGCTTGTCTGCTAGAAACAGGTATCCTACAAACCTCATATCCAGGTTGTAACCGGACTCCTGCACGTGCTCGTAGAAAGCCACGCTACTACCTGCGAGGGCCATGTTAACCCTGGAGGTAAAGAACACCCTGAAGGCGGCCGCACTCTTACTGGTGTCCCCGGCCGCCGGGCCTGGGGCTTTATCCACGACCAGTATCCGGGCCCCCTTGTCCCATTGGGAGAGGTGGTATGCGGTTGCGAGCCCGATTATCCCGGAGCCCACTATTACATAGTCGAACTCTGCCACAGCACAAACCCCTACTAATTGCACGGGCACGCGTCCATGTATACTAGCTTGTCCTCGGGGATTGAATTATAGTCTTAAGCCATTAACCATATATGCACAACGACATCCCTCAAGGAGGGGTGTAATGGCAAATGCAAGAGCAAGACACCGCCTACAACAGCCTCCGCTCACTAGCCAGGAGGCACAAGAAGATACTCGTGTACGGAGCCGGGGGCGGGGGAGACGCCCTCGGAGCAGTACACCTCTACATGAAGCTGAAGGACTATGGCGCAGAACCCATAATTGGCTCTGTCGTGTGGGAGCGGTTCCCGGTAGACCCGTACCCAGGCCCCATACCCCTGGAGACACTCATCAACGCTGAGCCGATAGGGTGGAGCGCGGCCCTGGTGACCGGCGAGAGCGTAGCGTTGAGGTATGGTTATGAGGTCAAGTTCCAGCTGGCCAGAGTAGCCGGAGCCCTCGGCGTGGAGGGCCTCTTCATAGATATAAGCAAGGGCGTGGCTGGCGTTGCAGAAGCCCTAAGGGCGGCTAGGGAGGCCTTGGGAGTTGAGGCTGTTATAGCCCTGGATACCGGAGGCGACATACTGGCCGTGGGATGCGAGGATAACCTCTGGAGCCCCCTAGCCGACGCAGTAAGCTTAGCTGGCCTAGCCGAGGCCGGGTTGCCGGCTCTAGTAGCGGTTCACGGCCCTGGGGCTGATGGCGAGCTCCCGCAGGACCAGGTCCTACGCTATATTTCTCGGATAGCCGGTGAGGGCGGGTTGATCGAGGTCTCAGGGCTGAGTAAAATAGAGGTCGAATACATATCAAGGATAATGGAAAACATCTACAGTGAATCCTCAAAGATGCCGATCTACGCCTTCAAGGGAGAATACGGGGAGAAGGAGATCAGGGCCAAGACAAGAAGAGTACATGTCAACCCGGTAACAGCGGCGACATTCATACTAGACGCCAACAAGGTATACAAATGGAGCGAGCAAGCAAAAGCCGTCTCCGGAACCCGGGGAATAGGACAGGCCAAGGAGAGGCTCAACGCCTACTGCGTAGTGACAGAGCTCGACCTTGAGCTAGAACTCTCTAGGCTCAAGGAGTCCCCCACTCCAAGGGCGCAGACGCTAGACGAGATCCGGAGGAGCCTCAGGCGTAGGCTTATGGCGAGAGGCTGTAAAGCCTTCGACTGTAAAGACTAGCTCCTCTGCGTGCTCCTGGCCTGGGCTATTGGCACAATCATCTCCTCTAACAGGTCAATCCTCTCGTTAAGGTAGTTGTAGTATTCTAGGGCCTCCTTGTTCCTACCCTCGATCCTTAGGAGAGCCTTCCTTAGCTGCTTGACGGTCTCCTCAAGCATCTTAACCCTAGTCTCTAGGCTGGCTATATCGGCCTCCAGCTTCTTACTGGTCATGCCGCCTTCAAGCCCGTTCCTTATGTATAGCTTTATAAGGTCGGTCACCTGTATTCCCAGCTCTCCCGCTTTTTTCTTCAGCTCCTCATACACCTTGGATGGGAGGGAGATGTGGACAGTTGGCAAGTGTCTTCCCCATGCAATAGTAAGACTGCAATAGGAGTATTAAAGTCTGTGCTTTCATTCCTAGGACTGTAGTCAAAAGATCGACAAGAATCTACCGCCAGGCGATACTCGGCCTGGGTATGCATTATATCTGGTACTACCACTGTAAGTAATACCGGTGGGAGGATGAGAGTAGTCTCATTCAAAGTCGAGGAGGACTTGCTGGAGGTTTTGGAGGAGTACGCCAGGAGGAAGAGGATCAGCAAGAGCGAGCTGATCAGGAGGGCTCTCCGCAACTTTATAAGCGAGACGGAGGAGAGGCCCTACATCACCAGGCGAGTCCGCGTCTACTAGCTATAATGTCTTCACCTATATATAGTGAAACTCCTGGCTTCTGGTCTCTGTGTTCTCTGGTGCTGTGTATGTGTCTTTCCTGTTAACGGAAAAGACATGACTAGGCGTGGCAGGGAAAAAGAAGAATTATAGTAGTTAAAAATATTGGGTTTAGGCTATTAGCTCCTCGACAGGTATATGTGGCGGCTCTTCGTTCTTCTTCCAGGGATCAGCGCCCTCAACAGGCTTCGCCTCAGGCGGTAGATCCTTCCTAGGCTTCTTCTCCTCCATCGGGCCGACCTTCCCGGAGATCCTCTCCTTCTTGTAGAGGCCCAGCCTGTACTTTATCAGGGCAGACCGTAGCCTCTGTATAGCCGCGGCCGGGTCAACCATCTTCGGGCAGACAGCAGAGCAGCTGGCAGCGTAATGGCAGCTGAAGGGTCCCTCGTCGCTATCAATCATTTCAAGCCTCTCCTGCCAGGCCTCGTCCCTGGGATCGGCCACATACCTCCAGGCGTATGCTAGAGCCTGTGGCCCCAGGAACCTATCGGTGCTAGCCACTACAGGGCAGGCGCTGTAGCATAGCCCACAGGCGATACACAGGGTGTACTCGTATATGTTGTAGTGCTCTTCCGGTAGTACCTCGTATTCGTAGTCTCCCGTTTCCCTCTCCTCGATGTCCTTCCTTATCAGGTAGGGTTTGACCTTCCTGTGTTTCTCGAAGAACTTGGTGAAGTCTGTCAGCAGGTCTCTTACCACGGGGTGGTTCTTCAATGGCTCCACGGTTATGACGGGGTTCGCTTCGGTCGCCACCTCTGCTATCTGAGTCTGGCATGCAAGCCTGGGCATGCCGTTTATAACCATTCCACAGCTGCCGCAGACTCCCATTCTACAGCTGTATCTCATAACTATGGTGTGGTCTATCTCCTCCTTTATCTTGAGGAGCGCGTCCAGCACGGTCATGCCCCTATAGGTCTCGACCGTATAGTCCTGCCACCACTCCTTCCCAGACACTGGATCGTATCTCTTGATCCTGAAGGTAACCTTCTTGGGGGGAGTCCTTGTAGCCGCCTTCGGGTCGAACGTCACATCACTCCACCTCCACAACCACTATGCTCCACCGGGCGGAGGGCTAATCCCGACGACAGTATACGTCGCGAGCCCGGCGAACACGATAAACAATATAACTATGACTGCCGTGATGAGCTTCTCATACTTGCCATCAGTCCACTCCAACAGCACATTCCTAAGCCCGTTGAACCCGTGTAGCAGGACGGCGTACGCGAATATCAAGAGCAGCACGCCATACGTGGTTATCTCGTGGTAGATCAGTTTGCTCCCAAGGGTCTCCCTGAAGGTCTCCACGCCCCTTAGCGCGGGGACCCTCACGACCAGGTGCCACGTGAGTAGGAATATCAAGAGTATAGCCGTGATGTACTGGAGCAACATCTTATTACTACCACTACCCATACCCATCACACCCCCACTCACTTGACGAACAGGATATACCCTGTAGCGGCCCAGAGTATTGGCCATAGTATAAACACCAGGTACAACAGCCTCCTCTGGCAAGCCTTCAAGCTAGGTGGAACGTACGGCGGCTTCGGCTTCTCAGGCCTCCCAATACACACTCCCAGGAACTCGACTAGTAACAGCCTAATCCCGTTGAGCCCATGGTACCATGCTATACCAGCGAAGAAGAAGAAGTAGAGCGTCACCGGAGTTATACCTTGAGCCTTGCTGACCTCCTCGATCCACGCCTCCCAACCCGTGTGGGCTGGCGTCCCGGTAACGTAGATGTGGGCCATTACTATGAGGGCCATGAGGACGCCGGTTATCCTGTGCAATACGAAGGCGAGTCTCTCAGGGTTGTTGACGATCCTGAGGACCCAGGGGTTTATACTAGCCACCCAGCCAGGCCTATTCTCCTTACTCCTAACACCCATCAGGGACACCCCCTAGTACTTCCTCTCAACCGGCTTCCAAGTCGAGACGTCCACTGGCGTGTAGGCGAGCCTGACATCGTCGTCGCCGTTCCTTAGGACTAGGGTGTGCTTGAGCCAGTTCTCGTCGTCTCTCTTCGGGTAGTCGAGCCTGTAGTGGGCTCCACGCGACTCGGTCCTCTCCAAGCCAGCCTTAACCGCTGCCAAGGCCACGTCCAGTAGGTTTATCGTTTCGAGCGCCGATTGCAGGTCTGTATTGTAGACCGTCCCCTTGTCCTCTATGTAGGCTTCGCTCTTGAACTTCTTCCGGAGCTCTAGTATCTTGCTGAGCGCAGCCCTTATACCATCTCCAGTCCTGAAGACGTAGAAGTTCTCTCCCATGGCAGTCCTAAGCTCCCTCTTGATCTCATAGCTCGGGACTCCACTCTCCCTCTTCAGGAGGCCCCATACGAAGTCCTCTTCCTGCTTATGCCTCTCTGGGCTGGCCGTTTTAGCCTCGGCGCCCTTCAACACGTACTCGGCCGCCAGTACTCCAGCTATCCTACCGCTGGTCAGGCACTCCGCGGTACTATTGCTCCCGAGCCTGTTGGCTCCGTGCACGCTGGCAGCCGCTACTTCTCCTGCAGCGAATAGACCCTTGATCCACCTGCCCTCCTCGTCGAGGACCCGGTAGTACATGTCGGTGTGTATGCCGCCCATCGTGTAGTGGGCTACTGGCCTCACGGGTATTGGCTCTTCAACCGGGTCTATACCGGCGTATCTGATCGCGATTTCTCTGACGGCTGGGAGCCTCTCGTTTATCTTGTCCTCGCCTAGGTGTCTCAGGTCTAGCAGGACGTATCCTAGCCCGGAGACCTCGTCTTTGAATCCCCTGCCCTCTAGGATCTCCTTCATCTCACACCTCGACACGATGTCTCTGGGGGCTAGCTCGCCCTTGGTGGGGGCGCAGTCGCTCCTTAGCATGAACCGCTCTCCCTTGTTGTTTAGGAGATATCCTCCCTCGCCCCTGGCGCCCTCTGTTATCAGTATGCCGCTGGGTATGAGCCCGGTGGGGTGGAACTGGATGAACTCCGGGTCCTTTAGGGGGACTCCGGCCCTCAGTGCCATGGCGTAGCCGTCTCCCGTCACTGTGTGGGCGTAGGTTGTGAAGTTGTATAGCCTGCCGCCTCCTCCAGCCGCTAGGATCGCCGCTTTAGCCTTGAAGTAGTATAGCTTCCCCTCCTTCCAGTTTATGGCGTAGAGTCCCTTGAAGACGCCGTCCTCGACCACGAAGTTGGTGCCGAACCACTCGTCGTACCTCTCCCATCCATCATACTCTAATAGCTTGTTGTATAGTGTCTGCATCTCGTAGAACCCGGTCTTGTCGGCCGCGAAGACTGTTCTCCTATGGGAGTGGCCACCGAAGGGCCTCTGCGCTATCCTCCCATCGGGCCTCCTGCTCCACGGTAGCCCCCAGTGGTCTAACAGGCGTATCTCCTCGGGCATCAGCTTGACGAATAGCCACACGGCCTCCTGGTCTGCTAGGAAGTCGGAGCCCTTTACCGTGTCCCATGCGTGTAGGGCGTAGCTGTCTCCCTCCTCCGGGTAGAGTACGGCGGCTGTTCCCCCCTCTGCGCTAACGCTGTGGCTCCTCATCAGCTGTATCTTGCTCACGAGCCCCACGTCGATCTTGTCTCCATACTTCCTCTTGATCTCGACGGCCGCTCTAAGCCCGGCGATGCCGGTTCCGAGGATCACCACGTCGTGTTCAATGGTCTCTACTACAGGCATCCTATGCACCCGTCCTCTATCACTGCCCTTACCCGGGCAATTCTATTCTACTCGGTCTATCAAAAAGTATACATGACAATATATAACTTAGACTCACCGACAAGCACTGTCTAGGCCCACCACAGGCTATTTTATCACAACCCTCCTCCGTTGTGGATCCTAGTGATGCCTCTTCTTAACGCTCTCGACGTACTCCTCGGGGCCGAGTAACCCCTCGTACTCCCTCTTATCCGTAGCCTCTATGACTACGATCCACCCCTTGCCGTAGGGGTCCTTGTTTATGAGCTCCGGCTCCTCGTATAGGTCCTCGTTAACCTCGACGATCCTGCCCGAGACTGGCGCGTAGACGTCGGCTGTGGCCTTCATAGACTCCAGGGTAGCGATGGCGTCGCCCTTGCTCACCTCATCGCCGACCTCGGGTAGCTCGACCCCGACTATGTCGGTCAGCCTCTTCTGCGCGTAATCGGTTATACCCACCCTGACCTTGCCGTCTTCAAGGAGAGCCCACTCGTCGGAGTCAGTGTACTTCCTGTCGGTCATTACCAGGAACTCGATGTTGCCGACCCTAGCCTTGAACGGCTCCAAACCGCTCCACCGGTCTCCAATAATGACAAGCCTCCCGGGATATTAACTACAAGCCCTCCCCAGTATCTACGGCCGATATAAAACCCGGGAGTCGGGACTCTAAACCCAGGAGGACTGGGCGGCATGGTGTTTGAGAATACCCTTGTGAAGAGGATACTTGAGAAGTACAGGGTCCTCTGGTCGCTGGACCACGCGATGAGCCTAATGGGGTGGGACTCCGAGACTTACATGCCGAGGGCAGGGGTCACGGAGAGATCCATGGCTAGGGCTGAGCTATCCGTGCTCAGGCAGAAGCTACTGCTGGACCCGGAGTTCACTGGGCTAGTCGAGGAGGCTAAGGGTCTTGAGGGGCTAAACGACTACGAGGCTGGCGTGGTACGGGTGCTGGACCGCGAGATCTCGATAATGAAGAAGCTCCCGCCGGAACACGTGTTCGAGTTCTCAAGGGTCACCCAGGAGGCTGTGGAGGCTTGGAGGGTGGCCCGTGAGAAGGATGACTTCAACATATTCAAGCCCTATCTTGAGAGGATCGTGGAGCTGTCCAGGGAGAGGGCAGAATATCTCGGGTACGAGGACCACCCCTACAACGCACTGCTCGATCTCTACGAGGAGGGGCTAAGGGTTAGGGACATGGACGCGATCTACGACGCCATAATACCCCACAGCAAGAAGGTACTGGAGAAGGTGCAGGAGGAGGCATACTTCCCGAGCCACCACGAGCTAGAGGAGATACGCTACGAGAGGAGCCCCATGGAGAAGGTTAACTATGAGATACTAGACCTGCTAGGCTACCCCTGGAGCCGTGCCAGGATTGACGTCAGCCCGCACCCATTCACCGTAAGCATGGGTATACGTGACGTCAGGATAACCACCAGGTACGAGGGCATAGACTTCAAGAACACGATCTACAGCGTGGTACACGAGTTCGGCCACGCGCTCTACGAGCTGCAGATAGACGAGGCCCTGATGGCGACGCCCCTGGCCTCGGGGGTCAGCATGGGGGTGCACGAGAGCCAGTCTAGGTTCTGGGAGAACGTCATAGGCAGGAGCAGGCCCTTCATAGCCCATCTAAAGAAGATACTCGACAAGCACCTAGACTTCACGAGGAGCTATACCGAAGAGGAGATATACAGGTACGTTAACACGGTTCGGCCAAGCCTCATACGAGTAGAGGCGGACGAGGTCACATATAACTTCCACACATACCTACGATACCAGCTAGAGAAGCTACTCATAACCGGCGAGGTTAGAGTCGACGATCTACCAGAACTCTGGGCGTCGGAGATGGAGAGGCTGCTAGGTGTAAAGCCGAAGACCCACAGGGAAGGGGTGCTACAGGACATACACTGGAGCCACGGAAGCATAGGATACTTCCCAACCTACACGCTAGGCAACGTGATCGCGGCCCAGATAAGGGCGAAGGCCGACGAAGAGCTGAAGGGGCTAGCGACGCTAGTAGAGGAGGGCGAGTTCAACGTCATAAAAGAATACCTGCGCGAAAAGATACACAGGTGGGGCTCAACATACCCGCCTAGAGAGCTGGTAGAGAAGGCTACCGGGGAACCCGTAAACCCCGAGCACTTCAACAACTACCTAACCGAGAAATTCCTCTCAAAGAAGATTTAACCACACAACCACAACCTACCAGCAAGGGCTCAACAATGACGCTACAAGACTACACAGCACTAGCGAAGACCCGCAAGAAGATAGCATACAGTATAACAGCACTCGTAGGATACATACTCAGCCCCGCCAGCTGGTGGAACGACCTGATAGTAAACATCCCACTAGCACTGCTAGCCGCTAGACTACTCCAACCACTAGGAGTCAAGCCCCACATCGCATTCATAGCCTCATACTGGGCTACAAACATGCTCGGAATCACCCTGATGATCGTAGGGTCAAAGGGGCTCCTCTCATCCAAGACCTCCGGGAAAGACCTGGCGACGGGCATAGCCGCCTCGATACTCTACACGCTCATAGCCGCCTACATCCTAGCCCTCTAGACCCTCACCATAATACGTGCCCCTATACAACACCTTGGCCACCTCGACGAGCCTCACAAACACTATCTGCGCGAGCCTAGCATCCTTCTCCACAACGATTCCCCCATCATTGAATACTACCAGGAGGGCCTGCCCCTTACCCACATACCCCGGATCCCACACAGCACAAGAGACTGTGGCACCCATTCTAAGCAAGCTACTCCTAGGGAAGCAAATCCCCACGGCATCTGGAGGGACCCTCACGACATCCCTAAAGCGCACCCTATAGGCCCCAGGAGCTAGAACCCAGCCCCTGGGAGTAGGCTTCACCTCCTCGCCCCCGGGTATCTTTTTCTCCTCCCCGATAAACCCGGGACCCCTCAAGACCTCGATGGACTCGACGCTCAAGTCTACGCCAGCAGGCTGCACCTGCCGCTCATCGGCACTGGGCACGAACTCCCTCGCCAAGTCACCGGGGTAAGCCAGTTGACCACCACCCTGGGTTGACTGCTT
>WWDN01000068.1:0-7804 GCA_035615875.1 Thermodiscus sp. | reverse complement strand
CTCGATACTCCTCCAAGCCCCGGGTTTTTAACCGCATAACAATATAACATTATAATATCCTAAGCATGTATCGCACTCCCCTGGGGCGGCCTGGTTGAGGAAGCTGATACTCTCTATAGCGATAGTAGCATTCTCGGTAATGTTCTCGATATCAATAGTAGGCCCGCTACTCTCAAGCCTAGCCGAGGCCGAGGGGATACCACTAGGCGACAAGCCAAACACCTCGATAGGAATAATATTCTCCCTAGGAGGATTCTCCCTAGCCCTATCCCAGATCCCGCTAGCCAGGCTAGCCGACAGGCTTGGAAGGAAGTGGTTCATCTTCTGGGGAAGCCTAGGGGTAGCCCTATCAGTGCTACTCATAGGCTACGCCCGTGAAGCGGCGGAAGCACTAGGCCTTCACATAACGCTAGACCCGCTCGGCTGGGACGAATCAACACTCATGCTAGCACTAGCACGTACGTTGCAAGGTATAGCGGCCGCAGCCACCTGGCCAGTCCTACTATCAATACTAGCCTCGGAGCTGCCGGTCGCGTCAATGGGCACCGCCATGGGAGTCTTCGGCGCCTCCTTCGGGCTCGGAATGAGCCTAGGCCCCGTGGCAGGGCCAGGAGTCTCCTCAAAGCTCGGAATCCACGCTCCCTTCATACTATCAGCGGTACTAGCAGTGCTAGCGGCTCTAGCCTCACTCGCTATAAAGGAGACCAGGGCCCACAGGGGGAGGCGGTCGGAGAAAAAGGCCTCGGTCAGAGACCCACGCTTGATAAGCCTTGGACTCGTCGCCTTCACACTCCTCTACGCAATGGGCGCCCTAGTGGTCATCTATCCGAGGTATATGACGAGCGAGCTGGGCCTAAGCCTGGGAGACCTGGCCGTTGCAATGGCCCTAGCCAGCCTAACCTACTCGCTTCTACAACCCCTCACGGGCAGGCTGGCCGACATGGTGGATAGGAGGCTCCTAGTAATGATAAGCCATCCGCTAGCTGGGATAGCAGTGTTACTAGCGGGGCTCTCGAAGGGCATAGCAGAGATTTACGCCTCCATGCTGCTCTTTGGTCTAGCCGGCGCGCTGACTTTCCCAGCGGCAACGGCGTTGCTCGGAAGCATAGCTCCTAAGGGCCTGGAGGGAACCTACACCGGCATCTACAACGCGATGCTCAGCTTCGGAGTGACGATCTCGCCGATAACCGTGGGCTTGCTAGCGGACTCCCTCGGCTATGAGGCGGCCTTCGCAAGTGTATTCCCCACGGTGCTAGCTGCGACGGTTGTATTCGCCCTAATCTATAGGAGGCCAAGTCGTCTACTCCACGAGGAATAGAGTGGGGCGCGGAGGGACCCTCCCTCGTAAAGGCTTCTCTCGAAGGCTCCACTTATATCCCCCGTCGGGTGTAACAGTGAGTCACTCCGGCGACCGAGTAGTGATTGAGGCGACGCAGGCGCTGGGAGTCGCGGGGATGCTACTGGTCTTCGCCAGCTTCACCGTTAGGAACTGGCTGTGGCTCTACACTCTCAACCTAGCGGGAACGCTACTGCTAGACCTGTACGCGATCCTACAGGGAGACCCTGTCTTCACACTGCTTGAAACGGGGATTGCCCTCTTCCTACTCTACAGGGTTGGGAGCGAGCTAAGGGTTAGAAGGCTAGAGAAGAGGGTTAGAGGCAGGAACCACTCCCCTACAAGCGGCGGGTAGCCGTTCCTATCCCTGGGAGGCAGCCTTTATCCCCGAGACTTCAACAAGCGATACAGCTTCATTATCCCGCCAGAGAGCCTGGCTACCTCCTCCTCGGAGGGCTCCTGGTCCAGGATCACCCTCATTAACAACAGCTCGTCATCAACTATCCCCTCCGGACGGCTCTCCAGTATCTGCCTCGCCTTCTCCCTGGCAGGCTCCAGGTTCCCCTCTAGGTAGTCTAGTACCGCCTCCTCCCACATGATATCCTCTTTAACGTATCCGATGAACCTGTTCTCCTTGGCCTCGGCCAGCCTGGTCCTTGCCCCTCTGAGGTCCCCCTCTAGGATGCTGGCGAATACGAAGATTGGCGCTGCAAGAGCCATTATATGCTCCTTCAAGTCGCCGTAAAGGAGGCTGGCGACCTCCTCTATCTCGGCTAGGGTCTTCTTGAGACCGTTTATCTCCCCCATGTAGCTCTGTATGACTGCTATGTGGACTAGTGCGACGGCATAGTTCCCGAAGTCCTCCTTCTCAAGCTCGATCTGGGCCTCCCTTATCGAGTTGTTCAGAGCCCTCTCCAGGTCGCCCTCGTAGAATGCGATGACTGTATCGCTCCCAAGGATCGTGGACTCTATAACCTTCTTCAGATCCCGAGGTAGCTCCTGGTAGATGGACTTCGCCTCGTCTAGTAGCTCCTTCCCCTCCTCTATCTTTCCTGTTTTCACGAGCATGCCTGCGAGGAGCGCAGCTATCCTGGCGTACATTGGTTTCTTACTCCTCAGCCGTTCGACGTGTCTCTGTAGGGTCTCGACTCCTTCTTTGAGGCCCAGTTTGTTCGTTGAGACCTCGATTAACGTCTTCTCTATCGTGAATAGGGATCGCTGGTATAGAGTCAACCCGTTGCAGTACTGGAGCTTCCCAACTATACTATGGTATAGGCCGAAGCAGCAGGTCATCCAGCTCGAACCATACAGCAGGCGTTTCTCGATCACCGGGACTACATCGTCTATGAAGCAGTTCTCGGCCATCAACAGTAGACCCTGCATCCTCCGTTTTATGTCTGGGTGCCTGCTCAAGGCTCGGGCCACTTGTCTAGCCAGGAATCTCAGCCTATGCGTGGAAGCTACTTTAGGCAAGCCGGCTATCCGCTCCCTAACCTTCACCTCTTCATCCAAAACCTCGACGAAGCCAAGCCTCTTGAGAGCGTTTAGCCGCCTGGAGCAGGTTATCTGCTTGAGGGCGAGTATATCGCACAGCGTCTCAGCTGGCAGGGTCCCTCCACCGGCGATCAGTAGTTCGAGTATTAGCTTGTCGTTCTCACCGAGTATCTCGCCTATCTCCGACTCATAGTACGACGTCACCACCCGGTTTATGCACTCGTCCAGCGGTAGCCCCGTTGACTTGTACAGGTTTACGATCCCGTGTACCAGGAGTGGTATGCCTCCGCTCGACTTCACGATCCTAGCGACGTCACTCTTAGAAAGGTTAACGGCTATATCCCTGGCGAGCGCCTCCAATAGCTCCATTGTCGCCTCGGGGGATAGGGGTTTGATCTCCAAGTCGAGTACCCTGCCCTTCCAGTATGGGAGCTTCTTCTCCCTATACCTCGATACCACGAAGACCCTGGCCGGGTTCTCGATCTTCTCGGTCAGGGATAGAGCGTATTCTCTAGACTCCCTATTCATATCGTGGAAGTCGTCGAACACTATCACAGCTGAATGCCTGCTCAGCAATCTGGCCAGGGTTTCGATGCCGCTGTTCAGTATGCTTCTAGCGTCTATCCCGGTTATCGTAGATGCTAGGAGGGACAGCTTCCATTTCAGCGTCTCTCCCGTGTCTGAGCTGATAGGGACATACCAGTACACCGGGTTGTTCCTTCTATAGCGTTTAACGTACCACGCTACTAGGCTCGACTTCCCCACGCCTGGCAGGCCCCAGACGTGTATTATTGGGGCGTTGGAGGAGTGTATGGCGTATAGCTCTTCCTCCCTCCCTATGGGGTCTTGGTGCTCCGGGATTATGTTTCTCCTCAGCCTGACCACGTCTCTATAGGTCTCGCCTTTGGAGAATGAGACTTCGAGCGCTCCCCCGTCGAATCTAACGCTGAACCCCTCTATGTTTAGCTCGTAGATCTTCACGTTCTTGCCGCCTACCCTCTTCCAGTGGCTCCTCACGAGGCCAAGCTTCTCAAGGTGCTTCAGCCTTCTAGATATCGACGTCTCGTCTTGTTGGAGTACCTCTGCTATCTCCCTCGTGTATGAGGGTCTCATGCTCAGTAGCAGTAGTATCTGGATGTTTATCTTGTTCTTTATCGTGTTCAGTAGTGCATCCAGCTTCTCGGCCGGCTCGGGCGACTCGACCACCAGCTCGACTATGCTATGCAGGGGGACGATCCACTCTAACCCTATAGTATGGAGTGCTATAAAGTTTTCCAATAATGAAAACAAGTGAAACAAATATATTATACTAGCGGAATACCCAGGACAGCCAAATCCAGGTGAAACTCTGAATTTCAGAGCACCATATAAACTAAATATGAGGCCCGGGAGGGACCTAACAAGGGGAGAAGGAGGGTTGAACGAGGACAGGGAAGCCCTAATCCGTGAAATGTCTGATGTAGCCACAATTGCCGTCAAGATAAGGAAGTTCCTAAACCACATAGCATCATCATTCTCCTTCTACGTCTACTCCCTCGGAGTCATAGGCCCCTTCCTAGTGGCTAAGGGGCTCGGGGAGATGCTCGGGGGCAACCCCGACTACTGGAACACGGGCGGGATTATACTCGGCGTCCTCATCGCAACTTACCTGCACGGCACGCTCCTCTCGAAGATCGTCCGGAGCCTGGGAGTAGAGAGGGGGGCTTCAAGGTCGAAATATGCGCTGGTGCTCTTCATGCTAATCTTCTTAGGCATAGGGGTGGCGTCATACCTGGTGGGGGAACTAGTACCATCGGCCAGCAACGTCTCATGGTATCCACCACTAGCGGTATTGCTACTGGTAATCTACCTAATGATGAAGTCGGAGTACACGTTCCCACACCTAGTAGCGTCGATAATCATGCTAGCCACCTCCCCCCTCGTACTATACACGGGCTCGATCGACATAGCCATAGGCCTACTACTCATATCATACCTAATCGCCGGGACGCACAGCGCATACAAGGCCCTAGAGGAACTCGGCGGATAGATATGCCGGATAGAGGGACCCCTCACATGCAACTATCCAGGGAGGCCCAGATAATCTTCAACCACAAGCGCTTCATAATAGCAACAATACTCTACATAAGGGGGTCCCTCACGATGGCCCAGCTGAAGAAGGCCACAAACCTGTCTTGGGGCGATCTAGACTCAAACATCAGGTACCTACACAGGCACGGCCTCGTAACCTACCGTAAAACAATCACGGAGTCGGGCCCGAGGTCGATCGTCGCCCTCACAAAGAAGGGAGCCGAGGCCTACAACGAGCTGACAGCGTACCTCTCCCAATACCTCGCAGGCAAGAGAGACTCTAAGACAGGTTAGCCTCGACGACGGTAAAACCCTGAGGGGCCACATAATCCCGGTGTTATACATGGACCCGGGAGGGCGTCTTCTCTTACAGAATATGACCGGGGAATAGTCTGGTAAGGCTATGGCATGGGCGTGTGATTTAGTCGGCTTTAGGCCGGATCCAAGACTTGGTTAGGGGTGTGATTGTATAATATAGGTCTTAATAAAGATTTTATATCAGGGTTAATAAAGCTGGCCTGGGGTGTGGCGTCTGAACCTTAAATAGGAGGCGGCACAATACTTTATAACATAGTTTATTATAAAATGAATTAGTCATATCAGCGAGGCGCCTCATCGATGAACTATAAGTGGGTGAAGCTACTCATCCTACTATCACTAGCTCTAACCGCAACACTACTAATAACACACGGAGAGGATGGAGGATCAGGCGACCTAGTCATAGCAAACACTACAACCCTGCGAAACCGCGTACTAACCATACAAGGAAGCCTCATAATAGAGCCAGGCGGAAAGCTGATCCTAGAGAACTCCACTATAATACTAGACGAGACAGAAGATTTCCAGTACAACGTGACTGTAAAGGGAGAACTAGACCTCAACGATAACTCGAAGATCAATACGACGAGCGGATACAAATACACAGTCTACGTTGACAACGGAGCACTAACCATAAACAACTCCGCACTAGAGAACATAGGCGGCAACAATGGACCAGGCATCAGCGCCTCAGGCGAATCCCCAAGGCTAGAATTTCGTAATGCACTGATAACCTACAAGGGATACTACATGAAGATCCTAATCCATGTAGATACAAAGACTGATGGCGTGGAGGCGACGCTGGGCAGACTCTCTATAAACGGTTTGAGAACCCAGTCGGAGGACGACTATGTACCGCAGAACTATATGATCAAGGTCGAGGGCGACACGGTATTCAGCATAACGGGCGTGGACTTCCTAGACGGAAAGCTGACGGGGTGGAGCGACATCTACATCTCCTACTCTACCTCCACTACTAGACTCCCCTCTAATACAACATTGAATCTAACCAGCTCCAAGGCGGACACAATCAAGATATACTCGTACAAGAAATTCAACCTGCGAATACACAACGTTACAGGCGGCACCTTAACGGTGTCCGGCAGCTATAACGCGTTCCTGAACGCTAGTGTGACGAACTCTACCTTCACGGGTAAAATAGACGTGGACTACTCTGAACTCTACGCCAGGGACTTAAACGCGCAGTCGATAAAAGCCGAGAACACGAACGTGACCATAATAGACTCGACCATAACGAACCCGGGTAACGACGGCGTCTACATATACGAGTCCCTCAAAGAGAACTTCAGCATCAACCTGACCAACGTGAAGATAATCAACGTGACACAGGGATACTACTATGGAGAACAGAGTGGCGTAAAGATACATCAAGCCAACAGAGACACAGAGGTACACATCAAGAACCTAACAGTGACCAGGAAACCCGGAGAGGAAGGAATACCCGGCATATACATTGGCGACGTGAAGGGCGCCGAGATACACGTATCAGACTCTGAGATCCCGGGCATAGAGGTATCAACCGATAAAAACTACTTCGAGGGCGGCATGTCGGAGAGAGTCAACCTACACCTATCAAACGTAAAATCATCCCTCGACGGGAAGCCGATAGTAGTCTACAGGGGCTCCGGTAGCGGCAGGTTATCGGGGAGCTACGCGCAGGTCTTCATATACAATTGTAGCAACATCGAGATAGGCAACATGTCGTTTACAGAGGGCATCCCTAACCCGCTAGTAATAGCGAAGTCCTCGGACATCAAGGTGAGCAACATAACGACAAACAACAGCGTCTTCCACGCGGCAATCCTGGTCTTAGACTCACACAACATTGACCTAGAGGGGTTGAGGATCAACTCGTCGACAACCTCACAATACACCAGGAGCATAGCCCTGGTCAACGCGAGCAACGTAACATTGAACAACTCAGAGATATGGGGCGGAGGCGACTACCAGTTCGCAAACGCCCTGCTAATAAGCCATAGCAGTCTAGAAATAGAGGAGACAACCATCACATCCACGGCATCCTACTCGATAGCAGTACAGGCAATTAAGTACTCAACCCTGAAGATCACAGACTCAAGCATCACGAGCGCCTACAAGGGAGTAATAGCGGCCGGGTCAACAGACATACCGCCTCCACAGTCCCTATCCATATACCGTTCCAGCATCACGGCCGGGTACAGGGCGGTGGCGAACGATAACAGGCTCATAATACAATCCTCAAACCTAACGGTTGAAACGGAGAGCCCCAGCTCGTCCTCATACGTCCTAACCCTCTCACACCCAAGGTATTTGCTGGTCAACGCCTCAATGCTCGAAAGCACTGCTGCCTCAGGGTATATCGGCTCCATAGTCTACCTCGACGCCAATAACGCCGGAAACCTCAACCTTACACTCACTGGCAACAACCTCACAGGACCAGCCAAATACGGCATTTACGTCGTATTCTTTACCAATGAAAGCAGCAGCCTAGTGATAGAGGATAACTCGCTTCAGGGACAGATAGTCTCAATCCTGCTAAAGTCCTCCGAGGGAGCATCAATAACGGGCAATAGGATCGAGTCCGGG
>WWDN01000067.1:0-9408 GCA_035615875.1 Thermodiscus sp. | reverse complement strand
GAGCCAGAGGAGAGAGGAATTCGTGAGGAGAGCAGGGTTCGCCCTAATGGCAAAACTAGCCATTAGCGATAAGAAGGCGGATGACGCGGTGTTTGAGAGCTTCTTCCCCTACATTCTTGAGGGGGCAAGAGACGAGAGGAACTATGTTAGGAAGGCTGCGAGCTGGGCATTGAGGCGGGTTGGGAAGCGAAACCTGCATCTAAACAGGAGGGCGGTTGAAGTGGCCAGGGAGCTCGGAAAGATGGATTCGAGGAGCGCTAAATTGATTGCTAGGGAGGCAATGAAGGAACTAGCGAGCGAGAAACTCCAGGAAAAGATTAAAAATAAAGGATAAGGAGATGTTCGTCCGCGGAGTGTTATGAGAAGATCCTCACAAATGTATCTCCTGGCGGATTTCCCATTGGTTATTTGTAGTGGGTTGCGAGCCTTGTTAGGGTTTCGAGTGGGTTGTGCGAGGAGGTTATTGTCCTGCCTATGATTTCGTAGTCTGCACCTGCTTTTATGGCGGTTCCTGGCTTTGCGCCTTGGGCTCCTATTCCGGGGGCTAGTACGACTCCATGGTATAGTTGCCGGGCTCTCGTTATTAGGTGGGGTCTTGTGGCTGGGGCTACGATGCCCCACGCCCCGATCCTTGAGGCTATCTCGACTAGCTTGTCTAGCATGGGGTCCATTGTCTCCTGGGCTCCGGGGTTGCTCATTGCAACGACTAGTACGAGCTTTTTGCCTAGCCCGTCTAGGTACTCCTTGAGTTCGTCGAGCGCGCCCTTGACCCCGGGGAAGGCGTGGGCTATTACTGCGTCTGCCCACTCTACCACGTGGCTGGAGACGAGCTTCATGGTGTAGCCTATATCGGCTAGTTTCAGGTCTGCCACTAGGAGCGCGGGTTCGCATGCCTTCCGGGGCCTTTTCCAGTCGTTTGGGTTTGCCAGCAGGTTGGGGAGCCCTATCTTGAAGCCTCTCACTAGGCTGCAGGTTTCCTCCGCTAGTCTGGCGGCTTTCTCCGTGTCTCCTAAGTAGGTGTCTAGGCCTATTATGACTGGGAGGGGGTTCAAAGCTAGAACGCCTCTAGCAGGTCGCTGGCCTCGTCGGCCTTCTCCATGTGCTCCCTCCACTTGTCTACGAGCGGGTAGTCGCTTCCACGCGGCTTCTCGTCGGGCGGGCAGAGGTCTACCTTGACTATCGCCGGTAGCTTAGCCATCTTCCCTATAACAACCGCCTCCCCGGGGTTGAGGGTTGGCAGTAGGCTTGCTATGTCATCGCTCATCTCCTCGCTGGCCCTCTGCACATACCTTATGTCCTCGGGCTCGACCATCCTCAGTACTATCTTGTTGTTGGTCTGGCTCAGCACGTTGGGGTCAACGTTCTTGGGCCTCTGACTGACGAGCACCAGGCCGACCCCGAACTTCCTGCCCTCCCTGGCTATCCTAGCCGCCCAGTACTTTGAGAGGGTCGAGTCGTCCCTGGGCACTAGTATGTGGGCCTCCTCGATCACGGTTATGACAGGGTAGGGGAGCCCCTCCCCGGAGCCCCCGAGCTTCCTCTCAGAGAGTATCCTCCTGAGATAGTGGCTCACGACCGCGTCAGCCGCCTCCTCGTCGAGGCTAGACAAGTCGAACACCGTCAACGCGCAGGGAGGTATCACGCGGGCCAGGCTAGTGTACATCGTGGCGTCGAGCACCTCAGAATACCTGTCCTCCAGGTCCTCCAGCTTCGCTATAGCCCCCTCCAGCCCGTCCTCCTTGACGTGGCGCGGCGGGTGGAGCTGTTTCTCCACAACCACCTCCGCGGCCATCGAGGCCAGGGTCTGGGGCATGTACCTGGAGAACCAGCCCGTGTACTGGGTCTTCAAGTTGGGCTCAGAGGCGACCAGCCCCTGCTGGCCCATGGACTTCAGGGCCCTCTCCCTCATGCTCTTATCCCGCAGGGCCTCTAGGAGCATCCTGGCGAGCTCCGTTATCCTGTCGTAGGGCTGGGTGGTCTTGGCCATCACCTTATAGTACGTTGCTATGGCGAGCTTCCAAGCCCACTTCAGGTACCTCCTCTGGTTCGTGGCCGACTCGGCGACGTTGGCGAGCTTGTAGAGCTCCTCTATGCTTATCATGGTCGGGTTTAGCCTGGGCTTGTGGACCACGATCCGGGCATTCCTCAGGTTCAAGTCAGTGTACTCCCCGTGCATGTCGAAGACCACCATGGAGCCGCAGAGCCCGCCGACAATCCTCTTAGCCAGTATACAGACAGTGTTGCTCTTACCGCCCCCAGTCACGGCCAGTATGGCGAGGTGCCTGCTCAGGGCGTTGGCATCGATATGGTATGCGACCCCGCTATTATTGACCAGGTGCCCCAGCCTAATCCAGCCCTCCCCGCCGGGAGAGAAGATCTCCGACAGGTCTCTCGGGTCAGCCCTAGCCACCAGGGAGCCCGGAGCTATGGGGGTCTTGGGCGACACAACCCTCTTCCTAGCCACCAGGGGCTCCAGGAGGGCGAGCCACCTAACACTACCCCTATTATAGATATCCTCTCCACCGGCATTCACAGTCCACTCCGATATATGATGCACGGCCACGGGGTCGGTGACTGTTGGGGGGAGCATCCTGTGACCGCTCCAAACGTTCTCGACGATGCCAAGCACACAGCCCTCGGGCCCGCGCCCCACGACATACTCTCCAGCCCTAACCAGGCCCTTAGCCCTATCGAATATTACAAGGCTCTTGACGGGCGACGACTCGCCAACAATCCAGCCAATACTCTCGCCGAAGCACTCTCCCGCCATAACCCTACACCCTCCTAGTACCTAAGCTTGCTCCGCGCCATAGGTTCAAGCTCCAAGCCGACCCCCCGGGCCACGGCCAGGGCCTCCTCCGGGAGTATGCGCGCGTGGTAGTGGGCCATTATGAGGGATAGGGGGTAGCCGTCTACTAGGGGGGTCGAGACGGCCCTGGCCAGGGCCTCCTCCACGAGCCCGTATACGTCATCCATGGTCTCGGGAGGGTCCCTCATGTCGAAGAGCAGGTTGGCCAGCATGAAGGGCCTCCCACGGGCCAGCCTTACATAGAACTCCACGGCCCCAAGCCTCCTGACATAGAAGTCGTAGAGGCCCAGCTCCCGGGGATAGAACCTGGGCTCCCCATCGCCAGCCTCCACGGGGCATATCGGCTCTGCCCCCTCAAGCCGGCCTCCCCTCTTGAGCCTGGTTATCTCGTAGGCGCCACACAAGACACCGCCCTCCCAGGCTATGTACCCCGGATCCGGGTTGCCCCGGTGCAGGATCCTCAGGTAGTATAGATCGCTGTGCTTCTCGCCGCAGAGCCTGGTGCTCGTGCTGGTCTTCGACAGGAATAGCGGCATCCCGCCCCCGGCCCAGGCCGACTCTATGGCCCTCATGTAGAGGTATAGCTTCTCGACCACCTCAAGCGTGGTTATCCACTTACTCCTCCTCAAGTCCCCCTCGGCGAGCCTCTTGGCGGCGAGCTCCATCACCAGCCCCGGGACCATGGGCCTAGCGGGGGCCCCGGCTATGAACTCGCGCACGCAGTCGTCCCTCCCATTACACTGCAGGTGGGATAGGGAGTCGAGCCCGTACCCGCTGTTATAGTAGTTCCATATGATGTCCCTGGCCAGGGGCAGGTCCCTCCCTATATCGGGCTTCTCCTCGTCCCCGAAGGAGACGGCGCCGGGGCTCCACCACCTGATCGCGTTCCTAATACTGCCGTCGAAGTATACTATGCCCGCCTCCCGGGCGAGGTCCCGTCCCCCCGGTATGCCGTCTCCCACGAGGCTAGCCGCCTCCAACACCTCCCGGTATATGGTGACCCTGTAGTCGGGGTGGTGGGGTGGTATGAGGATCCCCATCCACGCGTCTCCCTGCCCGTAGCCGGCCTCGTGTATGTAGGCCCAGGCCTTGACCACGTAGAAGGTGTAGTCGTTGTGGACCCCCACATAGTTCCCGCCGTCGACGGCCGCGTGCCCCTGGACGGGCTTTGGAGGGGGTAGGGGGCGTAGCTCCTGGCCCTTCGGGCAGAGGTCCTTTAGGCTCGCGTATTCCCGCTTCTCGTCGAGTATGCTGGCTATGAGGTCCCTGGCCACGCGTATCCTGCTGGCGGTGTAGCGGTCTATCAAGCTATGGGGCCCTCCTGAGGGGTCTGGCTAGTATATGCTATGTGCAGGGTAGTACCTAATTAACCTCTGGAACCGCCCTTCCCCTTCCTCCCCTCCTCGACCCTGCCCTGCCCTGCTTGCGCCTGCATGAGCCTCCTCCTATCCCTTATCTCCCTGATCCTCTCCCCGGCCTCGATTATCTTCATCCACTCCAGTATCTCGCCCGGGCTCCCATCCTCCATGAGCGACTGCACCTTCCGGGCGGCGTAGTGCTCGACCTCCCTAACAATACTGTCTACCTCGACCTCCCGGGCCTCCTCGTCGCTACGAACCATGATAATGCGCCCGTGGACAGGGCATACCACCTCCCCGCTACGCAGCCTGAACAATGGGAGGCCGCATATGGGGCAGGTCTCCGACAGCATGACTGCGCCCTGCATCATCAGCTGGGCCATCTTCTTTACCACATCCCTGTCCCTGTAAGGGTCCCTCTTACCCGCCATCGACGTAGACCTCCCCCCAGGGGTAGCCTGTGGGCTTGTGGCTGTTAAAGAATAAGGGGGCTGGCGTGGGAGCCTGTCTAGGGGGATTGGATGAGGGGCCCGCTACTGCCCCAGGAGTATGTTGCTAGGAGGATACTGCCCCTGTTGAGGGGAGCCGTTGCCTCATGCCTCTACGCTAGGGGCGTAAGCCAGCATAGGATATCGAGGCTCCTGGGCGTGAGCCAGCCCATGGTCCACAAGTACCTGAGGCACGGGCTCGACTATTACCTCGACATGCTCGCTGGCGAGGGGATCGCGAGGGGGACCCTCAAGCTACACCTAGACATACTATGCAGCAGGGTTGCGAAGGGCGATAGCGGGGAGATCGCGTTGACCGCCAACACACTAGCCCTGCAGTCGAACTACTGCAGGGGGAATAGGCTGTGCGGGGCGACCCTCAAGACGGGAGAGCCACCGGAGATACGCCTCTACTACGAAGTCCTTGAGAGGCTCCTAGAACTGCCCATTAGGGACTCGATCCCCGAGGTCGGGTCTAACCTGGCCTACGCGCCCAGGGGCTCCGAGTCCATAGAGGATGTGGTTGGGCTGGATGGGAGGATAGTGAAGGCTGCCACAGGGGTCATAGTGGCTGGCTCGCCGATCAAGGGAGGCTCCAAGCATACGGGTAGGGTCGCTTTGAAGTACTCCAGGTATTGGGGGAGCGACGCGTGGGCCACTGTGCTGAGGTACACGCCTAGGGCCGCCAAGACAGCTGAGGCCCGGGGGGACGTGGCCTTCGAGGTCGAGCTGGGCGAGGGGGTCGAGCCCGTAATATATATCGTGTCGAGGGACCCCCTAACCCTGATAGAAGTGGTCCGGGACCTGGTGGGCTCCGGGTAGCGATATAATCTGCTGTGGCTCGTCCTGGCTGGATGGCGATGAGCGGACCAGCCCCCTCGACCCCCGGGAGGGCCTTCCCCCGAGGGGATGGAGTGACACGAGCGTGGCGAGCCTGTCTATGGTCTTGGGTTATTCGTTTTAATCCGGTCGCCTGTTATAATTATAATATTAATTATTAGACTATATTTAAGGGATATATGCGGCATATACTGGTCAACGCCTCTATAAATTTATATATGTCGATAGCACTCTGTGATATAACCGAATACAAATCATAAGTTATGGGTGTAAACCGTGAATAAAAAACCCCTCAAGGCAATCCTCGCACTCCTACTAATAGGCATGTTCATAATACCAGCAGGATCGGCACTAGCCAACACAAGCACAGGAGGACAAGTCAAAGCCACAGCAAGCCTGCCAGAAGACCTAAAAGGCATTCTATCCAAATACGGGATCAACCTACCCGACGAGGCTGTAAAGGTCCTATCGGGAGGCGACAGCGTGAAAATCAACAATAGAGGAGTATCCTTCAACAAGCCCTACATAGGGCCAGACAAGGAGGTCCAGCGATTCAACTTAATGGAGCTAACAGATAAGCTACCGGAGAGCTACAGGGCCAAGATACTCCTAGTGACTGGAGACGTAGCGATAGTAAATTATAACGAGAAGAATGGGTTTACAGTCAACGTTAAGGGAGACCATAAGATAGCCAGGGAATACTACATAGTCTCGCTACAAGACCACCTATACATGATCCCGGTAGGGACGAGCATGAAGAAACTCGACATTAACTTATTCGACATAAAGTACCTGGCCGAAAACAACTACGGCGAAGAAATCCCAGTGATACTAAAGTACAAGGCCCCAGGCAACGACCCAGACACTATAAAGGCGATGGGCGACGCGATAGCCGACACCCTAAGATCGATGGGAATAGAGGTGAGACACGTCTACAAGCTCATCCCAGCAATAAGCCTAACCCTAAACAAGGACAACGCAGCAGACTTCCTAAAATGGGCCGAGAACAACCCCAGCGTAGAGAAGATCTACCTAGACGCCAAGGTAAAGGTAAACCTCAACGATAGCGTGCCACTGATCGGAGCCCCAGAGGCGTGGAACCTAGGCTTCAACGGCTCCGGGGTAAACATAGCGATACTAGACACTGGAGTAGACTGGACCCACCCTATGCTAGACGACTTCGACAACGACCCCACGACGAACGACACGAAGGTCATAGTCAAGAAGAGCTTCGTCGAGTACCCAAGCTCCGAGGCCAACGACCCAATGGACTACATCGGCCACGGAACCCACGTGGCGTCAACAGCAGCTGGCACTATATGGAACGTAACGATACCCGACTCCGGCGGGACAAGGACCCTGATCAACGCAACCTACGACACCCCCGTATACTCAAATCTAACACTATACTTAGAGGATCTAGAGGAGAACGACGAGATCTACTACGTCTATGAGTTCGTAGTCGTTGGAAGCAGCGACGGGCGACTATACAACTACACTGGAGAGTCGAACCACGTGATCGGATCCGCCCTAAACAGCACCTTCGCATACGATGCCGACGGAGACAACCAGCCAGACCTCTTCAAGCACATCTACATATGGGCGTTCTCAAGCGATGACGACACGCTGGTAGCACTGCTAACAGGGTTCAACACGAACACAGGCAAGAACGACGTCCTAGTGGGCTATGACCACCTCGGCCCAGGCGTGGCCCCTGGAGCGTACGTATGGGCTGTAAAGGTCCTCAACAAATACGGCTGGGGCTACACCTCCTGGATCATAAACGGCATAGAATTCGCCGCCCTGGGACCAGACGGTACTCCCAATACTGGCGACGAGGCCGATATAATCAGCATGAGCCTCGGCGCCGATATACCAAGCGATGGCACAGACCCGCTAAGCCTAGCAGTAGACTACGCATCAAGCCTAGGAGTAACCGTTGTAGTAGCCGCCGGTAACGCCGGGCCAGGATACGGGACGGTCGGTATACCAGCATCTGCCAGGTCAGCCATAACTGTGGGAGCGGTGGATAAGAGCCTAATGCTTGCCTGGTTCAGCAGCCGAGGCCCGACTGTTGATATGAGGATTAAGCCCACCGTGGTAGCCCCCGGTGTCAATATACTCGCTGCACTACCCGGTAACGGCTACGCTGCGCTATCCGGTACTAGTATGGCTACTCCACACGTCTCGGGAAGCGCGGCACTACTAATACAAGCCTACAAACAGAAATACAACATGACACTAACACCACAACAAATCAAAGACCTGTTAGCATCGACTACCATGGATCTAGGGTATAATGTATTCCAGCAGGGCCTGGGGCTCGTGCAGGTCCCAGATGCTATAAACGCGTCACTCATAGTAGACCCCGTGACGAGCAACTACATTGGAACGCCCGGAGACCTTGTCAACATGACCTTCACGATAACAAACCTGGCATCGGCCAGCAAGAACCTCACAATAACGGTGCTCGTAGAGGACTTCTTGGCTTCTACAGTAGTGGCTTCAACCAGTAGCCAGTTAACGCTCGGTCCGCTGAACTCGACCCCGTATAACGTGTTATTGGACACGACCGGCTTCAGCAAGGGCCTCTACATCCTATACCTAACTGTACACGATGACACAGAAAACAAGACGTACCGGGCTCTAGCCTCCATAGCGCTATTGAACAAGGTGGTGGTCAACCTATACTACAATGACGGATCGCCCGGTAGCTACGAGGACGTTGTCGTCTTCAAAGACAGTTATGTTAACCAGATTGAAGCGTCCCTCTTTATGGGAATAAGAGTGTCCAACGAGAACGGCACCCTAATACTATACCTGCCAGACGGCCTATTCCACCTCATATGGATGCCCTGGTATTCATATGACCCGACGTATGTCGTGGCCGATATCAACGTGACTGGAGACATGGTCTTGAGCATGAACGAGGACTCCGCACTACCGTTGACCTTTGACCCCGGATTCCCCGCTATATATCTAGAGGACTTCTACCTAATAGGGAGTAACGACATAGCCATAGGTAACTACACAAGCTCCATCAGCGTAGGCCATCTAAGATACCTAGACGAGTCGAATAGCCAGCCTATAGTATATGTAACGCCGACTCAGCTCGAAAGCGTCTGGAGGGTCAAGTATGTCCCTGGAGACGAGAATGCCATGACGGCAAGCACGTTCTACGATATAATAACTCCGATTAACCAGACCCTCACCCCACTAACAGTGCGACCAGACTACAGCATGACGGCTTCAAGGGTAACAGTTTATGGCACGGACACTGGACTATACAATGATACCGAAGTCGCCCAGCATGGAATGATGCTGGGAACGCTCTCGCAGTACTTCTCGGTGGCGTTCTACATCCCGATCTCAGCCCCGATTGAGAGGCTTGAAATACTGACGGGGAACGCGTATTACAGCGGATCCTACGCCATATGGGACCTCTTCATAGTGTTCGTGGATGACTACCTGAAGTTCTACCTGCCAGGTGAAAATGCGTTCTGGGGCTATGGCTTGCTACCTCTACAAGCACCGCACGCCACCATAATAAGGGGATATGCAAGCAACTACCTCTACACCGACCTCGGCATGGATGCACTTGGAAACCAGCTCTGGTTCGACTACGGCCACCACGTAGAAGTCTACTTCAACTCTACACTGGTGTTCTCAGGGAGTATTTTAGACTTCATGTTCATAGCACTGCCAGCTACGCCCGGGACCGTAACCATCTATGTCGAAGACTACACATACATGAACTTATCCTACTTCACAACCGGCCTAGCACGGTACACACTAACAGCTTCATCAGTCGAGGGCTTCAACGGGTTCCACATACTGTTCGACAGGTACATGCTAAACGGCGTCATAGAAACTGACGAAAATAACAAAGTGACAGGCACGCTGTACATACCCG
>WWDN01000066.1:0-2990 GCA_035615875.1 Thermodiscus sp. | reverse complement strand
TCTACATCCGGAAGATCTGTCCAGAGCACGGCGAGTTCGAGGAACTATACTATGGCGATGCAAAGCTCTACTATAGAATGATGACTTATGAGGAGACAGGTAAGGGCCCGGGCCAGGTCAAGGCCTACGTTGGCCTTTCAGCCCCGTGTCCCTTCAACTGCGGGCTATGCTCGATGCACGAGAACCATACAGCCCTAGCCAACCTCGTGGTCACCAACAGGTGCGACTTATCCTGCTTCTACTGCTTCTTCTACGCCGAGAAAGCCGGCTACGTCTACGAGCCAACAATAGAGCAGCTACGGGCCCAGGTGAGGCAGCTCAAGAGGCAGGGAGTCACTATGGCTATCCAGATAACGGGCGGAGAGCCGATGATGAGGAGCGATCTAGTCGATATAGTGAGGATGCTCAAGGAGGAGGGAGTCAGGCACGTACAGTTGAATACCAATGGTATATGGTTCGCTAAGACATTCTTCGATGATCCAGAATACGCTGTACACTACACCAAGATGCTTAGGGAGGCGGGAGTCAACACCGTGTACATGAGCTTCGATGGCGTAACCCCTAAAGTGAACTGGAAGAACCACTGGGAGGTACCCTTTACCTTCGAAGTCTTCCGGAGGGCCGGCATGACTAGTGTAGTCTTAGTCCCTACCGTGATCAAGGGGATGAACGACCACGAGCTAGGCGACATAATACGGTTCGGCGCGAAGCACATGGATATCGTCAGGAGCGTCAACTTCCAGCCCGTCAGCCTGAGCGGACAGCTCAAGAAGAAGGAGAGGGAGAGGATGAGGATAACTATCGCGGACGCCATAAACAAGATAGCGGAGCAGACCGACCACCAGATACCCCCGGAGGCCTGGTACCCCATCCCGGTAGCCGCCAAGTTCGCCAAGTTCATCGAGGCCTGGACGGCTGTGCCGCAGTTCTGCATGTCGAACCACCCCATGTGTGGAGCTGGAACGTACATCTTCGTGGAGAGGGACGCCAATGGCCTAGCCAAGAGGTTCGTGCCGATAACCGAGTTCTTCGACGTCGACGCCTTCATAGAGTGGCTCGACGAGAAGAGGATATACCTGCTTGAGGGTAAGAGCAAGAAGATGCTCATGCTGAAGAGCACGCTAGACCTCAAGAAGTTCGTCGACACCAAGAAGATGCCCAAGGAGCTCAGCTTCACAAAGCTACTATGGAACGTGTTCATAAAGAGGAACTACGACGCCCTAGGCCAGCTACACTACCACATGATGTTCCTCGGGATGATGCACTTCATGGACCTATACAACTATGACGTGACCCGGGTTAGGAGGTGTAACATACACTACACTGCACCGGATGGCAGGATAATACCATTCTGCGCCTATAACGTGATGGAGAGCATCTATCGGGACTACGTGCTCAAACAATACTCGACAGACCTAGAGGCCTACAAGCACGAGATAGAGGTGAAGACCTTCAACCCAGGCGAGAAGTACGACAGGAGCAAGTACATAGTGCGCATGAAGAACCATCCGATCTACAAGGAGGCATACAAGGGCATAATATTCTAGAGTGGGCGGCGGGGAGAGAGCACTTCAAACCTAATATTAACCCAGCCCCCGCCGCACAAGCTTGCAATCTCCTTCACGCGGAGCCTCGCAACCTCGTTTTCACCATCAAACCCCGGCCCCTCGAACACCGAGACCCCAGCCCCGAATACGTAGGGAGCCACCGTGACCCATACTTCATCGACAAGACCTTCCCGGAGAAGGGCGAAGTTCAAGCGCCCCCCACCCTCAACCATAACCCTCCTAACACCCATGTCATACAGTATAGACCATGCACCAGCCAGGTCCACCCTCTCCACGCCGGCCTGGATGACCACAACGCCCAGCCTCCTATAGGGCTTCAGCTCGTCGAGCCCATGTCCACTAGTTGTGATAAGCACCGCGCCAGGCCTCTGGAATATCTGGGCTGTGGGAGGGACCCTCAGCTTTGAGTCAACAACCCCCCGCATAGGCGACCTGCCGGGGACACGGCGTACTGTAAGCTTTGGATCGTCGATCAACGCTGTCCCGCTACCCACGATTACTATATCGCTCGCCGCCCTGATCTTGTGTTGTAGCTCGAAGTCCTCCCAGCAGGATAGCCTACTGTATCCCGTCTTCGAGGCGATTCTGCCGTCGACAGTCATAGTGGAGAAGACCACCGTGTATGGCCTCGGCAAAGACCGTCCACCCTGGTGCCAAAGAATAAGTCCAAGCGGGGATATTATGGTAGCAGGGGGTCGCGGCTTGTCATGCAGAGTGTATAGGAGCCAAGTCGACGTGCGGACTAAAGGCCGCTTCGACGTAGTCGATATTACGCGTATGGTCGAGGACGTAGTCGGCAGGTCTGGGGTAAAGGAGGGCATAGTACACGTCTTCGTCCCCCATACCACGTGCGGGTTAACGATTAACGAGGCCGAGCCAGGCCTCATGAGAGACATAGTAGAGTTCCTGTCAAAACACACGGAGCCCTCGGGAGACTGGATGCACAACAGGATAGACGACAACGCACACGCCCACCTCGGGCAATCGATGCTGGGCCACCACGCCAGCCTACCCCTAGCCAACGGCTCGCTGGTTAAGGGAACGTGGCAAAGCATCCTCCTGGTCGAGATGGACGGGCCGAGGACTAGGAGGGTTATTGTGACTGTGATTGGGGTCTAAGGGGGGAAAGGGATGACTATCACCCTGAACCCAGAGCACCGCCTCCCCTGGGCGGTGCGGTGAAGAGGTGGCGGCTGTGGGACCCCCTAGAAGCCTCTAGGAGTGGAAGGGTATGAGTGAGCCGCTATTCCCGTATACAGGGTTTAGGAAGGGGCAGAGGGAGGTTGCACTCCTCGTAAAGGAGGCTGTAGAGAATGGCGCGGTGCTGTCCGTGAGGGCTCCGACGGGGTTCGGCAAGACGGCCAGTATAATATATGGCCTGTTGCTGGCCGGGGCGGAAAAGGTCCTCTACCTCGTTAGGAC
>WWDN01000065.1:0-29290 GCA_035615875.1 Thermodiscus sp. | reverse complement strand
TCCCGGACCATGGATCTAGGTCATGGGCCGCTATCCTGGATAGCATGTCTAGGACTAGTTTAGGGTCCCTCTTGGATTCGGGTAGGGACAAGTAGTTCCGCCCCCGTGGTTTAACCCGTGTAGGAGGATGGGGGATAAAGGACTTCCAGGGCCCTGCCTAGGTGTTTAGGCATAGTCTCTCCTCTATAATCCTCCTAGCCTCGTTGTAGTCTTTGAAGTCGGCCCACGCTCTTAGGAAGATTATCTCGCCCAGGTGCCTCCTGACATTATCTAGATGTATGTCTCTGTCGTCTATATAGACTATCTGGCACCCCCTAAGCTTCACTCCAAGACTGGATTCTACTGCGTCAACGACCCTGCGGGCGTATTCTCCCTTATTAGGGTGCACCTCTATGGCGTGATAGTCGAATAGGTCTAGTAGATCGAAGGCTTTTAGAGCTTCTAGTGCCTTGTGAGGGTCGTTCCAGCTCAGCGTCGATATTATAGCCCCTCTCTCCTTGGCCCACTTCAAAAGCTTGACCATATCCTCGTAGAGGCTAACCTCAACCCCCCTACTATCAACTATCACTTTATCATTTATCCTCTTGAAGGGTGAGGTGAGGGAAGATATGTCCTTGTGATCCCAGAGCGTGCCGTCGAGGTCCAGGAACAGCAACCATACCCTCTCCACGGCCGGCACCATCCAGGGAAGACGCCTCCTGGGGGTGTAAATAGGCAACTATAAATAATAGATCGGTGTCTGACATAGCTCGGGTGTTGATATGTGTTGGAGGGCGTCATAAGAAAGAGGCCGTGGACCATAATAGCGGTATGGCTGATCGTTGTAATCATAGCAGGCCCGCTAGCAGCCTCCATAAACGATATAGTAAAGACCAGTGAGGAGGAATTCCTGCCGCCCACCTCGGAGAGCATAAAGGCCGAGAAGGAGATGGCAAAGCTCAGAGTCGGGAACGAGACCGCGGCGGCTCCAGGCTTCATGCTAGTAGTTTCAGGAGTCCCCGTAGACATAGACAGCTATCATAGACTAAAGGCGTGGTACAATGGCCTGGAAGAGGAGTATAGCAACGCTAGCTTCTCATCGTGGATAGACATAGTCGAGAACATAGAGGTCCAATCGACGAAGGGCCTCGATAAAGGGCTAAACATGTCGGTCCAAGCAGTCAAGGGGCTACTAGCTACCTCACAGACCTACAACAAACTGAAGACCGGGATAAACCAGACTGCAGGCCTGCTAGAGGCCTCCGACAGGGCATACCAGGGCTACTGGAACGCCGGGACAGGCCTGCAAGCCGGACTCCCCCTTGTAGAGAGGATATCCGAGTCCCTGAACCTGTCGTGCAACGTATTCCTCCCCGTTATAGTGAAGACGTACTATGACGTGATCCGCTCTGAAGCTCTCCTGGAAAAGCTAACAGACGCCTACACGAACCCCCCGATAGACGAGGTCGACGTATCCATTGTAGTCAAGGCCAGTAACATAACACGGGCAGGCCCCCTAAACCCCGGTATAATCTACGCGGTCTACAACGCAACTCTAGCAAACGGGGGTCCCTCAAACTTCAACAACACGCTGGCAGCAGATCTAGCGATGGAGCTCGCATGGCAGGGACTGCAGTCTACAGGGCTACCAGCAGAAGCCCAGGGACTATATAATGCAACGGCCGCTCTATGGAAGGCTACCGTCGCGGAGATGCAAGACCATAGAAGCATCATTCTAGGCGCACCAGACACGACAACAGGGCAGTTGCAACTACTAGCTCTGCTAGACCAGACTATGGAATCTCTCAAGCCCCTCCTGGGCAAACAGATAGGAGACTCTATATTAAGCCAGTTACCCCCGCAGGCCGCGGGGCTAGCTAACTACACGGTGAACTCAATAGTAGAGTCAAACTGCACTGTGACCAACAAAACCATACCCT
Source organism: Thermodiscus sp. (assembly GCA_035615875.1). GTDB lineage: Archaea > Thermoproteota > Thermoprotei_A > Sulfolobales > Acidilobaceae > Thermodiscus. Next base: position 27,371 of record WWDN01000065.1, on the reverse strand, counting down.
CTATACTGACTGGATTCCTAGAGAGTCAGGGAGTCAATAGGGCTATAGCAGAGAAGATAGCGGGCGACGTCGTAGAGGGAGCCTTCACCAAGGAGAAGGCCGCCAGGTACGCGGTTGAGACCGTCGTGAAATATGCAGAGAGCAAGGGTATAGAGATCCCAGAGCCCTTCATAAACCTTCTAGTAAACACACTCCTAGAATACGATCCCAACGCCTCAGGAGCCCTGGAGGGACCCCAGAAGTACGGAGTTGCCGCCATATTAACCCTGGAATCAACACGAATCGATCTCTCCAGAAACGAAGTAGAAACATTAGTTAAAACGAAGTCCCTAGACGAGGCATCGTATATTGCTACGAAGCTCCTCCTATCCAGAAAGGCTGGGACGAGGATCGCTTCATTTGTCGACCTGCTCTGGGAGAGGAGCCTTCTCGGAGCCGATAACGAGACGATCCTCAAGGAGGCGCCCGAAATACTGGCGGAGATCGCGGCCCAGCAGGGCCATAACATTACCAAGAATGAAGCCGAGATACTAGCCAGCTATGCGGTCATGATCGTCGAGGGCAAGCTTAGCTATGATGATGCACTGGAGGACCTGGTTAACAAGACCGTCGTCGAGGCATTCGATAGTGTGATAGAGAAGATTGAGGGTGTACTTGTTGAGAGGGGAGGCAACGGGTTCCTTATAGGAGTAAGCATCGATGGAGGCAACCTGGCCGAGAAAGCCTCTACGGCAGAGCACATTAAGACGCGTGTGCTGGAGGGGCTGAAGGACGTTGGGTATAGTAATGTAAAGGTGCTGCTTGACGGCAACGACTATATGTCCTACGAGATACGAGAGGCCGCTCAGCGGGATATAGAGAAGAGCGATAAGCTGAGCATGGTGTTCGTCATAATCATACTGGGCTTAATTATGGAGAGCATTGCAGCAGTATTCCTACCCTTCATAGGGATCGGCTTTGGGCTAGTAGTCAGCCTAGCTCTAGCCTACCTGCTCGGCAAGTATGGTGTTGTGGATGTAACCACCCATAGTAGGACGATTATGTTCACGACCGGCCTGGGCCTAGGCATAGACTATGCCGCCTATGTTGCTAGGAGGTTCCGTGAAGCCGCCGCGCGAGGCCTAAACAGCAGAGAGGCCGCTGTCGAGGCTTACAGGAAATCCCTCAGGCCAGTGCTGGCGGGGGCCACGACAGCTATGATAGGATTCGGCAGCATGATGTTGGCATGGGACTTCCCCTTTATATCGAGCATAGGGTCAAACGTGCCACTGACTATATTCTCGGTGATGATAGCTAGTATAACCTTCATCCCGGCACTGCTCGCATACGTTGGAGAGACGAGATGGTTCTGGTGGCCGAGACACCCGATCGCCTCGGCCGACAGGGAACCCCGGTTCAAGGGTGTTGGAAAGTTTATAGCGTCAAAGCCTCTAGTGCCACTGGCTGTCGCCGTGATACTAGCAGTGTTCGCTGGTGTTGTTATGACCGGCTTCACGGGCGGCTATGACTTCGCGATAAACCTGCCTAGAGACTCCGAGGCCCGGAGAGCTCTCGACTATATAAACACCAACTATGACGCCGGGGTACTATACCCTGTATACATTGTCGCGTCAAGCAAGGAGAAAGCATCCGAGATACGGGCCAGCGTCAAAGACCTACCATGTGTTGCCAAGGCCGAGGTAGAAGACGCCTACCAGGACAGGGTGGTTAAGGTTGTCATGAGCGTCTACCCGATGAGCAAGGATGGCGTGGAGTGCGCGAAGACCCTGAGAGAGAAAGCCCATACAATAGACCCCGATAGCCTGGTAGGTGGTATGGCTGCGGTGAACCTGGACCTGCAGAATCTAATAAACGACAGGTTCTATCACAGAGTATACCCGGTAGCGCTCACGCTGATGTTTCTCACATTCCTAGCAGCCTATGGCGGCGTGGTAACAGCATTGTCAGCGATACTGGCGGTGGTTATAGCGGCGTACGCTGGGAGCGCACTCACGATCCTCCTATTCCAGGACATACTCGGGGAGGAGGTGATGTGGTACCTGCCCGTAATTGTATTCACAGCGATATTGGGGGTTGGAATGGACTATAACAGCTTCTACATAGCCAGGGCCAGAGAGGAGTGTACGAGGGACTGCTCGCGGGAAGGAGTGGCTGACTCTATAGCGCTAGGCACGCCAACAGTGCTGGGACTCGCGGCGATAATGGCTGGAGCCTATGTGGGTTTGGCGCTAGCCTCCAGCCCAGGCCTCAGTATGATGGGCACAGCACTCATATTCGGGGTACTGCTGGCAGGCATCAATGCGAGCCTAATATTAACACCGCCACTAATAGCCCTCTTAGGTAGGGCGTCGTGGTGGCCGAGATACCCTAGGGGTGTGCAGACTAGTGAGTGACCAGGAGAGGAGGGACCCCTTCAAGTATCGCATACGCTTCCTCATACTAGCAATCCTAGCCATAGCCCCCAGCCACGGCTACGACCTATCCAAGAAGATCCAGGAAGTGACCGCAGGCACGATAAAGCCTAGCCCGGGGAGCATATACCCTGTGCTCCACGATCTCAGCAAGGAGGGACTCGTTGAGGAGGAACTGGTTGTGGAGAAGGGGAGGGCCCGGAAGATCTACAAGCTCACTAGGAAGGGGATGGAGTATCTGCTACAGGAGCTGAACCTCTTCTACGAGATAATGAACAACGTCTACGCCATAGCAACGGAGGCCAGGCGGGTACTCGAAGCCAAGCTGAAAGGGACCCTCACAGACTGCGTTCCCGCCTCCATTGTCGATAGCCTGCGGAGGATCAAAGAGAGCGCAGAGACTTACCTCAAGAGGATCGAGGAGGCCAACAAGATCTGTGGAGAAGGAGACTGAGGATCTTGAGCCTCAGGCTGGCCTGCTCTTCACCGCCCTCTTCATACAGGCTAAGCGGTAATACCATTCATCATCGGCGCACTGTGATACACGCCTCTACTGTGGCTCGCCTGCATTAACCATCCTGCCCCATTTCCTAGCGTATAACACGAAGACCATGTAGTTTCTCTTAGCGGCATCAGGCTCCATACAGCCGGTTTCCTCGATGGAGCCGTCTATAAGCTTTGCTCTGAGCTTCTTCCACCCGTGGGGTTTTTCGCAGTCGACAAGTTCAACGTGTTCTACCATGCCTATCTGAGCTTTACCCTCTAACTCTATGATCCGTGGGTTCAGTAGCTTCTCATCCCCCATTCCAGAGTCGCCTCCCTACATCCTATCCTGTCGGTGTAGAGGCGGTGCGTATAAAATAATGGTTAATACCCCTCTAAAACCAGCGTATGAGGTAAAGGACGCGTTTAGGGGATTGATGGGGATTGGCCGAGCAGAAGAAGCGGAAGAAGAGGATGACGTTGCCGAAGAAGAAGGAGGATATAGAGAAAGTCGTAGAGGAAGTCTCCGAGAGACACGGGCATGAACACGAGCATCACCACCACCATCACCACGGCGACATCGATGAGCTCCTGACCGTGATAGAGCTGCTCCTAGACTCGACGAACGCGACCGTAAAGGTGCTAGACTCCAAGGTAAAGCACCAGGCAAACGAGATAGCAACACTCTACAGAGTCCTAGCCAAGGTGGTAGAGGCATGCCTAGCGGCCGAGAACAGGGAAGAGAGAAGAGCTAAACTATTGGAAGCCCTAGAGGCGCTGGGCGTGGCCCCCAGCAAGGAGGCTAAAGCCTTCTAACCAGGCCCAGATACTCCCTAGTTCCCAAGTACAATACTCCCTCCTCCGACCCCATAGTCCTCAACTCAAAGCACCCTCCCTCATAGAATAGCCCTCCAAGATTATACTCATAAGACACTATCCAGTAGTCTCCCGCCTCCACGCATGGCGGGTAGAGTAGAGCCCCCGCCTGGCCAGGCTCTACACATATCCTAAGACTATAACGGCGTGAGGGACCCTCAACCTCATAATAGCGTGAAAGCGGGGGGCAATGCCAGTGCACTGGCGCGCCGACCCACGTGACCCTAAACCCCCCTACCCGACTCCTCCTCCAGGAGATGTCCAGAATGGGATGCACCTCAAGACCCTCCAGAACCTCCCTTGAGGGACCCCTCCTAATCCCCCTAAAGTAATCATAGATCTTCGCAACACCCTCGACTCCATAGACTACAAGGTCTATGTCGGAACCGCTATGAGGCGCGCCGAGGGCGTGGCTACCCGTTACTCCGAGTTCTTCGATCGAGACGCCTGATCCCCTCACTATCTCGTATACAGTCTTCACCACTCCAGCAGACTCCACGGGAGCCGAGGCTATGAGCCCGGCCAGGGCATCTCTGGGATGAATAAACAATAACACCTCGTTCTCGGCGACATAGGGCATGAGGGTCCCATAGAGAGGGTCCCTCCTCCACCTACCAGGTAGGGCTTCCATAACCCTCGCCAGGCCCTCCGGGCCGTAGGATGGGATTATTCTGCAAAGCATCCTATCCTTGTAGCTCCAGGGGGAGGGACCCTTGCACTCGATATACTTGGGGATTATAGCCAGGTAGCCGGGAGGAGTGGGGACTCCCACTACCTGGCCTATTAAGCCGTCCCTAGTCACTATGAGGGAGGAGTGGGGACTCGGCTCTAGCAATCCACCCACCTATATCGGGCCACACGACTAGATTGCCGCTAACCGCGTCGAGCCTCAGCAACCCTCTAACTCTGTAACGGCCTTCTTTTATCTCCTGATACCGGGTTCGCCATGTCTCAACGATAACCGTTTCCGAGCCCGTATCCATCCGGTAACGTGTCGGAACCGTTATAGGCTCCCCAAGGGGCCTCATCCACCCAGTGAGCTCCGCGTAACCGTACGGGATTAGGATTTGATGACAGGGTTCCTCCCAGAGACTGGTAACTAGCCTGAGCGTGTAGGGCTGGCCTCTGTAGCATGAATCCACTAGGCTAGTCTCTATCCTGGAGACCTCTAAAGCCAGGCCTCCCGGGCCCCTACTCCTTTTCGCTATCACGTCCTGACGCTTGCATTGTCGAATCAACCCGTCCCGGGCCAGGTCCTGTAGAGCATCCAGCAAGCCAGGTCTGTAGAGGCCCATAACATCCACATCGCTTGAGGGACCCTCACAGCCGAGCGCGTAAGAGCCTGTCACACCATACCACTCCAAGCCCAGTACCTCGACTAACTCCAGTATTCTCTGCTTAACTCTCCCTGGAAGCGTCTCTATCGCGGCCTCTGGTGATATAACCCTAGTGACTTTCTCCCGCGGAATCATAGCGGTCTCTACCCCGAGGCACACGTTATAGTGTATAGGAGCTGGGGGGCCACGCCTACAACACGGGTACCTATAGGGTTGAACTACTAGGTGTTGCTCTGGGTGAGCGTATCCCTTGACGAGATAGAAAGCCAGCGTACCAGCCACGTTGGCTTCGACAATTACCCCGTCAATGTAGCCAGCCGTCGAGGCGTACTGCACGGGGCTCCACCCTTTCCGGGATCAGGTGCGTCCCGTCGCAGCTCGGCGCATTGAACCATTCTTTCCCCTTGAAGCCCTCGCGACAGTGCGCGTATTGGAGGCCTAATCTCCTAGCTGTCTTCATCACGGGCTCCAGGAGCCTCTTCCTGTCCTCCTCGGGTAGGTATGTGTATCCACCCATTCTAACTCCCCTGGACCGGTAGAGTCTGTATATGCGTTCTCCTAGGCTACCTAAGGCGGCTCGCATCCTAGCCATGTTATCGGGCCTAGCCTTATAGGTCGACGTTACTATGAAGATCGCGCCTGCCTCGGCGACTCTCTCGACTAGATCCTCCAGCATGGCCGGGTCATCGTTTACATAAGGTATAACGGGGTCGATTCTCGCGCCGACGGGAATCCCAGCCTCTACGGCTTTTTTGACAGCATCTATCCTCTTCTCCGCAGGTGGAGCTCCAGGCTCAAGGATTAGCGAGAGCCCGGGGTCGAGTACGGTTATGGTGGGAGTGACCGCGACGTTCCCCTTGGATATGAGGTCTAGGTCTCTCTGCGCGTAGAGGATGCCCTTGGTGGTTATGAGAACCCTTCTACCTAGGCCAACTAGTAGTTCGAGGGCAGCCCTCGTTAGCCCGTAGCCAGCCTCCTCTGGCGGGTAGGGGTCGCTGCTCGTGCCCATGTTGATCGGCAACCTTGGATCCCAGCGGGCTAGATCCCTCTTCAGCCTCCTCAGAAAGTCTTTCTTCGGCGCGCTGTCTCGTTGGCCTATGTAGGCGGTCGCGTAGCAGTATAGGCATTTGAAGGAGCACCCGGTGTAGGGGTTCAACGATAGCTTGAATGGGCATGTGCAGAGGGGGCTATTCCATGGATCAAAAGGGGCTAATACGCCCCTCCCTCTAGTGGTTTTTCTTCTAGAGCTCGATGTTCGCATGTCTATTCCTCATTTCCTCCTCGGAGACTTTTAGCCTCTTCATAAGCGAGTATATTACACCGTCTAGGAAGACCAGGGTCGTATCCTCGAATAGAGTGCCCAGGGGGGCCAGGGGCTCGTGGATTCCGAGGATCTGCCTGGCGAAGTAGTCGTCTAGCTTGCTATGCTTCGTCCTCCCAGGCACTCTCACAACCACATCCGCTAGCCTGCCCAGAGGACTATCGGGATAGGTGGTTATAGCCACTACCACAGCACCCACCTGTTTAGCTGCCTCCGCGGCAGTCACTATGAGCTTTGTCTTACCGCTGCCCGATATCGCTATCACTACGTCTCCTTCACTGATACTCGGTACTATGGTGTCCCCCAGCACATAGGCGTTGAAGCCGAGGTGGAGTAGACGCATAGCGAACGCTTTCCCGACCAGCCCACTCCTCCCAGCGCCCATCACAAGGACTTTATGAGGCCGTCTACTGTAAACGTCTATCAGCAGATCAACTAGACTATTGACCTGGCCCTTGTCAATTTCCTTAGCTGCTTCCTCTATAAACCTAGCGATCTCGGTCATAGCCCTAATCGCATCATCAGCGGGTGATTCAGGCAACTCCGAGTCCCCCGGCTCCTAGACTTTTATGAGGACGGTAATTAGCGTGCACCGGGGTAAAAGGTATGAGCCCCCACACTATATACTGTATTTAGTGGCCCCGCCGGTCTCACGTCCGCCGAGACCCCCTACTCTCCGGGGGATGAAGATGGCGGCGGAACGGTAAGGCGGGGTACACGCCACCCATGTAACGCCTAGATACTTAAGCTTGGAGTGATGTCGGAGACTTTTGGGCAATGAGGAACCCTTAGCCCGACTGGGAGCCCGGGGTCGGGCTGTGAACTGGTCGAGCCGGTTCTGAGCCCGGACATTGTCCCGGGCCTTCTATGATTCCTCAGGTATCGCTGGCTGGCGTTTCTGCCTTGGGGCAGGGTTCTCGGGTTCTAGCCTCGCCCGTCACCTCTTCGACTACCATGTCGAGCTGGTATATCATGTTACTGTCGGCTATAGCCTCCTCCAGGTCCTCTAGCCTCTCCCCTACTATAGCGTCAATTATCGTGGTTACATCAACGTACCTCTCGTTCTTGAACTTTCTAAACACGCCTATATAGAGGGGGTAGTAGACCGTGCTGACGGCTTCAACGAGGCCGAAAGCCTTGACTATCCGGTCCAGCTTTGATAGCTCGAATCCAGGCTCAAAGCGGCGCGTGCACTTAGCCGGCTTTCCCTCGACGAGTAGTTTCTTCTCCGAGTAGTAGGCGATAGGGTCTCCATAGTCCTCTAGGTGTAGTGCAGTGACGCGGAATAGACCCTCATAGTCGGGCTCCAGGAGGCCCAGTTCCACCAGTACGTCCGTGGTCACCCTAGCCCTCTCTATGTCGCCTAGATGCTCTGCTATCTCGCTTAGACTGGCCTTGCCAATCGACGACACTATCTCTATAACCCTCACCGCCTCGTCCTCCAGCTCACCTAGCCTAACAAGCTCCTCCCTTAGACGAATCACGCCGTCTCTGGCCTCCACTAATGTGCCGGTAGCGGTCTCGAAGCACAATGTGGATCTCCTGCTCTCCAGCGCCTCGGCCTCTTCGTCGAGCTTATGAATTAAGAGGTCATAACACCTCAAGGGGAAGTAAACTAGCCTTAGCCCCATGAACTTTACCTTCTTCGGGGCTAAAACTCCCCCTAAGAGGCCGAGAAGACTTCCCTTGACCCTGCCTTCGAAGATCTTCGCGGCTGCACTATCGTCTAGTTGAGGTATTACCGTGTATTCCCTGGAGGGTTTGCTAGTCGTTAGCTTAGCCTCTAGAGCGCTAACCAGTATCCCAAGAGTACTGGCTAGTATCTCTACATCCTTTCCAGGATGATTTCTCGATACTACTATTGCGAGAGGGCGCGATTCCGAGATCCGTATCCGAGCTACTTCCTTTAAGAGGATGGGGTCCGGCTTTTCCGCGATCACTAGAAGTCCCTTTACGTTTATGGGGCCTAGGGGTCCTTCGAATAAGCAGGGACCGGTCTCCACAAGGTCTCTGGCTCCGTTGGTTAAAAGTTCTGGCCTGCACTCAACTTTGAAGCCGAGCCTTCTCAGCTCGCTCAGTGGATCCACGCTGCTCAATTTGTCATCCCCAAGGCTTCGAAGCCCAGTAGCCTCCCAGAGAATTCCTGTCTCTGGGAGTTAATTAAGCTAGACAACCCAGATAATATTCGGGGCTTTGACGTGTTTAAGAAAATCATTTAAAAATGCTCGCCTGTATGCGGTGTAGCTAGGGCTATCGAGGGTCCTCAAATGCGGTCAGAGGATCAAGATGAGGTCATAGTAAGCTATAGAGGCTCGATAATTCGGGTAATTAGAGTGAATGGACTCTACAAGTGTCCCTTTTGTGAGAGTCTCTTCTACACGCCAGGGGACCTCTTCTCTCATATACTAGCTCACGCCGCTAACTGGCTATCGGCTAGGCGTGAGGTCAGTAGCAGGTGGTCTTAAGCTATAGCTAGATCGGCTAAATGATCCCTCTCAACTAGCGTGTTGAAGGCGTCCTCGTCTATGACAGGGATCCCCTGGGTCAGTATACCCAGCACTATGTGCTCTAGCCCCTCTACCGGGTCCTCGTAGTCTGTTAGACTAAGCTCGTAAGCTAGAGGTACGCCATTGGTATCTTCTACTACTATGTGCATTCCACCAGTACTGTGTCCCACGCCCATGAGAGGGTCTATGAGATAGTATGGTTCATCTTCTACATCTATCTCGATCCCATACTTTTTCCACAATCTCTCGGCAACTCTCCAGGCCACGAGCGTTAGGTCTAGGGTTGAGGTGCTTGTGAGCCGTACTTTGATCTTGGGTAACCGTCTCTCCGAGTGGGAAGGTTGTACCACTGGGACCCCCGACCGGATGTATTACGTGGGGAACCATAAATAAGAGGCCACCCGCTGTATACCGAGGTATCACCATATAAACCTCCAAATTAAATCAATTATCCTAATATTAATTTATTATAAAGATCTCTCTATAATCTCTAGATCACTCGCAGCCAGCCTCCAACCCATAGCCCCAATAAACTCCTTGACCCTCTCAACACGCTCAGACTTGGGAATTGCCACGACCATCGGTCTCGATATTAGATAATTCAAGGCCACCTGAACAGGGCTCTTACCATACCTCTCGGCTATCTTCACTAGCAAATCAATGTCAGCTACCCTACCACGTTCTATAGGAGTATAGGCTTGGACCAGTATCTTCTTCCTAATCGCCAAGGGTAGAAGCTCCGTCTCTGGATACCGGTGGAGCACACTGTAGTGTATCTGGTCCACTACTATATCGTATTTCCTGGCGTGTTGAAGGGCCTCCTCTAGCAGCCTCGCGTCAAAATTACTCACCCCAATATATCTAGTGAGCCCCCTCTCGGCTAAAGCCTCTAGGCTCTTGACCTGTTCTCCTATGCTGGCCAGGTCGTCAGGCCAGTGTATTAGAATCAGGTCGACATAGTTCACACCGAGTCTATTTAGGCTGGCCTTCGCCGCCTTCACAGCCAGATCCTCGGATCTAAACCTGTACGGCAATAGCTTCGTAGTCACAAACACGTTATCTCTGCCGACCTGTTTGAGCGCCTCCCCTACTATCCTCTCCGCGCTGCCACTACCATACATCTCAGCGGTGTCAACATTATCGATTCCATGTGTAAATGCATAGACAAGAGCTTCAATCATTCTCGACGAGTCCCTTATAGCCCATGTGCCTATGCCTACAGCTGATACAGTTTCACGCGTCGAGCCGACGGGTTTGCGGTCGCTCGCGTCTATCGGGAAAAGCGGCATTCGCTCCACCTTTTAATATAAAGCCCGTTAAGCCTCATAATTGTTAGCACGGTGCACTCCTGTGGATCCCAGAGAGCTACTGGGTCTGGTTCTCTCAAGAACAAGTCTGCAGAACAAGTGGAGGCTCCTCGAATCAATCAACTTGATCGCTAGTGAGAACGTTATGAGTCCCCTAGCACTGAAAGCATACACTTCAGATTTCATGCATAGATACGCCGAGGGAAAGCCCTTCAAGAGATACTACCAGGGAGCCAGGTACATCGATGAGTTAGAGGTAGCGACGGCGGACTTCATCGCTAGTAGAATCGGAGCTGTAGGCGTCGAGCTTAGACCCACCAGCGGGACCCTGGCAAACGCCGCCGTATTCCGGGTATTAGCGGAACCCGGTGATAAGGCGACTATAGCACCAGTACAGGCGGGAGCCCATGTGAGTCACACAAAGTTCGGCACGCTTGGAGCCCTTGGCATAAGACAGGTAGATCTACCCTATGATGAGGAGAATATGAACGTCGACATCGATGGCGCTATAAGAATCATAGAGAAAGAAGAGCCCAAATTCGTAGTGCTTGGGGGAAGCGTCTACCTGTTCCCCCACCCTGTTAAAGAGATAGCCGACGCCGCACACAGTGTCGGGGCAAAGCTCGTATATGACGCAGCCCACGTGTTCGGACTCATATTCGGTGGCGCATGGAGGAACCCCCTCACTCACGGAGCCGATGTGATGACGGCCTCAACACACAAGACCTTTCCGGGCCCCCAGGGCGGGTTGATCGCGTTCGCTGAGAAAGACCTCTACAAGAGAGTTTCCAAGACGATCTTCCCCTGGTTCGTAAGCAACCACCACCTGCACAGGATACCAGCTACTGCTGTGACAGCGGTAGAGATGTCTATCTACGGAGAGGAATACGCCAGGAGAGTTGTGGACAATGCGAGAGCCCTAGCGGAGGAGCTAGCCGCACTCGGATTTAAAGTTGTGGGAGAAGATAAAGGCTATACCAGGAGCCACCAAGTTCTCATCGATGTTAGAGATCTAGGCCGTGGAGCCAAAGCAGCGGTCCTACTTGAGGAGGCCAATATAATCGTGAACAAGAACCTCCTACCCTGGGATCCCCCGGAGGCTGTTAAGGATCCCAGCGGCCTCAGGCTAGGAGTCCAGGAGATGACAAGGTTTGGTATGGGCAGGGATGAGATGGGGGTCATCGCTAGCCTGATGGCTAGAGTCTTGATTAAGAGAGAGGACCCGGCTAGTGTTAGACGCGACGTGATCGAGTTTAGAGCTGGCTATACGAAGGTGCATTACGCTATGGAGGGAAGTGTAGAGACTATACTAGACCTCATCAATTAGACTGCCAGAACCGAGATAAAGCCTGCAGGGCACTATTTACAGTGCGCGCCGACCCGCGGACAGGGCCGAAGAGGCCCCTGGGATGATAGCGGGAACTGTAATCCCTGCTAGGGATAAACATTAAACAACGGGTGGAATGCGTGGGAGAGGAGAGGCCTGCTGCGTGGATAGTTACCGTGGGTAACGAGATACTTATAGGGAGAATAATTAACACGAATGCCTCGTGGCTGGCGGAGAAATTGACCTTTATGGGTTTCTCGGTTGAGCGTATAATAACCGTTCCTGACGATCTAGATGATATAGAGGAAGAAGTTGGTAGAGCCATTGCTAGGGCTAGAGTTGTTGTTACAACAGGTGGGTTAGGCCCGACATACGACGATAGAACTCTAGAAGGGGTGGCCAGGGCTGCTGGTAGGAGGCTAGTCCTCAATGAGAGGGCGCTCGATATGGTGAGGCAGTTCTACGAGAAGGCGGGCTACACGTTAACTGAGGATAGAGTCAAGATGGCCTATCTCCCGGAGGGAGCTGAGGCGATTCCGAACCCGGTAGGAGCCGCTCCTGGCTCATACCTGGAGGTAAACGATGCCATTATAGTGAGTCTCCCCGGCGTTCCAGCCGAGATGAAGGCTATGTTCGATAACTACGTATCTCCCCTCTTGAAGAGGATAGCTCCTCACCGCCGTGCAGTTGACTGTGGATTTACGGTAAGAGGCGTCCCGGAGTCTAGCCTGGCTCCCTGGATTAAGAGGGCGGCTAAGATGGAGCCCAGTGTCTATCTCAAGAGTCATCCCAAAGGCCATGAAACGGGGTCGCCCCTACTTGAGATACGGGCATTAGCCTCCGCTGAAACCCTCGATGGTGCCCGGGCCAAAGCGCTAAGGGTCCTCGAATATGTTGTCGCGAAGGCGAGGGAACTGGGCGGTGAGACGAGCGAGGTCGATTGTATCGCTAAAGATTAAGTTGACCCTTGTGGTAGCTGGTGTAGGCTCTCTAATGAGCCTGCTTGGAGGATTCATGAATCATAAACCCGTGTTCCTCAGCGGGCTCGCCATACTATTATTATCACCATATATTTCTTTAATATTGACTCTTAAACTTTCCAGGGGTCGTAGCGCATAAACTCCTTCTTAAATAGCCTGGACGGGATCCGATAGCCTGGTGTACGCTTTGAGCGGTGGGCAGCGAAAATTCCCAGTTATCACGGGGCCCAAGGAAGTAGTCGAGAAGGTGATAAAGGCGCTCAAAGACGTTTATGACCCGGAGATACCGGTAAACGTGTACGATCTAGGCCTTGTATACGAGATCCATGTGGAAGAGACTAAGCCGGGCAAGTATTATATCAAGATAGCTATGACTCTGACAGCGATCGGCTGCCCGGTCGCTGGGCAAATAGCAGCGTACGCGGAAGATGCGATACGTGAAATGGTTCCAGAGGCCGAGGATGTGGAGGTCGAGATCGTATTCGACCCGCCTTGGAGCCCCGACTATGTAACGCCTGAGGGGCGAGAGCTGCTCAAAGCCGTGTTCGGCTATGATGTCGTGGAGGAGTGGAAGAGGAGGCTCCAGGCCGATCTCTCCTCCCAAGGATACTAATTAGGCCTATTAGAGCCCAAGTATCTAAGTGGTGCCTCCGGATTGGCCGAGAGAGAGCGCTTGATAAAGGAGCTCGTCGAGCTGATAGAAGACAATGCTGTCGCCTGGAGGAAGGCCGCCTTCTATAGCGACCCGAATGTTGAACCGATCTATGATAGGCTAATCAGAGTTTGGATGGAGAACGGGGAAAGAGATACGCCGATAAGTTATGCCACTGACGAGGAGCTACGGGTCCTCGTATCCATAGCCAAGAAGTACGCGTTTATGAGCGAGGACAAGGCTCGGGCCATAGCTATGAGTCGAATGGGCGGTAGCGAGGATATGGGCGGTTTTGGAAAGGCGCTTAAGAGGATACTAGGGCGTTAGGCTCCAGACCTGTGTGAGGGTATAGGTGGTTCCCTCCTAGGCAGTATATAGTCCTTGGGGGCTTTCTCGAAGGGCTCCAGGTACCTCTTAAGTACCTTCGGTATCTTGACGGTGCCATCCTCTTCCTGGAAGTTCTCTAGTATTGCCGTTATAGCCCTAGTGCTGGCTATTCCTGTAGCGTTTAGCGTGTGCACATAGTCTCTTTCCATACCCTTCCTCCTAATGAGCCTTATCCCTAGTCTGTAGGCTTGCCAGTCGGTGCAGTTGCTCGCGCTAACCATCTCCCTATACCTACCCTGTGCGGGCATCCAGGCCTCTAGATCGTACTTTTTCACGGCACAGGCTCCCAGGTCGCCTGAGGCTATATTGACTACCCGGAAGGGGATCTCTAGTCCTCGGAAGATTTCTTTGGAGTTTTCTATGAGTTCCTCGTGGAGCTTCTTGCTATCCTCTGGCCTGGAGAATATGAACTGCTCTACTTTATGGAACTGGTGTACACGGAATATGCCTTTTAAGTCCCTGTTGCCAGCGCCAGCTTCTCTCCTGAAGCACGGGCTTATCCCGACCAGCTTCAAGGGTAGTTCGTCATCGTAGAGTTCCTCTTTATAGTAGAGCGATGCCAGGGGATGCTCTGCCGTTGAGATCAGGTATAAGTCGTCGTTCTCTAGCTTGTAGATTGCATCCTTAAATGTATCGATATCAATAACCCTTGTCATGACCTCGTGGCGTAGCATGTACGGGGGGAGGACGACTGTATAACCCTTCCTGGTTAATACGTCAAGCGCGTACTGTAGCAGAGCCAAGTCAAGCCATACTAGATCCTCGAAGAGATAGTAGAATCGTGAACCCGCCACCTTAGCGGCTCTTAGAGTATCACCTAGTCTTAACACGTTCTCCAGCATGTCCGCATGGCCTATTGGCTTCCAGTCGATTACATCATACTCCACGTTAAAGCCCCTAGTCTCATTCGTGAACTCTTTTAGATGCCCCCTCCAAACTCGGGGTCTACCCCAGAACTCTACTGGGACGGTCGCTGTCTCGTCTCCTATCGGTACATCGTCTTCTACTACGTTGGGAAGCATTAGGAGAACCCTCTCCCTCTCAGCTTCAATCCTTTTGAGCTCCTCTTCCTTCTCTCTTAACTCTGACAGTAGAGTCTTGGCCTCCTCAATTAGCTTCTTCTTCTCGCTAGGATCTCTTGTTTTACCGATTGACCTGCTAATCACATTGTGTTTATGGCGTAGCTCGTTAACCTCTGTAAGAAGGCTTCTCCATCTAGCGTCTAGGTTCAAGGCCTTGTCGACTAGCTCCTCTTCCATCAACCTAATCCTGACATAGTGCTTTAGCTTTTCTGGATTGTTCCTTAAGAGGTCTAGTATGCTCCAGCCCACGACTCCTCTACCCAGGACGAACCCAGGAGCCGGAGAGGGTTATAATTTGGGCCTCGGATTGTGGTCCACTCAGCACACCAGCTAAGCCTGGCTAGGACTCCTCATAGGCCCTCTACGAGAGAATCATGGTTACCCTTAAGGGGATTTATTCGCTCAATCCCTCAAGCCGCCTCCTGGCTTCCTCTCTGGCTTCACGTAGGACGCTCTCAGCGTAATCCGACGGCGATGACTCGCTTATACCGATTAAAGACGGCGCTTCCTCAGGCATCGTTGGAGCAGAGGAGATAAGTATATCGATTGCATCCGTTATCTCTGCCAGCGTTTCTCCTATGCTAGGCGGTATCATAGAGGATATAGACATCGCCTTTCTCAATATCTCCCGCGGGGCTTCTAGGAGCTCCCTATTAATCACCCCAGCAACCAGCATGGTTTGGAGTCTCAGGGCGACCTTCTCTAAGACTATGTCGAGGGTTTCAAGAGAGGTTACTAGTTCCCGGTACTCGGCTTCTGAGAGTAACTTGGACATCGTCCTTGCCCTGGCTTTAGCCCTGCGTACCTCGATTTGTGCTCTACGCACTAATGCCAGTGCCTCCGTCATGGTCTTCATAATGTTTTTCTTCCTAGAGCCTTTGGCCATCTCCCTAAGCCTCTCATAATTTGGTTATCCGGTCTCCCAGGCGATGTAATATTTGATGTAGGAGGCCTATTAACCGGTCCACTGGTATATGAAAACTACCACCGCTAGTAGCGTGTACCTGTCCGCCTGTTGATTTACTATTGGGCAGGATATGCTTGTCGCGACTGGTTTAAACGAGTTAAAAGGCTTCCCAGGGAGTATGTACTGGACCTCGTAGCCTCCCATCGGCGAGGAGGCCGCGGCTACCGCCATTAGGGAGGCTCTGGTCCTATTAATTACAGCCTCGCACGATGAATCTGTGATTGCAGTCTTTGGCAGCGATGATATACCGTCTATGGCCATCTTATAGATTAGAGCGTTCTTGACCCTAGTGGCGTTCTCCTGGGGCTGGCCTACAAAGCCCGGGAACTCGATCCACTCGCTACCTCTCCTGTCAACGTAAACCGTAGTGTACGCTGTGTGTAGTATAGACTTTGAGAACGGGGGGATTCTATAGGATATTCGGAGCATCTGTATAGACTTGGGGAAGTCGGCTAAACCGTGTATTACTACTCCTGGCAGGCCCTGCTGGGGCCTCTGTATAGCCTCGGGCTTAGGATAGAGTATTGTCATGTTGTTCTTTAAATCGACTACTCCCTCGAAAACCTCGTAGAACACTATGTAGGTGTTATTGGGCTCTGCCTTGAACACGTTTCTTAAGAGATAGTTTGCCTCGCCCTCGTCGCCAGTCAAGAGCCTTGCAAGGGCCCTTATCTGTGTCTCGTTAAACGTAGAGCCATCCGCGACGGTCTTCCTCCCAGTATTGACTGTTATCCAGTAGCCATAGTCCCACCAGCTGATGACCAGGGCATCCTTTCTAGTATTGTTCTTTATCCATTGGAGGGCGTTCAACCACGCATCATTCAACGGTACTATTACCTTTCTCTCGCCATCAGGTGTTAGGATCGTTAACGGCGATAGGCCTGACGTGAGTATTTGCGGAGCCCTATAGCTGTTAGAGTTGTACGCCTGATCGCCATAGTACGCCACCCCCATGCCGACTATGAGTACTATGAATATCCCTGCTAGCACCCTCAACGGATCGCCTAGTTCATGTCTACTGCCAGCCTTGCCTGGCTTGTGAACCCATATTGCGCCGCTTGTAAACTCGGCGACTGCTAGGCCGGCAGCTATTGTTACATAGAGTGATGCCATCTGGGTAAAGTATGCTAGTTGTTTGTTGGCGTAGAAGAGTAGAAGGGCCATGAAATACAGTACGGCGCTTGGTATCGCTTCGTGAAGCTCGTATCTCCCCTTCAAGAACCTGGCTGTGAATACGACGACTCCGGCTAGGACGAAGAGCAGAGCTAGGCCGTACTCTCTGAATAGCCTGGAGAGAGGTGCTGGCTGGTGCTCTTGGACGCTCTCGACGAGTGGGCTGATATTTCTTATGCCCAGAGCTGCCTGGAATCTGAGGCTCATGGGTATGAGGCCAGTATAGACTGCTATAAACCCGGCTGTTAGGAGTACTAGGATTAGCCAGGCTTGGAATCTCGGTGTGATTCCGTCTTCCAGCATCTTGTTGATGAAGGGGATCTTATCTACGTATACTTCGAGAGCGTATATGAAGAGCATTATTATGTCTAGGGACCCCAGTCTGCCTACGAAGTATTGTAATCCTATGCTTGGGACGGCCGAGGCCGAGATTATGTAGGAGACAACTAGCACGGCGTACGTCTTGAGTCTGTCTATTTCCGGCTTTCCGAAGAGGGGGTCTATCAGCATGGCTAGCGCGATTGATATAGTCACGAGGTGATAGCCTCCCCACAGGAAGCCCACTAGGCTCCCTGAGAGCCCCGCTAATACCGAATACAAGAGCCCTCTAGCGGACTTCCTATGTTTAAGCGATAGGGTGAGGAAGATGTAGAAGAGTGCTAGGGCCGGAACCGCCATACCAGTCTTCTCAACGAATCCGACAGTCGTCCTAGTAATGGCTCCTGGAGACAAGGCGAAGAACGCCGCAGATACCAGGCCAGCCAGCTTCGACCTAGTAATAATGTAGACTAACAGGAATAGCATCAGTATAGCCAGGCTACCTGCAAATACCGGGAAAAGCGCTATCCATTCCTTGAGAGATAGCCCGAACTTCGCCCCAAGCCCATAGGTGGCTGCCGCTAGCCAGGCTACCCCTAGCGAGTCCGAGTGGAGAATGTCCCTTCCAACGGGCCACCAGAACTCCTTCACGTGTGAGAGCCCCGAGAAGCTGAGGAGTCCGTGCTTGTGGAAGTACTCTGCCTCCCAGTAGGCGATCCACGGGTCGTTGGCGTCTAGTTCTAACCCATATTTGAGTGCCGGCAAGATTCTAACATACGTGCCCAGCGCTAATAGAAGCACGAGTATAGCCAATGTTATCGGAGTAGAATACCTTGAGGCGAATAGCGCCAGGCGAGTGGTTACGCCTCCTATCTCGCCTTCATGCTTCTTTGGGGAACGCTCCTTTCCTCCCTTACCCTTAGCCAAATGCCACGCACCCAATCGACCTGTAGAGACTGAAGGAGTATCGGCAAAAATATGCGGTTCGCTCTCCATATACTAGTGAGGCCACTATAACCAAGCCTCTTATTCCACGTACTGCGACGATGAGTATTGGTGACTGTTATGGAGAGGCCTGTGAGAGTTGTAATTATGGGGGCAGGTGGAAGGGACTTCCACAACTTCAACGTCTTCTTCAGGGATAACCCTAAGTATAGGGTTGTAGCGTTTACCGCAGCTCAGATACCAGGTATAGAGGGACGTCGCTATCCCCCAGAGCTCGCTGGCAGCCTGTATCCCTCTGGGATCCCCATTGTCCCGGAGGAGGATTTGGGTGACGTGGTCAAGTCGTTTGGAGTCGATATAGTAGTGCTCGCCTACAGTGACCTCCTATACGAGGATGTAGGGCATAAGCTATCCGCGGCTCTAGGAACAGGGGCATCCTTCATGATCCTAGGCCCTAGAGACACCATGCTAGCTTCAGCGAAACCCGTCATAGCAGTTACCGCTGTTAGAACAGGCGCTGGAAAGAGTAGTATATCGAGGAGAATAGTGAGGCTCCTAGGAGAGAAGGGCTTCCGAGTAGTACCTGTCAGGCATCCAATGGCTTACGGGGATCTCGCCAAGATGGCTGTCCAGAGGTTTGAATCTATGGAGGACCTGGACAAGTATAACGTGACCATAGAGGAGCGAGAAGAATACGAACACTACATAAACATGGGAGTTGTAGTCTACGCTGGAGTAGACTATGGCCAGATCCTCAAACAAGCCGAAAGGGAAGCCGACATAATACTCTGGGACGGGGGCAACAACGACTGGCCCTTCTACAAGCCGGATTACATGATAACTGTCGCAGACGCCATGAGGCCAGGCCATGAAGTTAAGAGCTTCCCCGGAGAAGTTAACGTTAGGATGGCAGACGCCGTCATAATAAACAAGGCTGACCAATCGAGTAAAGAGGCCATAGAAGAGATAAAGAAGAACATTAGGAGAATCAATCCACGCGCAGAGATCTCCGTTGCTGTGAGCGAGGTCAGAGTAGACGATCCCAGCCTAATAAGAGGCAAAAGAGTTGTGATAGTCGAAGACTCCCCCACAGTAACACATGGAGGCTCACCATATGGAGCCGGCTACGTGGCGGCTAAGAAGTTCGGTGCGCGCGAGATAATAGATCCTAAACCATACGCCAAGGGAGTCATCGCCGAGATCTACAAGGAGTACCCCCACATAGGACCTGTCCTTCCAAGCACCGGCTACACGCCAAGCCAGATAAGAGATCTCGAAGAGACCATAAAGAACACTCCTGCCGAGGTAGTGGTTGCCGGAACCCCGATAAGGCTGGATAGAATAGTGAAGATAGACAAGCCCATAGTACAGGTATACTATGACGTGAAGATAATCGAGGGACCCACTCTAGAAGAACTCGTGGAGAAGTTCCTCGCCAGAGCCAAGATGAAGCTGAGATACGGTATAGAGCGGTGAAGAGCTTGGAGACCCTGGTCATAGCCCTCGGAGGCAACGCCATTATAAAGAAAGGAATGAAGGGTTCCCCAGAAGAGCAATGGCGAACCGTGCGGAGCGCCGTAAGACAGCTCCTCAGGATTGCCGCTGACGGAGTAAGACTAGTGATCACACACGGCAACGGACCCCAGGTAGGATACCTACTTGAGGCTTTTGAGGCTCTGCCAAGGGACAAGCCCAGACAGAGCCTGGACCTAGCAGTAGCTATGACCCAGGGCTGGATCGGATACCTGATAGCCCATGCCTTAGAGCGAGAAGCCACTAGGCTAGGGATAAATGTTAAGACCGCCACGGTTGTTACCAGGGTTGTAGTGTCGAGTAAGGATCCAGCCTTCCGTGACCCATCGAAGTTCATAGGCTCATACTACACCCGGGAAGAGGCGGAGGAGCTGGCCAGACGACACGGCTGGGTGTTCAAGAGGGACCCCCGTGGGTTATACCGGAGAGTAGTGCCCAGTCCAAGGCCGATCAAGATACTTGAATCTAAGGTGGTAGAGGGCCTAGTCAAAGAAGGGTATATTGCGATAGCTGTCGGTGGTGGGGGAATACCGGTTACTGAGGATCTAGAGCCTGTGGAAGCCGTTATTGATAAAGACCTAGCCAGTAGCCTCCTGGCTCAGACGATAAAGGCTGACCGGTTCATTATATTGACTGATGTCAGGGGCGTGGCATTAAACTATGGTAGGCCAGGCGAGATGTGGCTCGAAAGAGTAAGCGTCGACGAACTAGAAGCCTATCACCACAAAGGCTATTTCCCTCCGGGGAGCATGGGGCCCAAGGTCGAAGCCGTCATAGAGTATGTTAGGAAAACGGGGAAGAGGGCTTCGATAGGTAGCCTAGACGAGGCATATAGCGTGTACCGTGGAGATAGTGGAACCCATGTAGAACCCGGCAAGCCATAAAAAAGCACGGCGCATCCTTATGCAACCAGGGTGTATACACGTTGACCACTGCGAGAGAAGCGTTCGAGGCGAAGAAACTCGCCCAGAAATACGGCGTCGTGGGCAAGGTTGCTGGGAGATACAGGGAAGCTGGCTACAAGGTCGACGTAGTGACGGTCGACGAAGCCGCGCCGTACAACTTCACAGCTGTCAAGAAAGGGGATAAACTAGCGGTGAAGGTCTGCTATAAGAGCGGGCCTATTCCAGTCGGTATAGTCGAGGAGCTAGCCGATAAGGCGAGGGAGGAGGGGTACAAGCCTATACTAGTCCTCTATGGGGCTGGCCCAAAGCTCTCGGACCAGGTTAGAGCGAGGGCGGGAGAGCTGGGTGTTTCGATCAGGCGTGTTAGAGCCTAGCTCTCCACGCTATCTTCCTCCATCTGAAGGCCGATTCTCCTATAAGGGCATGTTTTCCAGTACTTCTCGCACTTTATCGCCTCATCTTTAGTTAACGGCCTGCTTAAGACCATGCACCAGGCTATATAGCCGCCTGACTCTTCGGTGTATTTGAAAAAGTTGCACTCGGATTTAGGCCTAGTATAGAGTATATGGATTGGCTTGTAGATCACGGGTCCTTTCTTGGCCTTAGCCGCCGTGAACTCGTCTAGACTGTGAGACACTCTGCCTGTACACCCGCTCTACTGGTGAAGTCCGGTGGAGGGGTATATAGTGGGGAACGCTAGAGTGATGCTAGTAGCTCTTGTAGAGCGCGCCTGACTTTCTCTAGCTTGTCCTTGAGCTTCTTATTCTCTTCCTCTAACTCCCTAACTCGCTCCTCTAGCTTTCTGGCTTCCGCTGGAGCGATGGGGACTATTATCTTGAGTTTACCAGTCTTTAGCATGTCGTAAGTTTCACGGACTAACTGGCCTGCTTTCGTCTTGCCTTGTAGATGGTTCCTGATAGTGACCTCGGACCTGCCGAGTTCTTCGGCGATCCTGGATATGGTATAACCAGCCTTCTCCCTGGCTAGCGCACCAGCCGCTACGGCTAGACTGTCGACCCAGGTGGTGAACTCTTTAGGTTCGAGGAGTTCTTTGAACACGTCGGGTCTGAGTATAGTCCCTATGATGAGAGCTATTTCTAGTTCCCTTACCTCCTTGGCTCCAACAGGCTTTATGGGCACGCGGGGGAATTCGACTTCGACATGGTTTTCTAGGGCCATTTACCCGTCACCTCCCTCTATAATTGTATAGTCGCCGTCGAGGACATATATCTAATACGAGTCGAAGGAACTTAGTATACAATGAGTCGCTTACAATGGGTCGCCGGCCTAAAGCTCCCTCATCGATCGGAAGAGGCCGAGAAGCCCGCTCATCCCTTGTTGCAATACCTAGAGGCGAGGGTTAATAACGCCGTGAGGATCCTCCTGCTGGGACCAGTCACGAACATATACCTCTCCTCGCCTGCGGCATTGAGTAGCGTGTATATCCTGTGTAGTAGCGTGCAGGCCCCCTCGGAGGCCTCTATAAGCCTCTCCTCCTCTATCGAATCGGCAAGGTTCTTGAGGTCTACGTAGAGCCTACCCATGGCTATCTTCCAAGATCTAGCATCATAGGCGGCTTGCATGTTCCCGTTCTCTTCGAGGGCCTTCACTGCCCTCTCAAGCCTCCTGATGTCTTCGGCTATTATTTCGAGGGCCAGTTCAAAGTCTATTCCACTCATACCCGGGGGACCCTCCTCTCTAGCTTATGGCTGCAGAACCAGTATTAAGGGAGGTTAACGGGCTAGTCAATCGGGTCTGGAGGAAGCCCGGAGATGCGTGGATTAAGGCCGATAGGGGAGCCTGCGTCGTGGATTCTTGCGCTGGTTTCAATGGTTGTCGCCGTAGGAAAAATATGGAACATCTTAAAACCGTCATTCTATACTAGTCCCTACTTTGTAGGCGTGCTAGTGGGTTTCATAGGCCATGAAATAGCTCATAGGACTATCGCAAGGAGGCATGGATTGTATGCGGAATTCTACGCTACACCCTATGGGATCCTCTTGACGTTCCTTACAGGGTTTATACCTGGGATAGTCATCCTGGCCCCAGGTTATGTGGGCGTTACTGCCTATTACGTCTATAATCCACGGGGGTGGATTAGGAGTGTAGAGGCGGGACCAGCCACAAACATATTATTAGGCCTATTAGCCCTCGGGGCGTCGCTCCTAGTAAAGGGCTACTGGAGCCATTACATGTCAATTGTAGCAATGATAAACGGGTGGATCGCATTCTTTAACCTACTACCTATACCGCCCCTCGATGGGAGCAAGATTTTCCGGGCGGATATGAATGGGTGGATTGTAATGTTTATACTATCGCTTCTGCTCTGGATGATCCCCTCCTAGGAGTCTGGGATAAAAAATAATGTCTTCGGGCAGGCCGTTACCATGGCGGGGGTGTAAGCGGGATGGTGGAGATCGAGCATGGAGAGGAGAAGAAGCCCGAATCGCTTAAGGATAAGTGGATTAATAACATGGTTAAGAGTGCTAAGAAGTATCACAAGCTATGCCCATACTTTGATAAGAAGACGGGCCAGTGCCTGCTGATGATTACTGTTGAAGGAAAGCCGGGTAGGTGTGATAGAGACGGTAGGTTTGATGGTTGCCCGGTATTTACCAAGTTCCTTGAAAAGATGTACGAGTACTATACCAGTAGGAAGAAAGTCTTGCCGAGAGACTTCCAGGACGTAGTGAACCAGGCATACCTAGTAGGACCAATATAATAAATAGTATAATAATAAATAATAAGATCCCTAGAATTCTCCGGCGTCGTACTCGTTGGGGTACTCAAGGTCCCAGTCATACTCCGTATAGTACTCCTCCTCTAACTCCTCAGCAAGCTCTGCTGGATAGAAGTACCCGTTCCTGTCAACAACAACCTTGTTATCCTTCAATAAGTCGTTCAACGCCATGCGAATCTTATCCTCGCTGGCTAGCCCCGAGAGATGACCATGTAACTCTCTGATATTCATCCTCTGGTGTTTCCTCAATAAATCCAGTAGGATATCTTTTAACTCGTCCTCGTTAGGAGCCGTATACACGACTATATCGTCGTCCTGGTAGATAACCGTTAGGTTACGGGTTATATCCTCTCCAGGCCTCCCGAGCTCCTCTGGCATAGCCTAGGCACCGGGATACTCTTGTAGAGCAAACTAATGCCTATCAAGCTTTCTATCCCCGAAGCGTAGACTAGGATCAAGGGGTAGGATCCATGAGGAGAAAGCCTAAGAGGGCGCTGATCTTCGGCAGATTCCAGCCGTTCCACAAAGGCCACCTGGCTATAACGCGGTGGGCCCTGGAAAACGGGTTCGAGGAGATAGTCTATCTAGTCGGTATGGCCTCCGAGAACTACACCCCCAGGAACCCCTTCACGGCCGGTGAGAGGATAGAAATGATAAGGCTGAGCCTCATGGACGAGGATCTAGGCTTGGAGAGGTTCATCACAGCAACTATAAGAACCCTGGAAACCAGCATCGGATCAGTCTACTATGTACTATCATATGTGCCCAGGGTAGACGCGATACTCACGCGGAACCCGGTCATAGGAAAGATCTTCGAGGACGCTGGCATAGGGGTAATCAAGCCGCCGGTCTATAACAGGGATGAATGGAGAGGCGAGCGGATAAGGGAGCTCATGTCGCTAGGCGATCCCCGCTGGATGAACGCGGTAACCCGTAGCACGGCCGAATATATTCTCTCTATCGGTGGGATCGAGAGGCTTCGACACGCGCTAGCCAAGGACTAGGCTACCTGGCTATCTTGAACCTCAGTATACCCGCGAGGCCGTTAAAGGTGTTCTTAAACCATTCAGCTTCCGGGAGGCCAGAGGGTATCACGACGACCTTCGCCCCACTCAGCCTCTCCGCGATCTCCTTCCAGTCCTCTAGATCCTCTCTATCCTCGTGTATGAGCAGTGTCTTGACGGCCCCCATCTCCAGTGCAGCCTTGACCTCATTATCACCGTAGACGACCATCCCAGTCCCACGGGCTAGATGGCCTTTGAACTCCTCCAGGGCCTCCACCGCGTCGCGGTAGAGCTGCGTCTGGACCACGTTCTCCGCCTTCAATACGACTTCCTTTAGGCCTTGGTCGCCCTGGTAAGCCACATCGACTAGATCCTTCGAGACGAGCTGCTGGAGCCTGTAGTCCAGGTATTTGCCCTTAACGAAGTCCATCTTAGCATAGCCGGGCCCGGCGACGATTATCCCCTTCAAGTTGCCCTTCTCATGGTAGGGTAAGAGGTGTCTGGCAGCGTGCTCGGCTAGGCGCTTGAAGAAGTCTTCCACCATCTGTTCTATTATCCTGTCAAACCTCCTCTGGCTCTGGCCGCCCATCTTGTGTTTACCCGGGATGTAGTCTGTAAGCTCTTCGAGCACCTCTAGCCTGGAGCCCCGTAGCACGCCTATAGTGGCTTGGTCCCTCTCAACGATCAATATACCTATGACGTCCCTATCCTCAACCATCTCCTCTAGGAACTCTGTTATGAACCTCTTATCGGTCCTGTAGTAGAAGACGTTTATCTTCTCCGGAGGACTGAAGACGTAGCAGGCAAAATCGCCTGTATCCATGTTCTCCCCGCAGAATAGAACGAGGCCGTTTGGAGGCACTTTAGGTATCATCTTCAGTCTATCGATTGCGGCCGATAGAGCCCTTTTCACCGCGTTCCTAGTCTTTTTCAGCTTTATGTTGTCGGCAACCGAGAGTTCTTGGCTTAACAGGTTCAACACGTCGCTTATGGGCCTCCCCGGGGGTATGTATAGGCTCAGCAAAACCGTGGCTGGAGCACTCCACTTCTTAACCTCCTTCAACAGCTGGGCGAGCCTCCTCCGCGAGATCACTAGCTTCGACTCGTCTATCCTGCCTCGTTGCACCCTGCTAACCCCAGTCGTAGAGGGTTCGAGGCCTAGCCTTATTATACTTCAGAGGATGCATCCCGGCAGAGGTTGCAGTCACAGTTTATCCCCGCCCAGTAGAAGCCGTGTCTGGTGGTGGCCAGCGTGAGGATCGTTAAGGCCGGGTGTAGGAGCCTGGACCAAGACGTGATCGACGCCGCCGTCGAGGTCCTTGAGTCCGGTGGGCTGGTAGTAGCTCCAACAGACACTCTATACGGGCTCCTGGCAGACCCCCTAGACGAGCAGGCCTTCGAGAAGGTCTATCGGGTGAAAGGGAGGGACCCCTCTAAGCCCCTGCCAATACTTCTAGGTGAGTCCCATCACGCACTCCTATTGGTCGTACCAAGCCCCCTGTTCTGGAAGCTAGCAATCAAGTTCTGGCCGGGTCCATTGACGATAGTTGAAAAGAGGCGCGGGGATCTGCCGGGACATTTAGCTAGGTGGGGGTCTCTCGGTGTTAGACTGCCTCGATGCCCCCTGGTCAGGGAGATAGCTAGGAACGTGGGTGGACTCCTCGTTGGTACTAGCGCCAATAGAAGTGGCTGGCCTCCTCCGGTGGAGGTGGGGGAGGCTGTGAGGCAGCTGGGGGATAAGGTGGACCTGTACATTGATGGTGGGCGTGCAGGGCTCGGGGTGCCGAGTACGGTCGTGGATCTCTCTGCCGGGAGGCCTGTTGTTGTTAGACCCGGTGGGGTGCCTATCGATGAGGTCGAGGAGGTTATAGGGTCCCTCAAGGGGTAGGGGCGCGGGTACTACTGGGAGACTACCGTCTACACCAGTATATCACTACAGCTAGTGTAAATCATCTACAGGTGAGCCGAGGCTATGGGAGACTCGATCACTATAACCGTGTACTCTGGCCTGGACGACGAGAGTAGGCTGGCCGAGGAGATAGCTAGGAAGGCTCAGCTGTTCCTAGCCGTGGAGTACGGGATACCGGTAGAGGTTGACGTGGTTAAGGTTCCTGTTTCTATCGAGGAGGCCAGGGAAATGGGTCTGCCTGCGGTCATAGTCGAGGGGAGAGAGGTTTCGTCGAGCGGGGTCCCCCTGTTGGCGGATATAATAGACGCCGTATTCGATAGGATACGCGAGGAGTATGGGCTCTCCAGGACCGGCCTGCCGGAGATCGGATTGGCTATGGTTTAACTATGGATTCGATGTCTAGGCTATGAGTGCGGCCAGTATAGCCTTTTGTATATGTAGTCTATTCTCGGCTTGATCCCACACCAAGCTACGCTCGCCGTCGATCACTTCATCAGTAACCTCCTCACCCCTATGGGCTGGTAGGCAGTGCATGAAGAACGCTTTCCCGCCCGCGGCCTCCATGAGCTTTGAATTAACCTGGTACGGCCTCAGTAGACGGATCTTGGCTTCCCTCAATTCCTCTTGGCCCATGCTCACCCACACATCCGTATATACTATATCGGCGCCCTCCACCGCCGTGTACGGATCCTCTACTATCTCTATCGTGGACCCTGACTCCCGAGCCGCCTCAAGGGCTCTCCCGAGAATCAACTCGTTAGGCCTCAGCTCCCTGGGAGTAGCGACTGTGATGTCTACCCCGAGTTTCGCCCCCGCGACCAGGAGACTGTGAAGCACGTTATCACTACCATCACCTATGAAGGCGAGTTTCACTCCGCGGAGCCGGCCCAGCACTTCGAGAATGGTCATGTAGTCCCCCAGCGCCTGGACTGGATGGCTTAGATCGCTTAGCCCATTTATCACCGGGACCCTCGAATACCTGGCTAGCTCCTCGACCTTCTCATGCTCCTTAACCCTAGCCACTATCCCGTCCACGTACCTCGACAGCACTCTGGCAGTGTCTGCGATTGTCTCCCCCCGGCCGAGCTGGAGGTCCCTCCAGCCCAGGTAGAGGGCCTGGGCTCCCAACTGCCAGGCCGCGACCTCGAAGCTAACCCTGGTTCTCGTGCTTGGCTTCTCGAAGATCATAGCGATGCTCTTACCCTTT
>WWDN01000064.1:0-2029 GCA_035615875.1 Thermodiscus sp. | reverse complement strand
TGGCGATGATACTCGAGGGGACCCATGCCCCTCATCTCTGGCTTCCTACCGAGACGGTAATGCGTAGCCTTTTTGCGGAGCTCGAGCTCCGCGTAGGCATCGTAGTGAGCTATTACCTGTAACACCATGCCCGGCGGCATCTGTGCATAGACGCTCTTCCACTCGGCCACCCCGACACCAGTCTCCCAGGTATCGTGCCTAGGCGCCTTCAGCTCCGCCATCCACCTAAACCGCTCAAGCCCCGGGGGCTCCTCAACAGGCTCCACGCTAGCATAGAGCCTTAGGCGGGGAACAGCAACCCCGTAAAGCCAGCCATAGAACACGAGCTCGTCCTCAAGCCTCCAAGCCTCAAACACCAAGTGCGGGCTAGAGGCGGCGAGCCGGGCAAACTCCTGCTCCCTACCAAGACGCGGCCTTATACGAACCCAGCCAGTATAATGAAGACCCTCGACACGACTCCTCCCAGCACCACTCCGAGCCAAGCCAGGCCCCACCCCCACTACGAGGCGAAGAACCGGGAGAACGGGGAACAACACATAAAGCACGGACACTACCTAATGACGCAAAAGACATATTAACCTAGAAGCTCCTAAGGTTAGTATATGGTGAAGAATCATATCTTCCGAACAAGAATCAACCTCTCCCGAGGATCGGTTCGTCTATGTCGTGTCTGCTACAGAGAGCCGCGACACAAGCTTCAACGTTGTGGATTACGGACGTTTTATTGCGTATCACGCTGGCGGCGCCGACCTTATGAACTCATTCAGACCCGGAAGCGGTGTGCCGAGATTCCCTGATGCTGTGCTTGCTATGCCGCAGAGAACGATGATTCTCCTCGTAAGGGAGGTCAGTGAAAGGAACAACTACGTGGTTATCGAAGGAGGTGGACCTGTGGTAAGAGTTGTTGGCGATGATAGTCAAGGATTTCCTACCCGCTACGGCCCCGACATCATCGACGTTGCAAGGGCCTTCTACATTGCTGGCATTGCAGGCCTCACGATCTTCGACAACTATGATAGCAGAAGGGGCTACGTGCCTCTGCTTGGAACCCTTCTAGCTCACCATGTCGTCATAGCCGCTCAGTACCAGAGGTATCATACCCTGCTAGACCATCTCATTAACAGAGAAGAAGCCCCCTACGGTGTTCTGATATACGCCGAGGACGTTATTGGCCGGAGAACGGTTAATCTTAGGAGATTTGTCAATCTCATTGAAACTAGGCAGCAACCCAGGAGGATGGCCAGTGTTTTCCGCGTAATAAGACCGCTCCGGGGCAGATATACCATACAGAGACTAATAGATGTGATTAACAACCTCCAGGCAATATAGTTCCATCTTTTTATATATCTTCCCGCACCACCTCGAGAATCCTTCTCCCCGCCCCGGGTAGAGACCCGGGGCGGGACCCATGCCAGCTCCAGGCCTTGAGGAGCTCCTAGCCCAGATAGCGGCAGGCATACACTACGCGCTCCACCCAGTGTCGACGCTGCTAGGCAAAGCTGGGGTTATAGGCAGGGGCCTCGAGGGCCTCGACACCGCGGCTTACGCTATACTGGTGTGGCTCCTAGGCTCTCGGGAAGCCGAGGGCTTGAGGAAACTGGGCTTCATAGTCGCAGTGGGGCTCCTCGTGCTAGCGCTGCTAGAGCTCAGCCTGGCAGGCTAGAATAGGGATAGAAGAGACTCGGTTGGCCTCATCTCAGCCTAGAGACTATTGCCAGCTTCTTGGAGGGGCTAGGTACCAGCTGCCACAGCATGCCCTCCTTCTCGAATACGTAGACGCCCCATCCCGCGCCGTATAGGGCCGCGTCGAGAGGAGCCTTGTCGATAAAGACTGGCTTGTAGCCGAGCCTGGCTAGGCGGGCGAGTACCTGTGCGAGGGTTTCGTGTGTTTGCATGGTTCTCCTCCGGTTTCTAGGGTACCCTAGATTGAGGTTTATAAGTATTCTGGGGTACCCTACTAGGGTGGGTGCAGCGTCTTGCCAGTAACTAGGCCCCGCCGCGTCAAGGTGACCAGGACTAGGCGCAGAGT
>WWDN01000063.1:0-4474 GCA_035615875.1 Thermodiscus sp. | reverse complement strand
GGCTAGGCCTGCCAAGTAAGGGCGTCGACTACGTGGTTGCCAGGCTCGCAAGGGACCCTCCACCTATTCCGGTTGCGGTTAACATAGCTGCCCTGGAGCCGGAGGGCTACCCGGAGGTGTATAGGAGGGTCTCGGGCGTAGCCTCCTGGGTCGAGGTTAACGTGTCGTGCCCCAACACGGTTAAGCACGGGACCTTCGAGAGGCCCGAGTGGGTCAGGAGGATAATCCAAGGCCTCAAGCCGCTCGACGAGTCTATCCCCGTCCTGGTCAAGCTTCCCCCGGTCGAGGATAGGGATCTTCTGTGGGAGTATGCCGATGCCGTCAGGGAGGCGGGGGCTGACGGGGTTGTCGCCTCCAACACGCTCAAGGTCAGGGTTGACGGTGTACAGGCCGGGTTAAGCGGTAATAGGCTCTACCACATCGTCTACGGCATGGTCAGGTGGTTCAGGGAGCACCTGCCGGGCGATATGGTCGTTGTCGGGGTGGGCGGTATAATCGATGCAGAGCGCGCCATTAAGATTATGGAGTACGCTGACTCGATAGAGCTCCTAACGGCGCTCCTCTACTATGGCCCGGGCAGGGTTAGGGAGATAGTTGAGAGGGTGGTGGCGTGGCTTGGCAAAAGGTGACGGGGTGGGCGGGAGCGCCTGGAGGGAGATGGATCCGGTACTGCTAGCGCTACTCCTACTGCCGGGACTGGTCTTGAGGCTGTGGCTCGCCCCCTACACTACTGGTAGCGATATAGCCCAGTTCGCCGGGTTCGCCGACACCTTCCTGAGGCACGGCCTAGACTTCCTAGAGTATAGTGATGGGCACGCTGCTGGCCTTGAGGGCTGGCCCTATGGCTGGGCCTACGTCTACGGCCCCCTCTTCATAGTGGTCCTGGGCCTGTTGAGGCTCGCCGCCCCCTCGCCCGTCACACACTACTGGGTCGGGGATACGTATATCGTGTTGGTGCCCCGTGATTGGATCATCGCGAACAAGCTGGTCTACATCGCCTTCGACACCGTCTCTGCCGTGGCGTTGGCCCTCGTGGTCTACGCGTTGACCAGGTCGGGCAGGTGGTCCATCCTCTCGGCCCTACTCTACTATTACAACCCCATGACGATCTACGTATCGAGCATCTACGGGATGTTCGACCAGATCCCCCTCGCCTTTCTCCTCCTGGGCCTCTACGCATACCTGTCGAGGGGGTCCCTCCGGTGGGCCACGCTCTTGTGGGCCTTGGGGGCCATGTTTAAGCCGAGTATCCTGGTGGCGGTGGTGCCCTTCGCCTTCTACCTTGCTGGCAGGATGGGGCGGGTTAGGGGTTTGAAGTGGCTCCTCCTACTCGCTGGTATTATCCTTGTTGGGTACGTGCCCTTCGCGTTGAAGAACCCCCACGGACTCCTAGTCTACATCAAGGGCGTCGAGGATGTGAGTTGCCCCTGTTATACAGGCCCGGTTTCCTACAGCTTCAACGGGTTCTCCAGTGTAGCCTTCTACGTGTGGAACCACACCGGGGTCGACACCAGCTATATACTGTCCAAGTGGCCCTACCTATTCGCCCCACTATACCTGGCTGTACTCTACGTGGCCTACAAGAAAGGGTTGCTCGTGGAGTCGGTGGCGCTCGGCTACATAGTGTTCACGGCTGCCTACTGGAGGGTTAACGCCCAGTACCTCGTCGTCTCGGTCGCCTTGTTCCTGTTGCTCTCAAGGCTCTATAGGGGGAGGGACCCTCTCCTAAGCTACAGCTCTATAGTCGCCTGGCTGCTTGTGGGCCTCTGGCCCCTCATATACCCCGTCTCGTTCTGGGCCCATGTTCACCTCTCCGCGGTTAACCCCCATGTGGCTTCCTTTCTGGAGGCGGTGTCCTTCAACGTCTACGACGACCTTGTCTACGTGTACTATAGCCTCTGGCTGACTATAGTGGAGCTAGTACTGGTAATAGACTACCTGGTGCATGGGTCACGCCGATAGGTCGTAGTGCATGGTGAGGGGTGTCGTTGTCGCAGCTACAACGTAGTCCCTGTATATGTAGCTGGCCACGACCATGTACCTGTCGGGGAGCCTCGGCACGTAGCCCTTGACGTCGCCCGGCAGGTCTATGTGCTCCAGCTGGTTCTTCTCCGTCCGCAATACTATCTTGGTGTTGGCCAGTTGTACTATGATGTCGTGGAGGTCCTTCGGGCTGTGGGTGGCGAATACTAGTCCTATACCCCTGGCCCTGCCCAGCCTGGCTATACTCGATATCATCGCGGCCACCTGCCTGGACGCCTCCTGCTCCTCGCCAGTCCCCTTCTCCTGGGGGAAGAACTGGTGGGCCTCGTCAATCACCACTATAACCTTCCTCCTAGCCAGCGGGGAGCCGCTCCTCCTGGCCCAGAGCATGTGCTTCCACTCCTTCAGCCTCTCAAGCATCCTATAGGCTATGAGCCTCGACGCCTCCCCGCTCTCATAGCTCCACACATTCAATATGCCGAGGTCTAGGATTATCGGGTAGTTGAGGTCTATGGCTAGCTCCAGTATATCCCCCCACTCCGGCTCCCCAGCCACCCGGGGGACGAGCTTGTCCCCGCCCGCCTCGGGGTAGATTATGTCTAGGACCCCGCTGTCTAGTAGTGATGAGAGCCTCCTGTATAGCGCTTCGAGGGTCCCCCTGTGGGGCCTGGCCTCCTCCAGTATCTCAAGGTACTCCACGGTTATGTCCACGAGGCTCTTGCCCAGCCCGGCCACGGGGACCCCTATATAGTACTCGGGCCCGTGCCTCCCCGCCTCCAACACCCTGAGCCTGTTGGACAGGAACTCGGCTATCTCCCCGGCTAGGATGCCGTGGGGCCTGTCCCTTGGAGTGGTCTTCGAGGCTATCGCCGAGAGGTAGGAGTCTACCGCGGCCGCCATGGCTATTAGGGGTGGGTAGAAGCCGTGGATCCTCCTGTACTTCTCCCGGGTCCTCTTGAACAGCTGTAGCGATAGCAGTGTTAGACCCGGCATGAGCTTGGATATGGTGGCCGAGGTGGATTTCATCGTGTTCACGGCGTAGGGGATGTATACTATCGTCCTCCCGCCCAGCACGTACTCGACCCTGCACAGGCCCCGCCTGGACCCTACAGTGTTGACCCTCAGGGAGTCAATCATGGCCGGGTCCAGCGCCTCCACTATCGGCCTTATGGACTCGTTGAAGTGCCTCTCAGCCGCCGCACGCGCTATCATGCACCAGCTATCCCCTCCTTCAAGGTCTAGGTGCTCGACGAGCTCCTCCACCACGTAATCAACCATGGGCACCACTACTATGACTCCCCTGACCGGCCCGACGCCCTCGTAGAGCCTCGCTCTTACAGCGGCGGAATCCGGGTCCTGGGGATGGGGTAGTGGGTCGAAGAGTATCTGTATGAAGTCCTGGTTAAGGTCTATGAAGACCATTGCAGGAGTGTCGCCGTCCACCCTACTGTACACGTGGGAGGCCATGTTCTTGAGAAGGGTAGTCTTTCCGGAGCCAGTCGTGCCTATGATCAACACGTGCTGGAGGAAGACCTTGAAGGGGAGATACACGGGTATGGCTCCCTCCTTGACCAAGCCGCTGGGCGTGGCGAGGGCCCCCAGTAGTGCCCCGGAGCCGGGCAGGTTTAGGAGCCTCCTAGTCGTCTCGGGGCTCGGATCCACTACCGGGCTCTGGGGCTCTATGCTCGTCGAGGCTGGGACTGGCGGCTTCGACAGCTCTATGTCGGACTCCATCACCGGCTCTACCGCGACTAGGGTGGTTGTGGCGAGGCTGTTGGGGTCTATTATGGAGGGCATCGTGTCGGGCGGCCTCTGCCCCCCTAGTATGGATAGGAGGTCGCTCCTCTCTATGCTTGAGACCCTGCCCAGGACGAGCCTGCCCTTCAAGTCAACGATGGCCAGGTAATCGCCTATCCTGTGCACGGGGAGCCTGCTATCTCCATAGTAGGTCTCTGGGTCTACCTCCACGACGACCCTCTGCGACCCGCCCACGGTGACTGGGTAGAAGCGTGAGACCCTGCCTATGAGGGACCCGTATCGCGGTGCTGCCTGGTAGGCCTCCTCTATGAGCCTCCTCAGGCTATCCGGCAGGTTCCCGGCTTCCTCTAGGAACCTTTCTATGCGGCTATCCTCGCCCACAGCATGTTCACCTCTATCTCCGTCGAGTAGGATATTGGTATGTTGTTCCTGGCGGCCTCGAAGGATATGATGGCCTTGAGGTAGGCTGTTATCTCCTTGGCCCTCCTGTCGCTATGACTTATAGTCACGGGAGCCAGGCTGCCCCGTGAGAGAGAGTCTAGGAGTATCGCGTAGGCCGGACTGGTATAGCCCCTCCACCTGCCCCCACGGCTCCTCCAGGCTTCAAGGCTCTCCTCGACCCGGTAGTACCTGGAAGCGTGGGGCGAGGGCCTCCACCTGGGCACCGGTAGCACCGTGTACTGCACGGCCTTGCCTATGCCGAGCCCGTTGTAGCTGACTGCTAGGAGTGATG
>WWDN01000062.1:0-2541 GCA_035615875.1 Thermodiscus sp. | reverse complement strand
TGTAGGCGAAGGCCCAGAACAGGTTGAACCTAATCGTCCTAGCCGCCCGCCGCGCCAACTCCATAGCATACACCACTAGCTCCATGTTGTTGCGGGCCAACACGATGTCCCCCGCCTGCCGGGCCACATCCAAGGCCTCGTTAACCGCTATGCCAACATCAGCCTCCGCCAGCGCGGGCCCATCGTTGACTCCATCGCCCACATAGGCTACGGGAGCCTCACGCCTAAGCCTCGATATACGCTCGGCCTTCCCCAGCGGGTCCAAACGCCCGAGAGCACAGTCGCCTGGTATGCCCAGCCTCTCAGCAACCCTCTCCACGGCTGGCTGAGCGTCTCCGGAGAGAATGCAGGTCTTCACGCCCATCCCCTGTAGCGTCTTCACGAGCCGGACGGCGTCCTCCCTTATCTTGTCTTCCAAGCCTATCACGGCCCGGACAACATTGTCAACCACGACATAGACCCTAGTATAGCCTTCGACCCCTACACGAGGCTCCTCTAGGCCCAGCTCCTCCAGCAGCCTAGTCCCGCCCACGGCCACGCTTAAGCCGTCAACCACGCCGACTAGGCCCAGGCCGGGCACCTCGTCCAGGGACTCGGGCCTCGGGGGATCACCCCTATAGGCGGTTTTGTAGTAGTTTACTATGGCCCGGGCCAGCGGGTGGTTGCTACCTGATTCCAGGGCTGCGGCCAGTCTCAGGGACTCCTCCAGGGGTCCCTCAACCGGTTTAGCATCAACCACAACTGGCCTGCCCCTAGTGAGGGTCCCCGTCTTATCGAAGGCCACTATCCCAACGCAGGCCAGCTGCTCCAGCACGTCAGGCCTCTTCAATATCAAGCCCATCCTGTAAGCCCTGGCGACGGATGCAGCCACCCCCGTTGGAATCGCTATCCCGAGGGCACAGGGGCAAGCAACAACCAGCACGGTAGCCGCCGCAAGCAACGCGGTGGTTATCGTCG
This sequence comes from Thermodiscus sp., assembly GCA_035615875.1. GTDB lineage: Archaea > Thermoproteota > Thermoprotei_A > Sulfolobales > Acidilobaceae > Thermodiscus. The sequence continues at coordinate 1,584 of WWDN01000062.1, read as the reverse complement.
ACCCCAGTATTATGTGGCCCGCCACCGTGGCCGCGGCCACCGCCAGGACTACCGGTACAAACAACGCGACCACGCGGTCGGCGATCTCCTGAAGCCTCGGCTTGTAGAGGCCCGCCTCCCTGGCCGCCTCTAGAGCCCTAGCGACGAGCCTAAACCTCCCGGTCCTGAGGGCCGTTACCCTGAGCCATCCCCTAACCAGGGTGGACCCCGCCAGTACGAGGTCTCCCGTGGCCACGTGACGCGGCTCCGATTCCCCGGTTACCGGGCTCTCGTCGACTTCTCCCGTGCCAGAGTGTATCCTCCCGTCTACCGGTATCCTCTCCCCAGCCCTAACGACTACTGTCTCGCCGGGCTTCACCTCGCTCTCCGGGATCTCCAGGAGGGTCCCTTGTCTCTCGACCCTGGCCTTCTCGGGCAGTATCTCCTTGGAGGCCGCCAGTATCTTCTCGGCCCTGTTCCTCAGCCTCTCCTCGACGTACCTCCCGGCTAGGACGAAGAGTGTTATGAAAACTATTGCGTCGAAGTAGAGCGGCCCGCCCGTGAGTAGGCCGTAGACGCTTAAAGCTAGCGCCACTGTCGTGCCTAGGGCTAGGAGGGTGTCCATTATCAAGTACCCGTGCAGCGCCGCCTTGAGGGCTGGTACGACGAACTCGTAGAAGGCTACTAGGTAGGCCACTAAGCCCGCCACCGCGGCTAGCAGTGTAGAGCCTGTGAGTAGCCCCGCGGCGTACACTAGGGTCGATATGGCGACCGTGGCTAGCGCGTATCGCGTGTAGTCTCTCTTGGACCCGCTCTCCAGGGGCTCCGCCTTCAACCCCATAACCGCGAGCCGGCCCACTATATCGTTGCTAGAAGTGGCTAGGGGGTCGAACTCTATCCTGACTATCCTCCCGGCCTCGTAGACCCTTGCATCCACTACGCCGGGGATCCCCTTGAGCTTCTCCTCAATGGGCTTCCCCATCCCCTCCTTCAAGCCCTCGACACGGAACACGAGCCTCTCAAGCACTATATCGTATCCCACCCGGCGGACCGCCTCGACTATCTCCCTCCTATCCACGCCACCTGCCAGGGTTAGGGTGAGGGTCCCCGTGTTGGGGTCCACCTCGGCCCTCTCTACCCCAGGTATCCTCGAAAGCTCCGTCTCTATGACCCTCTTGCAGGAGACGCAGTGTACTCCCACGAGCCGGTATCGTTCTCTGGCCTTGTCCATGGATTCCCTGGTTATCCTGAGCGTCACTCCAATGCTACCAGCCTCCTAGTACGGTATCATAGTATATATGCTTGGATACATGTATTTACAAGAGTATATAGCTACCGTAGCACTGCACCTCCCATGCGACTCCATCAAACCCCAGTATCCCTACCATACTCTCCTAACAGCCCTGAAGGAACCTTCTAGCTCTTAATCACACCATCCAGAAGCAAAGGCCAAGAAATCGACCCCCATACACCGTCGTGGATTGAAGCCTCCCCGGGAGAGGGCTCCGGGTAAAGGATTATAGCCTATGACAGGGAAGAGATAAGCTACTGGGGACGGCGGGTTCAGCGGCATCGAGCCTCATCAAGCATCAGCTCGTGCGGTAT
>WWDN01000061.1:0-3429 GCA_035615875.1 Thermodiscus sp. | reverse complement strand
GGGATAACTGGGGATCGGGTTGACGAAGGCATACCTTTGCTTGTAGCGCGGGCCAGCAAGCTCTATGATTTCATTTATCCTGGGATACTGTAGGTCAAGGCTCGTCACTATGTCAAAGGACCACCCGCCATCACTGCTCTTACTGTATTTGAAGAAGTCGTATATCCCGTGCTTGCCCGGGTTCACGCCGCTCATTATGGAGGGCCAGCTGGAGTAGGTCAACGGTATAAGGCTATCCATCTTGTATAGGTTGAGCCGTGACAGGCTCGGCATGCTAGCAGCCATTTCCGGGCTTAGGCCGTCGAAGCCCAGGACTATTACCCTAGCCATTCCCCTTACTCCCACGCTGTAGCCCTTGGGGGCATAGACGCTTTATATTGTGGTGTCTCGTAGGAGCAGCTCGCAGGGGTTCCTGGGGGGACCATACTTCAGCCGGGCCATCGCTTGGTGCCATCTAGCCCTGGCCTTGTTGAACTGCATCTTTACAAGCCTCCCAGCAGTCCTCCTTCTCAAGGCGGCCGGCATCTTCACCAGCAGTCCCAGGAGCGGTCTTACGACGTTTATGAAGGGCTTCACAACGCCCTGGTAGTCCCTGACTGCATCATCCCTGTAGTCCTCCACTAGGCCTAGCAGGCGGTAGGCCTCGTAGACTGCTCTGGGGTCGCTGTGTAGGAAGGGGTCGTCGCCTCCATAGTGGATGCATCCCGTCTCTACTATCCTGTACTCCCAGCCACGGCACGTCATGTTCCAGTATATCCACGCGTCCTCGTATATGTGGAGGGTTGCTGGAATGGGTGGTATCTCCTGTAGCGCTTCTCTCCTCAGTAGCGTATCGTGGAGCCCGCCCCTCAGCCTGAATCCTTTAATCTTCTTCTCTAGGTTTCTCTCGGGTTCTAGGAGGTCTCGGTTGACCCCCCATATGATCCCTACCCGGTCCTCCGAGATGTATTCTTTCGCCTCCCTCCACCAGCCCTCAAGCAGCACCGCATCATCATCTAGGAACATTAGCCATTCACTGGTGTACGCCTCTAGGAATAGGTCTATGGCGGTCTGCCTAGCGGTCGCCCGCGTCACAACCCCACGGTCGACTCTAGACCTTGTTATGAAGACTTCTTTCCCATGCTCTCCAGCCCAAGTTCTTATGAAGTCGCCGGTCCCGTCGTAACCGTCATCGACTACGATTATGGTGTCGTAGGGGACTTGGAGGGAGGACTCCAGGACCATCTCCAGTAGTCTTCTGCCACGTCGTTTGATGCTGTTATAGGTGATCATGGATAGCACGATTCTCTGCAATTATCCTCCTAACCCTCTGAACAACATGAATGGGGGCATTAATAAAATCACTGACGAGAACCTAAACCAGTGAGCACCCATGGAAGACTAGCCCCCCGGGAAGGTACCGCTAAATACTGGCCGTCTAGAGGGTGTAGGCTTGCAGCACAGGATGCTCGTGGCGCACCACAGCTTTCACCATGGAGGCGAGACCCATCTAGTCAACAACGTTATACGAGCCCTATGCGAAACCGGCTTCGAGATACCGTTAGTTGTGACAGTCACGAAACCCTCCAGGGAGGCAACGAGGTTTCTCAGGGACACCTGTATAGGCGGCGTATCCTACATGATCCCGGTCGCGACTAAGAGCTTCTTCTTCTACCAGAGGCTCCTGCTCAGGTGGGGGCTGAAGAGGATCCTAGGCGCTGGAACTCCTCCGGCGGATCTAGTGTTCATAGACAACCCCTTCTACAAGAATCTAAGCAACACGCTGGCCAGCATAGTGGAATACGTGCACTTCCCACTCGAAACCCTACTACCAGAGAACTACAGGAGGCTCCCTCCAGAGGCGAGGAGGGAGATGGAACCCTACTTCAGGAAATACAGGAAGTCCCGTATAGGTAGGATATACCTTGGAGCGTTCACGCGGCTAGCCAAGAGATACATACGGGGCGATCCACACTCTGAGGCAAGCCTCCTACTGGCCAACTCGACCTGGACCAACCGCCTCTTAGAGATACTCTACGGCCGGGGAGGCATAGTCCTCCACCCGCCCATCGACTACGGATACATAAGCCGCTTCCGGAGTCGTAGCAGGGAGAGGTACGTGGTCTCTATAGGCAGGGTAAGCCCGGAGAAGAGGTTCGAGGATATAATCAAGGCTGTCGGCCTCATAGAGGGTGAGAGGCCCGGGGTTAGGATTGTCGGGTCCTATGCGAGGAGCAATAGATGGTACCTGGAGAAGCTCTTGGAGACCGCTAAGAGGAACGGGGTTGTTCTCGACGTCAGGCTAAACCCCTCCTACGACCAGCTACTCAAGCTAGTGGGCAAGAGCCTAGTCTACGTGCACTCAGCGATAGGCGAGCACTTCGGGATAACGATCCTTGAAGCCATGGCACTAGGCCTCCCGGTAGTCGTCCACAGGAGCGGCGGCGCCTACCACGACATAATCGATAGAGACGCCTATGGCCTATCATACGAGACCCTAGAGGAGCTGGCCGGTAACCTACGGGTTCTACTAGAGGATGAAGAGGCCTACAGGAGGTATTCCATGCTCAGCATTTCACGGGCTAGGGAATACGACTACCCGGTATTCCGCGAGAGGCTAGCTAGCTTACTTGAGGGCTTATAGAGGCCAGAGGCCTCGCCGTCTCCAGCGTCCTTTGCCCCCGCTAGGTATTTCGCTATAACCGGCAGTCCTATCACGTCGGTCCCCGTAAATAGTATGCGTGCTAGGAATGCGAAGGTCACCGCCTCGTTCACAGGGATACCGTATAACGCCACTGCTAGAGCCGCGTAGCCTGTCTCCTGTAGACCCAGCCCCGCTATCGTGTAGGGGGCGTAGATGAATAGCGGTGTTATCGAGGCTATGAATATGAAGTCCAGGATCCTCAGGTTGTGGGCCGGGTTTATGGATTTTAGCACGGCCATTGTGGCTAGTCCATTTACTATTACGGAGGCTATTATCATCATGGACGAGTAGACGAGGTATCTCCTGTCTAGGTATTCCTTGTCTATCTTGACGTTCCCGGCAAGGCTGAGCGCCTTCTCCCCTATGTACGGCAGTTTCCTTAGTAGGGATAATATTCTCCTGTTGTCGAATAGCACCACGTAGAGCGCAAGAGCTATGAATAGCAGCATGAAAACTCCTATCACCGAGGAGTATATTATGACGCGGCTCAGCAGGCTGTCGTAGATATTGACCCTCCAGACAATGTATACAGCGGCCAGCGAGCCTATCAGGGCCTTGGTGAGGGAGTTCACGATACCAACCAGGAAGACCCCGGATATCCCCCTCTCCAGGCTGGTAGCGCCCATCTTCGACAGGAAATAGGGCGTGGTGAAGTACCCTGATCTCATCGGAGTTATATCGCTCAGCAGTTGCCCGGCGAAGCTGGCCATTACGACCTTCAGGGTAGGAGGACGCTCACCGGAGCT
>WWDN01000060.1:0-9678 GCA_035615875.1 Thermodiscus sp. | reverse complement strand
CTACTCCTAGCAGGGGTAGCCATGTACTGGGGCACGACCGGGTGGTTCACTCTCACGATGACCCTGGCGGCGATCGCCATAATGTTATACGGAGACGTCAAGTGCCTCCGCGACGAAAACTACATCCCGAGGGCCTTCAACCAGAACCTAGCCGTGGGAATCCTCATATCACTAGGGATAATACTAGACTACACGGTCCAAGCCCTAGCCCACTAGTGCCCCCAAGTAGAGCCAGGGCTACTCGATCCTTGAAGCCAGATAGAGCAGCTGGTAATGGGCGATAGGCCTAGAGAATATCAAGAACCTACTACCCTTAACCACCCTCAGCTTCCCCGTGAACAACGCCCTAGTAGGGGTGAGTCGCCACCTGAGCATAGAGAGCCAGGTCTCCAGAGAGGCCTCAAGCGCGATGTCCGCCTCCCTCAAGGCCTCCTCCACGCCCGCCTCCCTAACACCACTACACCTCCCATCGACCACGTTGAACAACAGGGCCCTCCTAGACCCGTCGCTCATCACAACGATGACACCAATTACCTCCGTGAACCCCCTGCCTATCTCGCGCAAGTACTCGTCCCTAGACGCCGCGTCACAGAGCCTGCGAGCCCAATCCAAGTCCGGGAACATCTAAGACGCACCCCCAGAGGCCAGCCATTAACCCTCCCGGCTCCCCACACCGGTTTAATATCAGCACTAGTTTAACCTTCTGCCCCGCCGCTCAGCAACCAGGGAGTCCCCTGGGAGACGCTACCCGATAACAACCCGGGGGCAACCAGTGCAATCCAGGGACCACAACAGCCTACTTGAACGCGTCTATCAACAACAAGACCCCTATTACCACCAGGAGGGCGCCGACCGCGGATCTCAGGCTCAACCCGAAAGGTACGAGGCCCAGCTTCCACAGGCCGTTGAAGAGGAAGAACAGGCCGAACACTATAGCCACGGAGTTGGACTTCCTAGACCTGCCACTGGCAAGGCCAATAAACCCCACAGCCACCAGGCCAGCCCCAAGCCCGAGGAGCACGCCCGCGGCGAACTCACCGTATATCAGTCCAAGCCCTGAGGCTATAAAGAGCAGCGCCATGAAGATGGAGACTCTTGATATAGATGCCACCCGGATTACACCTCCGGTTTATCGTGTTATCCACGAGCCCCGAATATCGTCTAAGACTGCAGACTAATTCTTCCAGCTCCCCCAGCGGTATTAGGCCCAGTAATTATCTCACACTTATATCACTTCCTCCTTGGTTATCCACACGGTGTTTACTGTAAATTGCAGTATAGGCGATGGAGGGGAGCCAAGCGCTTCATAGCAGGGTCGATAATAGCAGTGATAGCGCTAGTCGGGTCAGCGCTTCTAAGATCTCAGTTCGAGTTCAGCCTCGAACTCTATACTCTTAGCGTTGTAAGCCTGCTCCTAGCCTCGGGAGCCCTCATAGCCGAGTCCCTGGGCATAACGCCCGCCGTGATCGAGATCATACTAGGCGTGCTGGCCGGGCTCTCAGGGTTGCCAACAGCGGAGTCGGTCGAGTTATTGGGGTTGATCGGGAGCGTGTTCATAATGTACATGGCTGGCCTCGAAATCGACCCCGGGCTCCTGAGGAGGATGATCGGGCCAAGCCTGCTATCGGGGTTCATAAGCTTCCTAGCCCCCGCTCTCACCGCTTTTACGGCACTCCATTACTTAGGCTATAGCACTGCAGAGTCTTGGTTAGCTGCTATAGGTACTTCGACGACTGGTGTTGCGGTGGTCTATGCTATTATAAAGAAGAAGGCATTGACGAGAAGACCTTTAGGTCAGTTAATACTGGCAACTGCTATGACAGCCGATGTGATTAGTATAACAGCTTTTGTTCTTGTACATGCTGGAATAACATTACCAGTTATTATATATTTTATTGGGCTTGTAATAGCCGTATGGGCGCTTTCGAGGTTCCTAGAATGGGCTAGCGGCGGAGAACACGAGGTAGAGTTGAGGCTTATACTATCATTTCTGATTGCAGCAGCTCTCATAAGCGAATATGTCGGAGTACACGCGATACTTTTCGCTTTTCTACTGGGAGTAGCCACCAAGAGAACTGTGCAGAAGAGCAGGTACCTTGAGGACAAGCTAGTCGCCCTCACATTCGGCCTACTAGCCCCGGTATTCTTCATAAACGCCGGACTACATGCGACTCCTGAGGATCCGCTCCTCTACGCTAAGCTAGCCGGGCTCCTGCTAGCGACAACGTTCCCAGTCAAAATCCTAGCTACTCACATCACGTTGAATACACTAAGTTCAAGACGCCTTAAACTCCGTCTCTCAAGCGTTTTCGGAGCACGCCTAACGGTTTCCACGGTAATAGCCTTTACTGGAGAGTCGACCGGAGTGCTCTCCAACGATTTGGCAGGTGCTATAATAATGTCAGCGTTAATTGCAACGATTGGAGCTGCTCTAATAGCTGGAGCTCCCCTACCCGAGAAATCGTTAGCAAGAAATTCATCTTAATTTAAACCTATACTCTACTAAAATCCCTGGAGCTAGACTAGTGGCTTGGGGTGGCTATATTTATGGCCTTCACAGAACTCCCAGAGGGCTACAGGTTCTACTACACGCTCCACCCGAGGCCAACGATAGTGTTAATTACGGTCTGCCCCAACGGGAGGGTCAACGCCATGCCAGCCTCGTGGAACACGCCCGTCTCGGAGGAACCGCCGACGGTAGCCATAGCTGTGGATAGGGAATCCTATACCCACGAGTGCCTGGAGCACTATCCCGAGGCGACTATCAACGTGCCGCCAGCCAGCCTAATCGACACCGTCTACGGGTTGGGGAGCGTGAGCGGGCGCGAGGTCGACAAGCCAAGACTCTTCAAGCTATCACTCGAACCAAGCGATACCGTGAAGCCTCCCAGGTGGAGCGACGCCATAGCAGTGCTGGAGTCCTCTGTCGAGGGCAAGCTCGGGGTCGGCGAGGTGACGCTATACGTGTTCAGGGTCCTCAAGGCCCTGGTAGAGCCGGGACTATACACCCGGTGGGGATGGGACTTCAAGAAGACGAATATACTACTCCACGGAGCCGGCAGGGCCTTCTACATGGTGGGACGCTTCATGAAAGCCTCTAGGAAGAGGGGAGGGCTCGGTAAAGGCCAATAAGCCCATGCTCCCAGGAGGAGAGGGACCCTCCCCTGGGGGTAGCCGATAGCTGGGTCCTCATCGCCGCCATACACGAGTATATCCTAGGACCCGGGTTTAATATCGTGATCCCCGCCGCCTTGGGGCTCCCAATACTGGGGCCTCCTCTTGAAGGATCTCCGAGTCCTCCCCCTGTAGAGGTACTCGCCTATAGCGGCTACCGCGTAGCTTAGGATTATGGCGTAGAAGCTTGAGGGGTTGTTCCTGTACTGGCTGTAGAGGAGTATGGCCAGTATAGAGGCCACTATGATGAAGCTCAGGAGTATGATTGGCCTTGAGCCCCTGGTCTCGTCGGCTAGCTTGTAGTGGGCCAGTATGACCCCCATGTATATTATTATGAACGAGGAGCTCGTGACGGCCGCTACCCCCTCCAGGTTCAATGCAACGGCCATGGCCAGGCCCAGCAGGGCTGTTATGTAGAGGCCCTCCGGCTCGTTAAACCAGGTCTTCCTCTCGAAGATCGGCGGTAGCTCGCCCTTCTTGGCCAGGGAGTATGCCACGTTGGCGCCCCCATATATGCTGGCGTTGATAGCGCTGCTAACCGATACCAGGGCTCCTATAGATACGAGGGTGAACCCCAGGTTGCCTAGGAACGGCTCAGCCGCCTTGGCCAGCGCGTATTCCTCTGCCTTAACCAGCTCGTCTATAGGCATGTTGCCCACCGCCACGATAGAGACTCCGATGTAGATCAGGGTTACTATTACCAGGCTCAGGTAGATGGCCCTCGGGACGTTCCTCCTGGGATCCCTTATGTCCTCCGACGCGTTGGTTACGAGCCCGAACCCCGTGTAGCTCAGGAAGAACAGTGTAGCCGCGTATAGTGCGCCCTTCAACCCGTTCGCCGACAGGTCTGGTGCCAGGTAGCCTGGATTGATCGTGAACAGCCCAGCTACCACGAACAACAGTAGTATGCCGACCTTCACGGCGACGATAGCCGTCTCAGCCAGGCCCACGGCTTTCGACCCCTTGAAGTTTAGGGCAACGAAAAACGCTATGACGATGGACTCCACAACCGCCATGTTGACAGGAGACAACTGGTACCCCGTCAAGGCTAGGAAGTAGGCTGCAAAAGTCTTCGCGAACAGTGATACCGACGAGACATATATGAACCACAGCATGAAGGAGGCCACGCCCGTATATAGGTTGTCGCCGAGGCCCCTCAGTATGAACTCTATGGGGCCAGCGTTCGAGACATAGGTGCTCCCCAGCCTCGCATAGTTGTAGGCGACGAAAGCCGCCGCCAGGGAGGATAACGCGAAGGCCAGTGGCAGGTCCCTTCCAGCGATCCTAGCCCCTACCCCTATCAGCGAGAATATACTGGACCCAATTATTATCCCGACGGCCATAGCCGTGGCCTCCACCAGCCCCATCTTCCCATCGCCACCCATGGCATGCACCCCCACAGCGTGCTACAGGCACTCCTCCACTAGGCAGTAGAGCCGCCTATATGCGTCCTCTACTCGCCTGGCTCCTAGGAGGCCTCGCAGTCTCTGGAGCTCCTCCACGCCCACCCGCGTGTCTCCTAGGAGTCTCTCCATGAACCTGTAGACCCTCTCGATCGTCTCACGCGTGTTTTGGTTGGAGAGTACGTACTCTATGAACTCCCCGCTATCCCTAGCCACAGACCCGGCCAGCACCGTTAACAGCTTGAAGGTCGTCCCCGAGTAATCCATGGCGTGCTCCAGCAACCCCTCCCCGTCGAGCTCCGATAGCACGTGTGAGGCCAGTGCGGCGATGAGGTATGGGAGCCCGACTATGACCCCCATCAACTCATCATGCCTCCGAGCGTCGACTAGAAACGTCTTGAACCCCATAGAGTCGAACAGGCCCCGGAGCTCCCGGTAGCCCTCTCTGCCCGGCACAGGGACTATCAGGACCGCGTGCCTAGAGGGGTCCCTCGCACCGGACCCAAACATGGGATGGGCGCTAGCAACCCTCACACCAGGGCCGAGGAGGCTGTAGTACCTTATAGTGTCGAGCTTGAACGTGTTTATATCAAAGACCAGGCGCCCGTCGAGCACCGGCCCTAGCTTGGCGAGCGACTCGACAACACTAGCCATCCCGTCGTGGGGGACCGCTATCATCACATAATCACTACCCCCAGCCAGCTCCCCCAGGCTACCGGTCGTCGACAGGCCCTCTCTCCCAGCGCGTGCGAGGGCGTCGCTACTCCTGTCATAGACTGTGACATCTATCCCTGAGGCCTTGGCGAAGCGGGCTATCGTAAGCCCCAGCCTGCCCGCCCCGATGATCCCTAGGACCGGCACCTCGCCAGTTCCCCCAGTATCTCTAGCCCTCGTAGGATCTCGTCTACCGGCCTGGTCAGCGATACCCTGATATACCTGTTATACCTCTCGCCCCCGAAGGCGGCTCCAGGGAATATGCCCACGCCCCTCTCCAACGCCTTGAACGTGTATTCCACGCTGTCCTCCACACACTTCATCCTTGGGAAGAGGTAGAAGGTCCCCTGGGGCTCCACGACCTCGAACACATCCCTGTCTATACTCTTCAAGGCAGCCTCAAGCCTCCCCCGATAGACCCTGACCCTCTCCTCCGCGACGCGGTCCAACAAGTCCAAGGCGACCAAGGCGGCCCTCTGGGCATAAACCGGGACCGAGGTGTAGATAGACGCTACAAACTCCCTAACCCGGCCCACTACAGCCGGGTCCCCCACCACGTAGCCCAGCCTCAGCCCCGGCAGGGAGAAGGTCTTAGAGAAACTGTAGACCGATACAACGCCCTCAGGCTCCAGCTCTGCCAGGGAAACCCTCTCCCCCGTGTAGACCAGGTCCCTGTAGGCCTCATCCGACACCAGGAGGGCCCCAGAGTCCCTGGCGATCTCAACCAGCTCCCTGGCCTCTCTCCTCGACAAGACGGCACCCGTCGGGTTATTGGGGTAGTTGACTACGACCGCCTCCACGCTCGACGCAAGCCCTTGTAGCTGGCTGGGAGAAGGCTTCCACCCCCTGTCAGGGTCCGTGTGGAGTGTCTCGACGTAGGCGTCGTAGAGAGTGGCTATGTTCAGGTAGCCCCTCCAGCCAGGCAGTATAACGCCCACGCTACCAACGCCCCTGAGGGACCCTGCCAGCCCGGCCTTAGACCCGGGAGTCACCACTACCTCCCTTACATCGACCCCGTGGTACTCGGCTATCCTCTCCCTAAGCTCTAGGAGGCCGGAGGAGGGGGCGTAGGAGAGCCCGCCCGGCTCCCTGATACCCTTCGACAGCGCCTCTAGAACGGGCTCGGGGGGCGGTATGTCCGGGTCTCCGGCGTCGAGGCGTATGGACGGCCTCGCCCTGGCCAGTCGCTCGTAGAAGGTGTATACGTCGAACCAGGCCTCACTCCCCGGGGGCCCGGCCTGGGCCTGCTTGCATAGCTTGATTATGGCCTTGTAGATGCTCCCGTAGGGGCCTGCTCTCTCGATTACACGCCTCTCCCTCTCCCTGTCGGTCACGAACAGCGTGCCCGATGCCCTCTTCACGCGGCCCATCCTGCGGCATAGCTCCATCCTCTTGTCTAGGAGCCTCAGTATCTCCTCGTCGACCCTGTCTAGGAGCCTTCTAAGATCCTCGATTTCAGGGGTTGCCATGCCATCCACCTCAGTAGATGGTCTGCGCGGACTATGGCCATATAGGCTTCAACGACGGGGACGGCCCTGATTGCTATGCAGGGGTCATGCCTCCCTCTCCCCTTAATCACAGCCTCCTCCCCCGTGGCCAGGTTCACGCTCCTCTGGGGCTTCCGGATGGTTGACGTGGGCTTGAACACCGCCCTCACCACGAGGGGCATCCCATTGCTTATGCCGCCGTTGACGCCGCCCATGTTGTTGGAGGCTGTGGCGACGCGGCCATCCCTCATGATCCAGTGGTCGTTCGCCTCGCTACCCCTCATCCCGGCTAGCCTGAAGCCGGCGCCGAACTCGACGCCCTTCACTCCGGGTATGGAGACGAGGGCCTTGGCGATGTCGCTGTCGAGCCCGTTCATCGGGGGCTCGCCAAGCCCCACGGGCAGGTTATAGGCTACAGCCTCCACTATCCCGCCCAGGCTGTCTCCCTCCGCCATAACCCTCCTCACAGCCTTAGCCATCCTCTCAGAGGCCTCGGGGTCGGGGCACCTCACCGGGCTTGAGTAGACCCTCTCCCTGAAGGACTCGCTGTCAACCGGGTCGACACGGGCCTCCACATCGCCGATCCTGGTTATGTAGGCGTAGACCCTAACCCCCACGGTTTCGAGCAGCCTCCTGGCGATCGCTCCAGCCGCCACCACGCCCGCCGTCAGGCGGCCGGAGTTGTGTCCTCCCCCGCGGTAGTCGTTGAACCCCCAGTACTTTACGCGGGCAGTATAGTCGGCGTGCCCGGGCCTCGGAGTATCCCTTATCTCCTCGTAGAAGCTCGAATCCACATCCCTATTCCTTACAAACACCAGTATGGGGCCGCCCGTCGTCCTGCCCCTGAACACCCCGGAGAGTATCTCGGGCCAGTCGGCCTCCCTCCTGGGGGATGTGAGCCCCCATCCAGGCCTCCTCCTCGCCAGCTCCCCCGCTATATACGACTCGTCAACGGGGATCCCCGGGGGACACCCCTCTATGAGGGCCCCGACACCCTTCCCATGGCTCTCCCCGAATATAGACACCCGGAACAGCCTACCGATCAACCCTCGACCACCTCAGTATCCACCCCCAGCAGGGCTAGGTGCTCTAGGAAGCCCGGGTAGGAGTCCCCTATGCGCTCGGCCCCAACAATCTCAACGGGCCCCTCAGCCCGAACCGCCGCGACGGCCAGCATCATGGCGATCCTATGGTCGTTAAAGGAGCTACTCCTACCCCCACGGACGCCCCCGCCCTCAATTATAATCGACCCGTTGGAGGCGTAGGCCCTCACGCCTATGGAGGAGAGCGCCGAAGTTATCGACTCTATCCTATTGGACTCCTTGAAGGCCAGGTGGCCCACATCCCTGAGCACAGTCCTCCCCTCGGCATAGGCGGCCACGGCGGCGAGGGCCGGGGCTAGGTCGGGGGAGTCCCTTAGACTGACCTCGACCCCCTCAAGCCTGCCAGTCGACTCGACAACCACCCCATCACCGTACACCCTAACCCTAGCCCCCATCTCGCCGAGCACCTCCAGGACACTCCTATCAGCCTGGACGTCGTCCTCCATCAAACCCTCCACAGTAACCCTCCCGGCCACTGCGGCGAGGCCTAGTATGAACGAGGCCGACGAGTAGTCTCCAGGGACCCTCACACGGGCAGACCTATACCCGTGGGTTAGGGGCTCGTAGACCCTATACCCCTCCCTATGGAACCTGGCGCCAAACCACTCCAGGACCCGCAGGGTCAGGTCTACGTAGGGCTTAGAGGCCAGGGGGCCTACCGTCTCCACCCTCAGCCCCACTAGCGGGGCGATTGTTAGGAGGCCCGTGACGAACTGGGAACTCCTGGAGGCGTCAATCCTAACAGTACCCGGGGAGACCGGGCCCCTCACAGCCACGGGCGGGTAGCCGTCCCTAGATAGGGTCCCGGCGCCGAGGGAGGATAGCGCCTCCAGCAGGGGGCCCATAGGCCTCCTCCTAAGCGTGGAGTCCCCGTAGAGGAGCACGGGCTCGTCCAGGAGGCCCGCGATGGCGGTCGCGATCCGGAGAGTAGTCCCAGAGCCCCGGCAGTCGATCCACATGGGAGGCTTCACCCTGCCACACACACCCTCAACCCTAAGCCATCCACCACCCTCCTCTACAACCGCGCCGAAACGCCTAGCCGCCTCCAGGGACGCCAGGGTATCCCCCGCCACCAGGGGATCCTCTATCCTGGAGACGCCGCAGGCTAGAAGGGATGCGAAGACCGCTCTATGGGTATAGCTCTTAGAGGGGGGCGCCCTGAGGGTCCCCCTGACCTCGCCCTCCACGGGATATACCCTGAGTATCACCCGACACCACCCAGGAGCCTAGCCACTATGACCTCGACGCCAGCCTCCCCCCAGGCATCGGCCACACCCCGGGGATCGGTGGTTAGGGCGTAGACGGAGGGTCCCTTACCCGAAACCCCCGCCAGGAGGGTCGCCTCATGCTCCAGGGCCCTAGATACGAGCCCCACACTCCACTCGTCAAGGCCCGTGGCCACGAGCGTGAGCACCGCGTTAACAGCCATCGCCTCCACCCACCTCCCCTCCAAAGCCAGATCCACCGCCCTAGAGTAGTGCCTCCCCAACGACTCGAAGACCCCGGGCTCCACCGTCTGAATAGGCCTCTCACGGGGAGGCACGGCCGCCACCGCGTAGAGGGTCTCGTTGAACGTGAAGCGCCTGAGGATTCGGAGCCCCCGGTTGTCCGTGATGAATACCCCCGGGAGGAGGGTGGCCAGGGAGTCGTCGTAGGCGCCCGTAAGCGTGAGGCCAGCCCGCCTAGAAACCGTGACCCCGAGGCGGGCCGCCTCCTCCAGGCCCATCTCCACGCCCAGGGCGTCGGCTAGCCCCAGTACGATCGAGTTGACGAGGGCGCTACTACTCTTCAAGCCGG
>WWDN01000059.1:0-6026 GCA_035615875.1 Thermodiscus sp. | reverse complement strand
TCCAAGTGCTCGATAAGAAGATATCAATAGTTGACGACCCCTTCCTACCATGGGAGCCGGGATCTGCCACGTGGGACGACGAGGGCCACCCCACATCGAGGAAAGCAGTGTTCGAGGACGGCGTCTTCAAAACGTTCCTATACGACCACTACACCGCCTCAAGAGAGGGAAAGAGCTCCACCGGAAACGCGACGAGAAGGATGCCATGGTCTACTCCGACGCCAGCACCCGCAAACCTAGTCATCAATGTAAAAGACAGCGCAGGGAGCATTGACGATCTACTAGCTGGGATAGAAACCGGGATACTGGTGGTAAGGACCATCGGCTCATGGATGTCGAACCCTGTCAACGGCCAGATAAACGCTACAATAAGCTTCGGCTTCCTAGTATCCAAGGGGTCTATAGAGAGGCCCGTAAAGGGTCTAGTCCTAACAGACAACATATACGAGGTGCTCGGACCGAGGTTCGTCAACGCAGGCGGAGAACCCGAGTGCCGGGGAGGCGTATGCACGCCAGCACTCCATTCGAGAGAGGTCACCTTCTCCGGCAAGGGCTGACGTAGACTGTTCTCCCATCGACATAGACAACACCTCCTCCCCTACGCTTAAGAGCCTCTAACAGCCTCTTAGCATAGCCACGCACTCCCATGTATACGCGCTTCCTGCTAACGGGTTTCAAGCCCACGGGCCCCTCGACGGCTACGATAGTCACACTAACGCCGGCCTGGCTACACATGAGTCTAGCTATCTCCACCAGGTCATTTTCAACCTCTCCAGGCTCTGTAGCCGGGAGCTCCAGTAGGGCCTCCTCCGTACCCCTCTCCCAGTCGAGACCATGTACCACGACTGCATGACGCCTACGCACTAGATCCTCGACCAGGTTTGAAAGGAGCCCCGTTGCATCGTTAGGCTTGTACTCGTTCCAGCCCCGTTCCCTCATTACATCCTCCATATCATCTATGTCAATCAAGATAATGGTGCCCTGTATTGTAGGTCCATGGGCGGTGGTCGGTGTGAGACTAGGCTCTTCACCCGCCCCTGCGTCCTTGGCTGCTCGCTTCTTCATGCCACCGCCCATATAGTGTATACCCTTGTCTCTGCGAGGTTTTATAGTGACGCTTATCACTCCATGCCACCGTTAAGGGAATTTATACGAGGAGTCAATACGCCTTTTAAATATCTCGCCGTCACAGTTTAAAAGGAGGTGCCGGTATTGAGCGAGAAGGTAAGAGGAGAGGCTCTTCCTAAACCAGAATCCAAGATCGAGAACATAGTTGCCACGGTGATCCTAGACCAGAACCTCGATCTAAACCTAATAGAAGCCCGCATACCGGACGTAGACTATAACCCGGACACCTTCCCGGGCCTAGTCTATAGGCTAGGCACCCCGAAGGTAACGGCTCTAATATTCAAGTCGGGTAAAATGGTCGTGACGGGGGCCAAGAGTATATCTGAGCTCGTGCTAGCCGTCAAGAAGATCATCAAGAGCCTCAGGGACTCGGGGATAGAGATCGTCGGGAAGCCCAGGCTCCAGATACAGAACATTGTGGCCAGCGCGAACCTACACGTATACATTGACCTCGACAAGGCAGCATTCGTCCTCGAAAGGAGCATGTACGAGCCCGAACAGTTCCCAGGCCTAATCTATAGGATGAACGACCCCAGAGTCGTACTGTTAATATTCAGTAGTGGGAAGATGGTCATAACTGGTGCTAAGAAGGAGGAAGACGTGAAGCGTGCAGTCGAGAACATATACAAGACCCTGAAGGAGGCTGGATGCATACTGGGGCCAGCCGACTAGGCCCCTCAAAGCTTTATCCACGGACTCCTTACATAATAGATACAGGGCCTCAATGCAACACACCACCGGTCCCAATGAAATATAGGCCGGGAATACCGAGCCGTGGGAGTGCGATGAGGAGCAGTGCTGAGCGCTGAGGGACCCGCTAGGCCAGGAAGAGATCCTCCAACAGAGACAGCCTTACGAGAGGCATGAGACCCGTCTCCTCATCGACAATAACAGGCACCGCGTCCTCTACAACACCCCTCTCCCTGATAACCGGGCTGAGATACGAGGATCTATCCGTTGAGACCACATTACCGACCTGGTAGCTCCCAGACGGAGGCAATACCAGCGCCTGGCCCCCGTCCTTCAAGGGCACCATTAGGAAGACCGGGAACTTCGACCTACCCCCGCCGACAGACACCGTTATCGCTGGGTGTTCGTGGCCCATTACGACTAGCTCATAGTCCTGGTCGATCTTCTTGTGGCCGTGGGCTACGATAACCCCCTTACCCAGATCAAGTAGGGGCTCAACGACTTCGACGCCGAGAGGCGCCAGCACGTTCTTAACATAGTTGTCGTGGTTGCCCCTGACAACCACCAGCTCCCTAAAACCGAGGGCCTCAACGCTCCTAACTAGCTTGACAAGCTCTATACGCTCCTGCCTAGTCAAGGTATGGAAAGCGTGCTTCACATCCCCGGCCACGACGAGCCGAGCCCCAGGCTTGACCATCGAGAGGCTTTCGAGTAGGCGCACGGCGTTCCTCAACTGCACGCGCGGCAAGAACACTCCAGTAGAAGCCATAGCCTCTTCAAAGCCCAGATGTAAATCGGCAATCACGAACATGTCCAACCACTCAACGTATACTGCCGGGTAGCCTCTAACTAGCAAGACTCCCTTCTCGCCGGCATCACCCAGCCTCTCCAAACCACCATCCAGCAAAACAAACCCCGGGTAAACCACACTATATCCTACAAGGGTAATTATCTAGTGGATATGGAGGGGCTAGGAGCCCTTGTATACTGTGGCGGGCCCGCCGGGATTTGAACCCGGGACCTACGGGTATCCCCTCCACCAGTGGGGGAGGGACCCCTCCACTGCTAAGAGCCCGCCGCTCTACCAGGCTGAGCTACGGGCCCATCCGCCAGTCCGTCTAACCCGTTGTTATTGGCTATAAAGGTTTCCATCCGCCAGGCTAGTGCAGAGGCTACAGCCACCTAAACCCCCCATATATCCGGGCCCTCTACAAGCAACACGGGGAAGGGTTTGATTGGAACCGGGGAGGCTGGAAGGCAGTCCGGTGTCAGCTAGGTTCCTCGTAGACCTCAGCAGGGCTATACTAGCCTCGGAGGCCAACAGAAGGCCGACTATATTCAAGTGGTGGGGGAGGAGGCCTAGGATACTGGTGAGGGGCTTCCTGGCTCTGCTAGCTGGAGTAGACGAGGAGACGGCTATAAAGGCGGCCAGGGAGGACCCGGAGGCTGTTAATATAGTCCGGAAAAGGGCTCAGGGCATGAAGCTGATAGACCCCTTCTCGGGCTCGGGGCTTATACCACTCGAAGCAGCCCGTCTAGGGTATGAGGCTGTAGGACAGGATGTGAACCCGTATGCGGTTGCCATTAGCAGGGCTCTATCCGACCTGTGTACGGGCGGTTGCATGGCCAAGGCAGCTTGCTTGAAGCGAGCACTAGAACAGGCCTGGCCCGCGATAAGAGGCCTCTGGTGTAATGGCGTAAAATGTATCATACACGCATTGCTCGCCAGGTGCCCTCCATGTACCGCCCCCAGATGGGTTTCTAGTAAGAGGAGAGGGTCTAGGCCGGTTAGGGCACTGGTCATAGGCGATGACGGCGGCCTCTACTGGACCAGCCCCTCAGACCTCTCGCCCGACGACCCAGTGATCGATCTCCCCTCAAACCTACCCCGAGAGGCCGAGGACTATATTGTATACGCGATCGAGGTCCTAGGCCCCGGTAAGAGGAGAAGGTGGATATCGCTCGTCGACTCCTCAATAGAAGCGCTGAAGTGGAGGAAATACCTAGAAGAGACCACTAGGATCGCCGAGAGGATCTCCAATTCCATCGGGGGAGTACGGATTCCACTCATGGAGGAGACCCGCAGGCTATACAGGCGTAACAGGATGACGACCGACAGGCTATACACGTGGAGGCAGAACGCCACTTACCGCTACTTTCTAAACAGGGCTTCCACCTGCGCCAGGGAGGCTGAGCTGCTGGTGGCAACGGCCTCGCTCTCCACTAGCCTCCTGGCTCTCTACTACCAGCCGATGGCCAAGGTCAACCCGGGCATGGTAGTCAAGAGCTACTGGGTCCCACGTAACCCTGTCGAGCTAAACCCCTTCTCCCACGACAGAATGCCGAACCCCCCAGGGGAAGATCCACGCCCCGTGGGTAGAGGGACCCTCATATCACTCCTGAACTCCTATGCATCCTCCTGTGAAGCCAGCGACGAGTGCAGCGAGCCGCCATCGTTCTTCGAAGGCGACTCCAGGGTAAGGCAGCCTGGACACGGCTATCATATAGTGGCGACCGACCCTCCATACCCCGGCCTCCACACGTATAGGGATATGAGCCTCTTCTACGCTCACGCCAAGCACCTGGCTGGGGAGGAGGCATCGCTAGACTGGTCCGAGATAGACACGAGGGACCCCGGCTCCTATAAGAGGGGCGTAGTGGGATCCCTCAGAATATCGCTCTCCCAGAGCTCCGATAACGCTGTCCTCCTCCTCTTCATCTCAAGCCCCTCAGTGGAGGGATTATCACTCATAGCGGATATCCTATCAGAGATAGAGGACGCGGGAGCCGGGATCATGTCCGTACTACCAGTCGTTGGAGAGGCTAGAGGAGTCTTCGGCAGGGCCATGAGCAAGCTCGTCTACGTAGTCCTAGCCAGGAAGGGCTCCAAGACTTCGGGCGAAGCACTAGAACCACTCAAATGGACGTGGAGGATCGTCAGGTCAACCGGGCTATCAGAGAGGGAGGCCGAGTACGGGACAAAGCTCTCCAGGATATTCCAGGAACTACTGTCGGTCAAGCTAAAGATTAACTGACTCAAGGGACCCTATCCACTCAAAGAGGCGCTCGGGCTCGATAACCTCGACCCCCTCAGCCGGGTCGATAACCTCAGTCTCGGCAGGAGAGGGCCCATCAACGCCGCAATTACGAGCCGCGATTCTCGCGACTCCGAGCGCAGCAGTATCCGGGTCGACGGTCCTCTCCACGCTACGTCCCAAGTAGGATGCAGTTAGAGAGACTAGTCCGCGGAGCCTGGATAGCCCCCCAGTAACCACTACTCTAACTCTGCCCGGGCTGGCCGGAGAGAGTAGTCTTACCTGGAAGGCTATCGAGGCCGCTATAGAGTGGGCCACCCCCTTAGCCACGTCTCTCAAGGTATGGTGGGGCTCGATACCGAGCACGCCAGCCAATCCTCTAGTCCTCCTGGGATAGCGTAACCCCCAGAAGAATGGTAGTACCACAGGCGGTCTACCGGGTTCACGGGATACCTCGTTGAGGATGCCGTAGTCTCCCCCGAAGAAGTTGTCAATGAACCATTCGACCGCCCTGCCAAGCCCAGTTATATAGCCTTCGAGGCCGTAGATGGATGAGGCTCTATCCCTGTATATAATCAGGGGGACAAGGCCCTTGCCAGGCGACAATTCCAGCCGAGGCCCGGTTACCAGTGAAGCGAACAACCCACTCCCCATCCCGATCCTTATACAACCGGGCTCCACGCATCCGGTACCATGGTTGGTGGCCTGTTGATCGCCCATCACAACCCCCAGGGCGAAATCGCCGGCCTCAACAACCTCATCGTGGTATAGCGTGTTGGGGATAGGGATCCTGGGCAGGCCGAGTAACCTGGCCACCAGCCAGATAGGCTTTAAGTCTCTAGGGTGCACTATACCCATCAACGCTTTATTCGACGGATCACTCTTGTAGCCCCCAGTCAATGCCTCTACAAGGTAAGCATCGATGTTCCAGGCACGGTACCTCCCACTAGCCAGTCCCTCGTAGAGATCCCTCCTCTCCTCCAGTAAGATGCGGAGCTTGACCATAGGGGACTCCGGTGAGAGAGTGGAGCCTAGTACAGGGAGCCTAGAAGCCACTCTAGCTCTCAAGGGTAGGGTCTTGTAGAGTTCGAGGCTCCTCCTATCCATCCATGTAACTACATTGGCGGCCTTGCCGCCGCCTGCACGCCACACGACAATACTGCCCCGGTAGGT